>JBJXGS010000093.1:0-75129 GCA_046160545.1 Burkholderiales bacterium
GGCGGCACCAGCGACATCGTCGCGCGCGCCATCGGCCAGAAGCTCAATGAATCGGGCTACACGACCTTGGTCGAGAACCGGCCGGGCGCCAACGGATCAGTCGCCGCCGAGGCCCTCGCGAAATCGCCCGCCGACGGGTATACCATCATGGTCGGCTCGATCGGCGTGTTCTCGATCAACATGAGTCTCTATCGCAACCCGCGCTACGATGTTGTCAAGGATTTCGACGCCATCTCGGTTGCGGTGCGCACACCCAATGTGCTCATCACCCCGCCCTCGTTTCCCGCCAAGGATTTGAAGGAATTCATCGCTTACGCAAAGCGCAATCCGGGCAAGATCTCGTACGGGTCCTCGGGCTCGGGGTCGAGCGACCACCTGTCCGCGGAACTTTTCAAGCAACAGACTGGCACCTTTGGCGTGCACATTCCGTATCGCGGCGGTGCTGCGGCGCAGGTCGACATCATGGCCGGCAATATCGAAGCCTCGTTTCAGAACTTCGGCACTGTCGTGCCCTTCATCCGCGCCGGGAAGATGAAGGCGCTCGCGGTGACATCCGCGGCACGCATGCCGCAAATGCCCAATGTACCTACGGTAATCGAGTCCGGACTGAAGGGATTCGAGGTGACTTCATGGCAGGCCGTAGCAGCACCGAAGGGTGTGCCGCGCGAAATCCTTGCCAAATTGAATGCCGACGTCGTTCGTGGGTTGCGCGCTGCCGACCTGGTGCAGCGCTTCACCGATCAAGGCTTCGAGGTGGTCGGCGACTCGCCGGATCAGGCGAGCGCGTTCTTTCGGTCCGAGATCGACCGCTGGGCCAAGGTCGTCAAGGCCTCCGGCGCGACAGTCGACTAAGGCCTGCCCGCGACGGGTACAGGCAGGCGACGTTGCTAGACCGTCAGCCCGCCAGAGACCTCGATCACCGCACCGTTGATGTACGACGCGTCGTCGGATGCCAGAAAGGCATAGACGCTGGCGATTTCCGACGGCTTGCCAAGGCGGCCGAGCGCCACCCGGCCCTCGATCTGCTTGATGACCTTCTCCGGAATGGTGTCCAGGATCGAGGTTGCGATGAACCCCGGGGCCACCGCATTGACGCGGATGCCTTTGGGCCCCAGCTCGCGAAACCAGGTCTTGGTGAATCCGATGACGCCGAACTTGGTGGCTGAATAATTGGTCTGTCCGAAGTTGCCGTAGATACCGACAACTGAAGATGCGTTGAGGATCACGCCGCTGCCCTGGGCGATCATGGTCTCGGCCACAGCCTGCGTGCAATTGAACACGCCCTTCAGGTTCACATCCACCACGGCGTCGAACTCCACCTCGGTCATCTTGACCAGGCGGGCGTCCTTGGTGATGCCGGCGTTGTTGACAAGGACATCGATGCGCCCGAAGCGATCCTTTGTGTCGGTGATCAACGCGTCGACACTGGCACGCTGGGTAACGTCGACGATCGTGCCCCAGGCCGCTGCGGTAGCGGTCACGGCGGTGTCAATTGCGTCGCGCTTGAGATCGGCGATGACCACTTTGGCGCCTTCTTCGGCAAAACGCCTGGCGGTGGCCAAACCGATGCCGTTGGCACCCCCGGTGATGATGGCTACTTTGTTGGCAAGACGCATGTTCGCACCCCTATACAAGCAATCGGCGCGGACTCTATCACACCGCAGCGCAATATGCTGCGACGCAACGAAAGTTCAACTTCATCTAACTCCGGCGAAACTGAGCACTTCGTCCATGTAATCTCGAAAATCGGAGAGGCCGTGATCGCTACCGTGGATGACCTTGTGCCGTACTCCCGGAAAAGCCGCCACCATTTCACGCCAATCGAGTACCTCGTCCCCCGTGGCGGCCACCAGCATGTATCGCTCGGGCCGGGTGATCGTTCCAACCTTTAGGTCGCGGAGCTGGTCGAGGTCACCGGCGGTTAGGTCGAATGACCCTCCATCCCCATGGTAGGCAGTCTGCGGGCCGAGATGGGCGCGCAGCTTCTGGTCGGCACCCATCGCAGGATTCAGTAGGACCGCGCGGCAGCCCAGTTGTTCTGCCAACCAAGTCGCGTAGTAGCCACCCAGCGAACTGCCGATCAAGGTCAGCATGGCCGGATCATGGGAGCTCGCGATATCCCTGATGGAACCGACGGCCTCAGCTGGCCGAGGAGACAGCTGCGGGCACACATATTCGGCCGCCCGCCCGAGAACGGCCATGCGCTCGCCGATCAGGCGCGCCTTGAATGACTGCGGCGAAGAACGAAAACCATGCAGATAGATGATCATGTTCGCCCGCTTGCAAGAGCGGCGAGGAGCTTCTGGTGTACGCCTCCAAAACCGCCATTGCTCATCACCACGATATGGTCCCCTGGCTGCGCGGCAGCGGCAACGGCGGCCACCAGGGCGTCCAGGTCGGAGAAAGCGGCGGCGGACTGACCGAGCGGCGCCAACGCATCTGCAAGATCCCAGCCAAGGGCGTCGCGTCCCTGGCCAGCCCCGTAGCCAAAGACCAGGTCTGCCGCCACCAGACTCTGCGGCAACGCGGCCTTCATGACGCCCAGTTTCATGGTGTTGGAGCGTGGCTCGAGAACCGCGAGTATCCGCGCGGAACCAAAACGCGTACGCACGCCGGCCAGAGTCGTGGCGATCGCCGTCGGGTGGTGGGCGAAATCGTCGTAGACCGTAATGCCATTGGCGATACCGCGGACTTCCATGCGGCGTTTGACTCCACCGAACATGGTCAGCGCGGCGATCCCCTCTGCTGGGTCGACGCCCGCATTGCATGCCGCCGCGAGCGCCGCCAGGGCATTCAAGCGATTGTGTTCCCCGGTCAAATCCCAGCTCAAACGCCCGCTGCAACGTCCCGCGTGAATCACTTCGAAGGAGCCGTCACGGTCGACCGGTCCAGCCTGCCATTCCCCGTTTCCGCCAAAGCGCTGCACCGCGCTCCAGCAGCCGCGCGCCAATACCCGTTCCAGACTCGCCTCAAGGGCATTGACGATGATCATTCCGCGCCGCGGGACGGTACGAACCAGGTGATGAAACTGGGTCTCGATCGCCGCCAGATCGGCAAAGATATCGGCATGGTCGAACTCCAGGTTGTTGAGTACTGCGGTCGTGGGCCGATAGTGGACGAACTTGCTGCGCTTGTCGAAAAACGCACTGTCGTACTCGTCTGCCTCGATGACGACCAGTTCCGTACCTGAACGCGCAGAGACACCAAAATTGGAGGGGATACCGCCGATCAGGAAGCCGGGGCGGCGTCCCGCATGATCGAGGATCCAGGCGAGCATGGATGCGGTGGTGGTCTTGCCGTGCGTCCCCGCCACCGCGAGGACATGCTTCCCGCGCAACAGATGCTCACCGACCCATTGCGGGCCTGAGACGTACGCGAGACCCGCATCGAGGATTTCCTCCATGAGCGGGTTTCCGCGCGAGACCACGTTGCCGATCACGAACAGGTCAGGCGAGAGGCGGACCTGGCCTGGATCGTAGCCTTCGATCAAGTCGATGCCCAAGTCGCGCAGCTGCGTGCTCATGGGCGGATAGACGTTGGCGTCGCACCCGGTTACGCGGAAACCGGCCTCGCGCGCCAGCGCAGCGATGCCCCCCATGAATGTGCCGCAAATGCCTAGGATGTGTATGTGCATGCCGGTCCCGAATCGTCCCGGTGGATTCTAGGGCCCTGCCGCACGCGCGCCGCAAGTTCCGCGGAGCAGACGCGCGGGTCTAAGCCACGACTATCGGCAACGTAGAATTCCGCAAATGCCCAACACCCCCCGCTTTGGCAGGCACCCACGGCGCGAGATCGCGGCGCAGGCGGCACGCCTCATCGCTGAAGGCGGACTGACGGATTACGGCGCGGCCAAACGCAAAGCGGCGCGCCAGCTTGGCTTTCGAGAGGGCGACACCTTGCCTGACAACGCCGAAGTCGAGGCTGCGGTACGCAGTTATCAGAGTCTTTACCAGGCCGATGAGCAGCGTGGTCGCATTGAAAGCATGCGCACGAGCGCGCTTGAGATCATGCTGGAGCTTGCGATGTTCGGCCCGATGGTGTCCGGCGGCACGTGGACTGGCGTTGCTACACGGGGTAGCTGCATTGACCTCGACCTTTTTTGCGATGGCGAAAAGCCGGTCGAAATGTTTCTGCTCAACCGCGGCCTGCAGTACCGGACCTCTCTTCGCAAGCACTTTGACCCGCGAATTGACCGGCAGGTAACCTGCTTAACAACGCAGATAAGCGGATTCGAAGTCTGTCTGTCGGTGTTTTCGCCAAACGACCTGCGCCTGGCCGGTCGTACCGATTCCGCCGGCCGCGCCCAGCGCGGCGACGCCGCCGACCTGCGCCTGCTCATGCAAGCCCGCCCGGAGCCTCAAGACACGGATCTGGAAAAAATGCTTGTGAACGTGGCGCGATGATCTGGCTGCGCCGACACCGGCTGGCCATATCCTTGGGATTGTTGTCCGCTGCGCTCGGCGCCGCCATTGGACTTCTGCGGTTGACGCCGGATCCTGTGATCGACACGAGTCCCTTGTGGGCAGTTAAGCTTCCGGACTTGAAAGGCAATGAAACCGAGGTCTCCCGGTTCCGGGGGCAGCCGCTGCTGGTCAATTTCTGGGCGACGTGGTGCGGCCCCTGCAAGGAAGAAATGCCGGACTTGCAGCGGCTAGCCACGGGGGATCTGGGTAACAAGGTCCGTGTCATCGGCATAGGAATCGACGATAAAGACAAAATGCGCTCTTTTGCCGCAGATATAGGCATTACTTACACGATTTTGCAGACAGGCGCACCTGGCTTGGATCTCATGAAAGCACTTGGCAATCGCTCCGGGGCTCTGCCATTCACCCTGGTCTTAGACGGCGCGGGACGCGTGGTTAAGTCCCACGCGGGCAAGCTTAGCTACGAGGAGTTGCGCGCGGCAGCCCAAAGTGCGGTTTTGCGCTGAAGTCCGGCCTGAATCCGTTAAACTATGCCGAGCTAGGCTGGCGGGCCCACTTTGCGAGTCCGACGAGAAAATTATGGTGGGTTGGTAGAAAATACCCACCAAATAAGGGGAAATGCATGGATTTGCGCAAACTCAAGACCTTGATCGAACTCGTAGAGAGTTCCAGTATCAGCGAACTTGAAGTTACCGAAGGGGAAGAAAAGGTGCGCATTGTCAAGAATGCGCCCGTGGCGGCAGGTGTCGGCATGCAAATGATGCCAATGTTCAGCCAGGCCCCTGCGCACGCGCCGGCGGCGCCGGAAAAGGACCGAACCCTTCCTGCGCCAAGCGAGGAAGCAAGCGGGTTCGCTGTCAAGTCGCCGATGGTGGGGACGTTTTATCGGGCTGGATCACCGGGCGCGAAGCCCTTTGTCGATATCGGTTCAAGCGTCAAGGAAGGTGACACCGTCTGCATCATCGAAGCGATGAAGTTGCTCAACGAAATCCAGGCGGAAAAATCAGGTGTCATCAAACAGGTTCTGGTCGAAAACGGTCAGCCTGTCGAATATGGGCAGACTTTGTTTGTGATCGAATAATCCAATAATTGGAAAAAGATGGCCATATTTGGCAAGGTTTTGATCGCAAATAGAGGGGAGATCGCTCTTCGGATCCAACGCGCCTGTCGCGAGATGGGGATCCGAACCGTGGTGGTCTACTCCGAAGCAGATGCGCAGGCCAAGTACGTCAAGCTAGCCGACGAATCGGTCTGCATCGGCCCCGCCCCGAGCGCGCAGAGCTATCTGAACATGGCGGCGATCATCAGCGCTGCCGAGGTCACCGATGCCGAGGCAATTCACCCCGGCTACGGGTTCCTGTCGGAAAACGCCGATTTCGCCGAACGGGTTGAAAAAAGCGGCTTCGTGTTCATCGGCCCGAAGGCCGAGTCAATCCGGTTGATGGGCGACAAGGTGTCAGCCAAGCAGGCCATGGTCAAGGCTGGAGTGCCCACGGTGCCGGGTTCGCCCGATGCGTTGCCGGATGATCCGAAGGAAATCGTCCGCATCGCCCGCGAAGTTCGCTACCCGGTCATCATCAAGGCTTCCGGCGGTGGCGGCGGACGCGGCATGCGCGTCGTGCATACCGAAGCAGCGCTGATCAACGCGGTCAATCTGACGCGCAGCGAGGCGCAGGCGGCGTTCGGCAACCCGACGGTCTACATGGAAAAGTTTCTGGAGCAGCCACGGCACATCGAGATCCAGGTGCTCGCCGACTCCCATCGTAACGCGGTCTGGTTGTCGGACCGCGACTGCTCAATGCAGCGGCGTCACCAGAAGATCATCGAGGAAGCGCCGGCGCCGGGGATTGCCAGACGCCTCGTGGAGCGTATCGGTGAGCGTTGCGCCGACGCCTGCCGCAAGATCGGCTACCGCGGAGCCGGCACCTTCGAATTCCTCTTCGAGGGCGGGAGTTTCTATTTCATTGAAATGAACACCCGTGTGCAAGTCGAACACCCCGTCACCGAGATGATCACGGGCATCGATATCATCCAGGAACAGATACGCGTCGCCGGTGGTGAACGCCTGTCCTTTCGCCAGCGCGACATCGTCCTGCGCGGGCACTCAATCGAGTGCCGCATCAACGCAGAGGATCCGTTTACCTTTGTTCCGTCGCCGGGCCGGATCACCGCTTATCACCCTGCGGGCGGACCCGGCGTGAGGGTCGACTCGCACGCTTACTCAAATTACTTCGTTCCTCCCAACTACGATTCGATGATCGGCAAGCTGATCACCCACGGTGGCGACCGCGCCCAGGCACTCGCGCGCATGCGTATTGCCCTCTCCGAGACCATCATCGAGGGAATCAAGACCAATCTGCCGCTGCATCGCCAGCTGATCGACGATACCAATTTCATCGCTGGTGGAACCTCGATCCACTATCTCGAGAACAAGCTCGCCGCACTCAAGAATGCCTGAGCCGGGCCAGCCAACCCAGGCTCAGGCCCCGGCGTGGCTTGAAGTGCGGTTTGAGTGCAACCAGGCCGATGCCGAGGCCTGGAGTGACGCGCTCATGGAAGCCGGCGCCATGTCGGCAACCATCGAGGATGCTGACGCCGGCAGCGCAGCCGAAGCTGCGATTTTCGGCGAGCCTGGACTGGCCCCAGCAGCGGCGTGGCCGCGCAATCGTGTCACCGCGCTCATCGATGTACTGCAGGACCCAGCATCTGTTGTCGCGCGCGCAGCGCAGATCTGCGGTATCGCTTCGGTGCCTGCCTATCGGACGCACGGCGTCACGGCACGCGATTGGGTGCGTGAAACTCAGTCGCAATTCGACCCGATCCAGGTTTCGCAGCGCCTGTGGATCGTGCCTACCTGGCACGATCCGCCCGACCCGCCGGCACTGGCTGTACGGGTCGACCCCGGCCTCGCCTTTGGCACTGGCAGCCATCCGACCACCCGCCTTTGCCTCGAGTGGCTAGACGCGCATCTGACACCCGGTGAATCGCTGCTTGACTATGGCTGCGGATCGGGAATTCTGGCGATTGCCGCAGCGCAGCTGGGCGCTAGCCCGGTCTATGCCGTCGACATCGACGCCCAAGCCGTAGCGGCTGCCCGCGACAACGTGGCAGCCAACCGCTGTGCCGTCGATGTGCGCGACAGCAGTGCTTCGCTTGACCTCACATGTGCAGTGGTGGTGGCCAACATCCTCGCCAACCCGCTGCGAGTCCTGGCCCCCGCGCTTGCGGGACACGTCAAGGATGGTGGCCGACTGGTGCTGTCTGGTATTCTCGACGCGCAGGCTGAGGAACTCATGGCACGCTACGCACCCTGGATGGCACTATCGGTATTCGGCCGCTCCGACGGCTGGGTGTGCCTGCATGGATGCAAACCCTGAGCCCCGGACTGCACCACGGATGCTTGCTCGACTCTAGGTCGCCCGGCTCTACATGACATGCTGACGCGCTGCCCGGCCTGCTCCACCGTCTTTCGCCTCAGCACCGACCAGCTCGTTTCCCGGCATGGGCGGGTGCGCTGCGGCAGTTGCTCCCAGGTGTTCAGCGCGCTGGATCACCTCGTGGTCCGGCCAGAAGAGAGCGACGCGGTATCGGCGGCGCCAGTCCAATCCTATGACCTCTTCGAGGACCCGCCAGCCTCGCGCATCGCTCAGCCTGGCGAGTCCGGCATTGCATTGGCCGCCGCCCTCGATGCAATGCCCGCGCAAGCCGGGTCACGACATGTCGCCGCGCAACCGGTTGAGCAGGTTCCAAGGCAGGCCGGGCCCTCTCCGTCTCTATCCTTGCTCTCTGAGCCGCGACCGAACCGCTCCTGGATTGCCTTGGTCGGCTGTGGCCTGGCCGTCGTCGGCCTGGCAGCGCAGGGGACCTGGTTCCACAAGGACCGCATAGCGGCACAATTTCCAGAATCTCGTGTGCTACTGGAAGCAGCCTGCGCAACGCTGGGTTGCCGTGTCGATGTGCCGCTGGATGCGCAATCGATCAGCATCGAGTCATCCGACCTGCAAGCCGACCCTGCGAAGCGCAACCTTCTGGCGTTGACAGCAATCGTCCGCAATCGCGCTGCTTATCCGCAGCCTGCCCCCCATCTCGAACTCGCGCTCACCGATGCACAGGAAGCGGCACTGGTGCGCAAGGTTCTCGCACCCACCGACTACGGTCCCGGCATCCGGAGCATTGATGCCGGCTCGGAAGTTACCGTCAAGGTCTGGATCGACGCCTTGCAGGTGCGTGCCAGCGGCTATCGCCTGTACGCGTTCTACCCCTGAAGGTACGGGACAGGCGAGTCGCTAGAATCGTTGCCTGCGGACGCCAGGCCATCGCTTGGCGCCATTGGAGACGAGACACATGCCGGTTTTAATTTGCGGTTCGATGGCCTACGACAACATCATGGTCTTTCAGGGACGCTTCAAGGAGCACATCTTGCCGGACCAGACCCACATCCTGAACGTGGCGTTCCTGGTTCCCGAAATGCGGCGCGAGTATGGCGGCTGCGCCGGCAACATCGCCCATAACCTGAAAATGCTTTCTTCGGGGCCGCACGACGAGCCCCTGATCATGGCCTCGGTCGGGGAAGACTCTGACGCCTATTTTGAAAGACTGAAGTCTGCCGGCCTGAACTCGCGCCACCTGGCCGTTGTCCCGGGCAGCTTCACCGCACAGGCCTTTATCACCACCGATCTCGACGACAACCAGATCACGGCCTTTCATCCGGGTGCCATGTCCGCCTCGCATGTGAATCATGTCGGTGATGCCGATGACATCGGGCTGGGCATTGTCGCACCCGACGGACGCGATGGCATGGTCGCGCATGCGCGCGAATTTTCCGCAGCAGGTATTCCCTTCGTGTTCGACCCGGGCCAAGGATTGCCGATGTTCAACGGCGACGAATTGCGGGAATTGATCGGACTTGCGAGCTACGTCGCAGTCAACGACTACGAAGCCCGACTGATGGAAGAAAAAACGGGCGCGAAAGTCGAAGAATTGGCGAAACTCGTCGAGGGTTTCGTGGTCACAAGGGGAGGCGAAGGCTCGACCATATTTGCCCAAGGTCAACGCCTTGACATCCCAAGCGTTAAGCCGGAAGCCCTGGTTGACCCGACCGGCTGTGGCGATGCCTATCGCGCAGGATTGCTGTATGGAATCAGCAACAGGCTTGAATGGGAAGAAACCGGGCGGCTGGCGAGCTTGATGGGCAGCCTCAAGATCGCCAGCCGCGGCGCGCAGAACCATACCGGAGACCGCGCACGCATCGGTAAAGAGTACGCACGGCACTTTGGATTTTCCCTCTGGTGATTCATAGCTTTGGAGCTTTTCCCATGACCCACCTGTTCGCAGCCCATGCCTACCGACCTGCAGCCGCGATCACCCTTGTGGCTGGCGCACTGTTGATCACCGGATGCGCCACCGGGTCGAGTTCCGGCGGCGTGTACACGCCGGGACAAGCCCAACGTGAACAAACGGTGCGTATGGCCATCGTCGAAAGCGTTCGTAATGTCACCATTGAACCGCAGCGTACAGGGGTCGGAGCGGCTGCGGGCGGCGTGGTGGGGGGTATCGCAGGCAGCAGCGTCGGTGGCGGCCGTGGAGCGACCATCGGTGCGGTGCTGGGCGCCGTGGCCGGGGGCCTGGCCGGCCAGGCAGCCGAAGGCTCGTTTACCCGCAAGGCAGGACTGGAAATCACCGTCAAGCTGGACAACGGCGAATTGCGCGCGATCACACAGGAAGCCGACGATACTTTTCGGCCCGGCGAGCGCGTTCGACTGGTATCCGGCGGCGGCGTGACCCGCGTGACGCGCTAGCGGCTAGCCTAGCGACGCGGGAAAAGCGTCGCCGCGACAGTTGCCTGGGAGTGATCAAGAATCACCGAGAGCACCTGCAGGGCCACGATCAGGACCAGCGGGGAAAGGTCAAACCCTCCCACCATCGGCATGCGCCTCCGCAGCGGGCGCAGCAGCGGATTGACAAGTGCTTCGAGCACGTCGCCGATCTCGGAATCCGTGCGCACCCATGAAATAACCGCATAGGCGATCACGCAGACCATCGCCACAACGACGATCGCCGACAGGAAACCAAATCCGGAAGACATAAGCCAAGGCAGCATGGCGCCCTTGAAGATCGCCATCCGGCCGGTCAAAAGGTCGAAAAGCAGGCGTTGCGCCAGTTCAATGAGTAGCGCGGCCAATAAGCTCGCCCAATCGAACCCGCGCAGCCCGGGCAGAACGCGCCGCAGTGGTACGACGATCCAGTCTGTCACCGTGAATACGAATCTGCCGACCGCATTGCGCATCGGAATGCGGCGCGCCTGCATGTATAAGCGCAACAGCACCGCGGGCATCAGCACCCAATAGATCGCTCGCAGAACGATCCAGACTACGTCGTCTATCAACACGCCTCCATGGACTACCCCAGAAAAAGTGGCCCACAGGCTCGGGCACAAGAAAAAATCCGCAGCGCCGGCTAAGCCGGAACTGCGGATTGTAGAAGGTGCCGGCCGCAATCCACGCGGCCGGCTGATGCGCAAAGCCTAGGGGCGGCTTCCCGTCGGGAAGGGCCACGCCGCGGCAGGATTGAGCGCCGGGCGTGCGCCCGGTGCCGCTGCCGTGGAGGGCTTGGCCGCCGCCGCAGGCTTTGCGGCAGGCTTTGCTTTCGAAGCTTTTTTCTTGGCCGGCTTCTTGGCGGCCTTCTTGGCCGCTTTTTTCTTGGCCGGCTTCTTGGCGGCTTTCTTCGCCGCTTTTTTCTTGGCCGGCTTCTTGGCGGCTTTCTTCGCAGGCTTCTTGGCTGCTTTCTTCGCAGCCTTCTTGGCCGGCTTCTTGGCAGCCTTCTTGGCGGCCGGCTTCTTGGCGGCCGGCTTCTTGGCCGCTTTTTTCACCGCGGGCTTTTTGGCCGCGGGCTTCTTCGCTGCTTTTTTGGCAGTTGCCATGGTGTTGCTCCTTCTGTGAGAGTCAAGTGAAACTACTTGGAAAACCCGTCCTTACAGGCCCGGATTATTCATCGGCGCAAGCGATGACAACTTCTTGCGCTAATGAATCCCGCACGCGTTGCGCCGACCAACCGGCGCAGACCGCGAATCCCACGCCCACAAAAAAAACGCCGGTGCGTTCGACGCCCGGCGTTTTTCTTGGAGGAGATGCGGAAAATCACGCCTCACCACCGGTGCGCAAGGGACACTCTCCCCCGGCACGCCGATTGGCGCTCGCCCTATTTCCCCATCAAAAAACGATTCGTTCAAAAAATCCATTCAGTAGTTCTTGTCATGCGCGAAAAAATCTGCGGATTGTCGTTCTCACTCCCAGACCAGCGCACCTCCGGTCTGGTACTCAATGACACGCGTCTCGAAGAAATTGCGCTCCTTCTTCAGATCGATCATCTCGCTCATCCACGGAAACGGATTTTCTTCGTTCGCGAACAGCGGGTCAATACCTATCTGATGGCAGCGTCGGTTTGCGATGTAGCGCAAGTAGCCTTTGAACATGGGCGCATTGAGTCCCAGGACACCACGCGGCATCGTATCTTCAGCGTAGCGATACTCCAGTTCGACCGCCTCGTGAAACAGGCTGCGGATTTCCTCGCGAAACTGAGGCGTCCAAAGATGCGGATTCTCCATCTTCAACTGATTGACCAGGTCGATGCCGAAATTGCAGTGCATCGACTCGTCGCGCAGGATGTACTGATACTGCTCGGCCGAACCGGTCATCTTGTTCTGCCGGCCCATCGCGAGGATCTGCGTGAATCCGACATAAAAGAAGAGACCTTCCATGAGGCACGAGAAGACAATCAGGCCCTTCAGGAGCTTCTGATCGGACGCGTCGGTGCCGGTCTGGAAATGGGGATCGGTCAATGTCTCGATAAAGGGGATAAGGAATTCATCCTTGGCCCGAATCGATCCGACCTCGTGGTACGCGTTGAAGATTTCCGCCTCTTCCAGCCCCAGTGACTCGACGATGTACTGGTAGGCGTGCGTGTGGATTGCCTCCTCGAATGCCTGACGCAGGAGATACTGGCGACATTCGGGGGCGGTGATGTGGCGGTAGGTGCCCAAAACGATATTGTTGGCGGCCAAGCTGTCGGCGGTGACAAAAAACCCCAGATTGCGCTTGATGATGCGGCGCTCATCCTCGGTCAAGCCCTTGGGATCGCGCCACAGCGCGATGTCGCGATTCATGTTGATTTCCTGCGGCATCCAGTGATTGGCGCAGGAATCCAGGTACTTCTGCCATGCCCATTTGTACTTGAAGGGCACCAGCTGATTGACGTCGGTTTGTCCGTTGATGATGCGCTTGTCGGCAACGTTGACGCGCCGGTTGGCCGGCGCTGGACTCTCCGCGGCTACCCGACCCACCAACGGCATGCCTGCAAGTGGCGGCGCCATGCTGCGCAACGCAGCCGGCGCGACAGCCTGCAACCCGAGCGTCGCACTTTGCAGACCTGGACGCATGCTCGGCGGCGCATCATCTTCAAAACTCAACATGCAGACTCTCCTGTTCTCGTTTTTTTTGCTGCGAGGCTTGCCGAACTACTGGCAAGCCTCGCAGTCGGCGAACCCGGGGTCGCCGGGGCGCAGCATGCAGGCTGCACCAACCACCTCAGCTGTATCCATTCCGACCGCAGCGGCACCATCCATTCCGGATCCGTTGGTACCATGGGCCGACACCGCATTCAACTGACCGGCCTTGACCGTGGATTTCTCGGCGTTGGTGGCGCCCAGCGTGCGCAGGTAATAAGTCGTCTTGAGTCCGCGCAGCCAGGCGAGCTTGTAGGTGTCGTCTAGCCTTTTGCCCGACGCGCCAGCCATGTAGATGTTCAGGGACTGCGCCTGGTCGATCCACTTCTGGCGGCGCGCCGCCGCCTCGACGACCCAGGTGGGCTCCACCTCAAAGGCAGTCGCGTAAAGCGCACGGATCTCCGGCGGCACACGATCGATTTTGGCCAACGACCCGTCGAAGTACTTGAGGTCGGCGATCATGACACTGTCCCACAAGCCCAGCCGCTTCAAGTCGCGCACAAGATACTCATTGACCACGGTGAATTCGCCGGAAAGATTGGACTTGACGAACAAATTCTGAAATGTAGGTTCGATACAGGCAGACACGCCGATGATGTTGGAAATCGTCGCGGTCGGCGCAATTGCAACGCAGTTCGAGTTGCGCATGCCATGCTTGCGAATGCGTTCGCGCAGCGCGTTCCAGTCAAGCTTGGTTGACTCATCCACATCGACGTAGCCACCGCGCGCCTCGCGCAGCAGGCGGATAGTGTCCTGCGGAAGAATGTCACGATCCCAAAGCGATCCCTTGAAGGAACTGTAGCGCCCGCGTTCAGCTGCCAATTCGGTGGACGCCCAGTACGCCTGGTAACAGACCGCTTCCATCGACTCGTCGGCAAACTCGACCGCCTCGTGCGATGCATAGGGAATCCGCAATTCGTGCAGACAGTCCTGAAATGCCATGATCCCCAGACCCACCGGACGGTGCTTCTGGTTCGAATTGCGCGCCTTGCCGACCGCGTAGTAATTGATGTCGATGACGTTGTCGAGCATGCGCATCGCCGTCGAAATGGTGCGCTTGAGCTTGTCGTGGTCAATGCGCCCGTCCTTCAGGTGGGCACGCATATTGACCGAGCCCAGGTTGCAGACCGCGATCTCGTCGGCGTTGGTGTTTAAGGTGATCTCAGTGCACAGGTTCGACGAATGCACCACGCCGACATGCGACTGCGGCGAGCGGATGTTGCAGGCGTCCTTCCAGGTAAACCAGGGATGCCCGGTCTCGAACAGCATCGACAGCATCTTGCGCCACAACGCCACTGCAGCGACCTTCTTGAAGAGCTTGAGTTCGCCCGCGGCAGCGCGTGCCTCGTAACCCAAATAGGCGCGCTCGAACTCACGCCCGAACTTGTCGTGCAGGTCGATCGCATCGGACGGTGAGAACAGTGTCCACTCACCGTTCTCCATGACCCGTTTCATGAACAGGTCGGGAATCCAGTTCGCCGTGTTCATGTCGTGGGTGCGGCGCCGGTCGTCGCCTGTGTTTTTGCGCAACTCCAGGAACTCTTCGATGTCCAGGTGCCAGGTTTCGAGGTAAGCGCAGACCGCGCCTTTGCGCTTGCCGCCCTGGTTGACAGCCACTGCGGTGTCGTTGACCACCTTGAGGAAGGGCACCACGCCCTGCGACTTCCCATTGGTGCCCTTGATATAACTGCCGAGCGCCCTGACCGGCGTCCAGTCGTTACCCAGACCGCCCGCGAACTTCGACAGGAGCGCGTTTTCCTTGATCGCCTCGTAAATGCCATCAAGGTCATCGGCAACCGTGGTCAGATAGCAGGACGATAGCTGCGAACGCAAGGTACCGGAGTTGAACAACGTCGGGGTGGACGACATGAAATCGAAGCGCGACAGGACTTCATAGAACTCGATGGCCCGCGCTTCGCGGTCGATCTCGTTGAGCGACAGGCCCATCGCGACGCGCATGAAGAAGGCCTGCGGCAACTCGATGCGCCGCTCGTCCTCATGCAGGAAGTAGCGATCGTAGAGGGTCTGTAGCCCGAGATACTCGAACTGGCTGTCGCGCGAACCCACCAACGCCTTGCCCAGACGCTTCAGGTCGAAGTGTCCCAGACGCTCATCCAGCAACTCCGCGGCTATGCCGCGCTTGATGAACTGCCCGAAGTAGATTGCATACCTGGACTCCATTTCGGCCTGCGTCAATTCTTCGCCCAGCACTTCATGGCGGATGTCGTGCAGCAACAGACGCGCGGTTACATATCCGTAGGACGGATCCGACTCGATCAAGGTACGGGCGGAAAGAATCAGGCCCTTGCGCACCTCCGCGGCCGGTACGCCATCGTAGAGATTCTTGATCGTCGATTCGAGGATCGGGGTCGCGCTGACACCCGAAAGCCCGGCACATGCAGCCTCTATCAAGCCCTGCAGACGAGCCTGGTCGAGGGGCGCCTTGCGTCCCGCGTCATCGGTAATCGAAAGGTCGGCGGTTCCCTGCGGGCTGGCCTGCTCCTTGGCCCGCGCCCGCTCTTCGGCACGTTTTTCCCGGTACAGCACATAGGCGCGGGCCACCTCGTGTTCGCCCGAGCGCATCAAGGACAGCTCGACCTGGTCCTGGATATCTTCTATGTGAAAAGTGCCACCGGCCGGTTGTCGGCGCATCAATGCTCCGACGACCGCATCGGTCAGACCTGCGACGACCTCGCGGATTCGCGCAGACGCGGCACCCTGCCCGCCGCTCACGGCAAGAAAGGCCTTGGTCATCGCAATGGTGACCTTGGATGGCTCGAAAGAAACCACAGCGCCATTGCGGCGTATCACGCGGTATTGCGTCCCCTCCGCATGCCCGCGAGCAGTGCTCTCGACGGGCATTGTTGGGGCTGGCGCGCGCGCCGCTTCGACGTCTTGCACTACCTGCATTGTCAGTCTCCTGATGTTGTTGTCGAAGCGGGATCAGCCCTGCCAATACTCCATCCCCGTGATCGGCCGGATAGAACGCTGATTGCGCCTCGTGCTCTCCTCGAACCCACAGCCCCCCCTGGCTTCGCTTTCGGGCTGAATCGCGGAGCGACGCCACCCCGCACATACACTATATGTTGTATGAGGTACTCGCGGTAAACCCAAGTCTAGTATAGGAATTCGGGACGCGCAAGACTTTGTGTCAATTTCGTTGCGGCGACGCAAAGCCAGACATGCGCGCTGTCCGCGACCAGTCGAATACCGGCCCCGGATCGGTCTTGCGGCCTGGCGCCACATGCTCGTGACCGGCAATCGAACGCAGTCTTGGGTAGGCGCCTGCAAGGTCGCGCAGCAGGGTCGCCAGGCGCCCATATTGCCGCGCGGTGTAGGCGCGTTGGTCGGTTCCCTCGAGTTCGACACCGATCGAAAAGTCGTTGCAGGCCTCGCGCCCGCGCCAACTTGAGCGTCCGGCATGCCAGGCGCGATCACTGCAGGACACGAACTGTCTGAGCGCACCGTCGCGCGGTATAAAGAAATGCGCGGAGACGCGCAGGTCCGCGAGCTGGGCAAAATAGGGGTGCGCGGTCGGATCGAGGCGGTTGGTGAAGAGCTGTTCGACGAATGGACCGCCAAACTGCCCGGGCGGCAGGCTGATGCCGTGCACTACAACCAGTTCAATCTCGGCACCGGCCGGCCGCTGGTCGTGATTCGGTGAAGCGATGCGGCGCGCCCAAGGATGCCACCCGGTGCTCTGGATGGCAACGCTTGCGCGCGAGGCGCGTGGCGGCTCAGTCAATCCCCAGCCTTTGCAATCGATAGCGCAACGAGCGGAAGGTCACGCCAAGCAAGCGGGCGGCCGCGGTACGATTGTCGCCGGCTTCACGGAGGGCGGCCTGGATTGCCTCGCGCTCGACGCAATCCAGGTAATCCGGTAGCGGCAGGCCACCGGTATCACCGCCCCCGGCGACGCGGGGTGTGTCCTCTGACAGAGCCGGGATCAGGCGTAAGTCCTCTGCGACAATCTCGTCGTCGCGCGCGAGCGCGATGGCGCGCTCGAGAATGTTCTCGAGTTCTCGGACATTACCCGGAAAGTCGTACCTCTCGAGTGCGGCTATGGCCGCATCGGCAACGCGCAGGTCCGGGTTACCATTGAGTGCCGCGCGGGCAATGAAAGCGCGCGCGATGTCGGCGATGTCCTCACGACATTCACGCAGCGACGGAGTGCGGATCTCGATCACGTTGAGTCGATACAGGAGGTCCTGGCGAAATTTCCCGGCTGCGGTCAATGCGGCCAGATTCTGGTGGGTGGCGCTCACAATACGTGCATCGATTCGCTCTTCAGCGGTAGCGCCGACCCGCCGCACCTGCTTTTCCTGAATCGCACGCAAAAGCTTGACCTGCATGGCCAACGGCAATTCTGCAACCTCGTCCAGAAACAATGTCCCGTTGGTTGCTGCCTGAAAAAAGCCGTCGCGGTCCTCACCCGCGCCAGTGAATGCCCCCTTGCGATAGCCAAAGAACTCGCTTTCCATGAGATTCTCTGGAATCGCCCCGCAGTTGACCGCCACAAAGGCGCCGGAGCGAAGGGATTGCTCGTGCAGTAACCGTGCAGCCAATTCCTTGCCGGTGCCGGACTCGCCGCAGATGTGCACCGGAGCGAAACTGCGCGCGACCCGACCGATCAAATCGCGCGTCTCGACCAGCGCGCTCGAGTTTCCGATCAGCCCGCGCCCCGATTCCGGCGAAAGCTTGGTGGCCGGCACATCGATCGCGGACTTGACAAGTGTTCGCAGCTGATCCAGGCCGACCGGCTTGGACAAATAGTCGAAAGCCCCAGCCTTGAGCGCCGCCACGGCGTTGTCGGCCGTGCCGTGCGCGGTGATGACCGCTATCGGCAAGTCCTTGCAGTTCTGGGCCACATGGCGAACCAGGTCCAGGCCATTGCCGTCGGTCATGCGCATGTCGGTCAGGCACAGGTCATACGAGTGCTCGGCTATCAGTACCTTGGCGGCTTCAACGCCTGGGGCCAGATCGACCGTCAAGCCCATGCGCACCAAAGTCAATTCGAGGAGTTCGCGGATATCGGCCTCGTCGTCGACCACGAGAATGCGCGGCGTACGTCGGCGCGGGCCGTCGGCTGTGCGTTGTGCAGGTTGTGTGCTAGCCATGACCTTCCATGATCAGTCGAAAATCAGCGCCGCCGGCTCCAGCGCGCTCTCGCAAATCGGGATCGCGCTCAGCAGCCGGGACAAACTCGAGGGATGCGCTGTTGGCTTCAGCGAGTTCGCGCGCGATGTAGAGCCCGAGGCCGATGCCACGAGAAGAGGTGGTGAAAAAAGGCTCAAAGAGCTGAGGCACAAGTTCGGGATCGATTCCTTCACCGTCGTCGACGACGTGCAGCTCGATGCTCCGTTCATGACGCGAGGTCAGGTCGATCCAGATCGATCCGGCTTGCCGGCGCGAATGTCGCCACGCATTGTTGATCAGGTTCCAGAGGATACGATTAAGGTGCTGGCGATCGAAGACAGCGACGCAAGCCGGCGGCAAGTTGATGCGAAAGGCCTCGGGAGGGACGCGCTCCGCCTGGCTGATCTGCTCGACCACTGAGCGCAGAAAACTCTGCATGGGCACATCCTCGACGCTCGCCCGATCGCGCCGGTTGAGCTGCAGGACCTCCTGGACGATACGGTCCAGGCGGGCAGTGTTCTCGCCGATGATGCGGGTAAGCCGACTGAGCTGCGGATTGGACCGTCCTTCCTCACCAAGAAGTTCCGCGGCGTGACCGATGGCTGAAAGCGGATTGCGTATTTCGTGGGCAATGTTCGCAGTAAGCCTGCCCAGTGCCGCGAGCTTCACCTGCTGCGCCTGTTCACGCAGCTTGGCGGCGTCTTCAAGAAACATCACTATTTCGCCGCCTGCGCTGCGCGCGGCGTCGACGAGTCTGACGTAAACCCGACGACCGTCCACGTCCACTTGCAGTCGCCCCGAGCCATGCTGCGAACGCCAGCGGCGGCCGATCGCGTCCAAAGCCGGAGCGAGCGAAACCAGCGCCAAGCCGGCAGCGCGATCACGCCCGAGCAGGCGCTCCGCCTCGGGATTGGCGAGACGCACGATACCGTCCGCATCGACCACCAACACGCCGGATGGCATGTCGCGGATCACCAGCCGATTGATCTCCATCTGGCCGCGCAAATCGGCGGAACGCTGCCGAACCAGCGCCTCGTTGGCTATAAGCCGCTTGGCGAGCCGGTTGGTAACAATCGCCACCGCGAAGCAACCTGCAGCCAAGAGGCCAGTCTGGAAATAATCCGAGACCCCGATGTCGTATTGCAACACCCAGTAGGTGTTCTCGGCGAAGAGACCAAAGGTCGCAAGAGAAGCATAAAACAGCGACATCCTGCCGCCGGTGACAGACGCTGCCGCCGCCAGAGGCATGAGGTAGAGGATGCCGAGCCCCGAGCGGATTCCTCCACTCGCATGCACCAGTAGCGTGATCACCGCGATATCGGTAACCGCCTGCAACGCAAGGTGGACGGAAAAAACCGTACGGATGCGCTTTAGCACCCACCAGAACACCGCTGCCAGGAACAGATAAGCCAGACATACCCGGTAAAAAAGGACCGGATCGGATGCGCCGAACACCCGCGCATCGCCGTAAGCGACGATTGCGAACAGGAGAGCGCCCGCGACGACCAGGCGCGAGAGGTTGAAATAGGAAAGCGAGCGCCAATACTCCTCCGCAACCGCAGCCGATTCAAACGGGCCAAGGCGAAACGACAAGGCGAGCGCGGTCATTCCGAGTCGTGCCGCAAGTCGCGATGCGACAAACTGCAAAATTGCCGTCCGCCGGCATCCGTAACTGCATCCACCCCCGGAAACAGGACGCCACAATGCGCGCAGGCGATCATGGCACCTTCATCCCGCACTACCGGCGGCACTACAGTCTCTTCGCGCTTGCGCCGCGCGGAAAAGCGCAGCCACAGCACAAACGCCACAATGGCGATGACGATGAGTGCCAGTTTGGTCATATCCCGTCGCGCAGGCGGGTATCAGGCCCGGCCGAGCACCACTTCGAGGACGAAGCGGCTACCGATATAGGCCAGAAACAGCATGGCGAATCCGGCGAACGTCCCATTGAGGGCGGCACGTCCACGCCACCCATATGCGCGTCGCCCGAGCAACAAGACCGCGAAAATCAGCCACGCAAGCAAGCTGAAGACCGTCTTGTGGTCAAGGCGCAATGGGCGGCCAAATATTTCCTCGGAAAACACCACCCCACTGACCAGCGTGAGGGTCAACAGGGCAAAGCCGGCGGCGAGAATGCGAAAGAGCAGGTTCTCCATCGTCAAAAGCGGCGGCAACCCCACCGGAGCAGGCGAACGCGCCGGCCGCTGCAGCCGCCGCTCGATCACCAGCATGAGAATCGCGTGTACGGCGGCGATGGCGATGAAAGCATATGCCGCCATGGCAATGACGACATGCGCGACGAAAGCTGGTTCGGTTGCTCGGGCAGTCGTGACTGCACCCGGGAAGAACGCCGGCAGCAACACGCACGCCGCTGAAGGCGGCAGCACCAGCGCCGGCACTCCTTCGATGGTGTGAAACAGGCTCTCGATGCCGTAGAAGACAAGTGCGAGCAAGGCCATCGCCGACAACGCATGGGCGAATCCGAAGCGAAACCCCCCAACGTCCAGAATCGCATGGACAAGCAATCCGCAGTGGGCCAGCACTCCGCAGGCCAAGGCGCCGCGTTCCCACGCCCGCCACCCGGACTGCCGGACCTTCGTTTCGCGCGCCGCGACGCCCCAGCGAGTGCGCCAGAAGTGCAACGCGAGCCCCGCGTAAAGAGCGGCGACACCAGCGTGGAGTAGAATCTTCTGCACCCAAGGAATTGTAGTTCATGCCGCTCAGCGCGGCGGCGCCGATGCTCGAGAATCTCACGTCCCGGTTATCCCGGGTGGTCAAGACGCTACGCGGCGAGGCCCGCCTCACCGAGGCCAACATGGCCGAGATGCTGCGCGAGGTTCGCATGGCCTTGTTGGAGGCTGATGTTGCGCTTCCGGTCGTGCGCGATCTGATCACGCGCATCAAGGAAAAGGCGGCCGGGACGGAAGTGGTCGGCAGCCTCACCCCTGGACAAGCCCTGGTCGGCGTGGTGAATCGCGAACTGGCCGCGATCATGGGCGATGCCGCGCGCGAACTCGATTTCGCGACCAAGCCGCCTGCCGTGATCCTGCTGGCCGGGCTGCAAGGCGCCGGCAAGACCACATCGGCCGGGAAGTTGGCCAAGCTGATCCGCGAACAACACCGCAAGAAGGTACTCACCGTGTCGACCGACGTCTATCGTCCGGCCGCGATCAAGCAGTTGGAAACCGTCAGCGCACAAGCCGGAGTCGAGTTCTTTCCAGCGTCCTCGGGCCAGAAACCGGTCGACATTGCCACGGCGGCGCTGAACCGGGCGCGGACACAGTTTCACGATGTCCTGATCGTCGATACGGCAGGCCGCCTCGGCGTGGACACCGCGATGATGGAGGAGATCCGAGCCTTGCACGCGGCCCTCGATCCGATCGAAACGTTGTTCGTAGTTGACGCCATGCTGGGCCAGGACGCAGTGAACACCGCCAAGGCATTCGGCGAAGCGCTGCCGCTCACCGGTGTCATCCTGACCAAGCTCGACGGAGATGCGCGTGGCGGTGCGGCGCTTTCGGTGCGACACGTCACCGGAGCACCGATCAAATTTGCCGGCACTGGCGAGAAGTTGGGCGGGTTCGAAGTCTTTCACCCCGAACGTATGGCCGGCCGCATCCTCGGCATGGGCGACATTCTTTCGCTGGTCGAAGAAGCGCACCGGGGGGTCGACCTGGAAGCGGCCAAGAAGGTCGCAGACAAGTTGCGCACCGGCGAGCGCTTCGACCTAGAGGACTTCAAGTCGCAAATCGGACAGATGCGCAAGATGGGCGGTCTGTCAACCTTCATGGACAAGTTGCCGGCCCAGTTCGCCCAGGCGGCGCAGGGGGCCGACCTCGACCGTGCCGAACGCGAAGTCAAGCGCATGGAAGGCATCATCAACTCCATGACCCCGCAGGAGCGCATTCACCCTGACCTTATCAAGGCCAAACGCAAGCAACGCATCGCCAAAGGTGCCGGTGTTCCGGTGCAGGAGGTCAACCGTCTGCTCAAGCAGTTCGAGCAGATGCGCACGATGATGAAACAGATGAAGCAGGGCGGCCTGGCAAAAATGATGCGCGGCATGGGCCGCTTCATGGGCGGCGGTCTCCCAGGAATGCGCTGAACGCCCCCTGGCGCTCGCTCGAACGTCCGTCCTGCAGACCGGCCCGCAAGGTTCAGGCGGCGATGCGCAACTGATTGCTTACACTGCCGATGCCGGGCACGCGGCGCGCGACCAACTCGCAGCGGGTACGGATATCTTCATTCGCGACCTCGCCGGATAACGTGACTTGATCGCCGGCCGCAACCACGTCGATCGACACGTCACGAGTCGGCGGATGCAGTTTGAGCAGCGCGCGCACGTGCGTCGCCGTGGTAAGGCTTACCAGGGTAAGGCGGGAGGTACGCGTCTCGACAAAGCGTTTGTCCAGGCTGAAATCGACCACGCACTTGGCACACTCTGACGGGTCGAGTTCCGCCGTGTCGAGCACCAGGTCGTAGAGATCAGGATCGCTGTAGTCGACACCAAAGTGGCGCTTCATGACCGCGGAGTGCGCCTCGTCGAAGAGAGCGATCTCCTCCCTCACCCTGGCGTCATCGGTGGAACCGGAAGCCTCGAGAAGATTGCGCACACGCACCTCAAGTGGCGCGGTGATACGAACACGCACCACGTGGGGGACCGAACGCAACAGGCCTACGCCTCCCCAACCGCGCAACACCACCGACTCGGGAATCGACGCAATATCAAGGATCTCAGTCGCTGCCAGGATGGTGGGCAGTGTGTCTTCCGCGGTCAGCGGCTTGGACAGGTCGGCATTCTCGAGAAAACGCGCGACATGGCTTTTGCGCACACGATTGCGGTCGGCCAGATGATCGATGATTTCGTAATGAATCAAGGCAGCGTCGAGCGCGCTTGCCACGCCTTCGGCGACCACTTTGCCGCGGCTACCCAGTTCCCGGCCCATCGCAACAATCGTCATGCGCGTTCCGCAATCTTCCTCAGGAGCGTCTATTTTATGTCTATCCACAGTCAATTGTGCGGAACCGCAGCGCCGAGCTGCGGTCAGATGCTTTTCGAGGCCAGGCCAGCACGTTGCGCCGAATCGCGCGCCGCGGTCCCTCGCCACGTTCGGTTAACATCCGCGCTTGCGCGATGCGACTGCCCGGAGCGAGTGTTCCCGTGGTCGCACAGCACCAGAACCAACCCTAGACTAGGAGCAATGGAATGACCATCAAAGTAGGCGACAAACTGCCGGCCGGCACGCTTTCCGAATTCATAGAAGTCGAAGGCAACGGCTGCAGCGTTGGCCCAAATACCTTCAAGGTCGAGGATCTTGTCAAGGGCAAGAAAATCGCCATCTTCGGCCTACCCGGCGCGTATACCCCGACATGCTCGGCCAAGCACGTACCGAGCTACCTCGCTAACCACGACGCTCTGAAGGCCAAGGGTGTCGACGAGATCTGGTGCATTTCGGTCAACGACGCCTTTGTCATGGGTGCCTGGGGTCGCGACCAGAAAAGCGCCGGCAAGGTACGCATGATGGCAGATGGTAGCGGCGCCTATTCGGCCGCCCTGGGCCTGACCCTCGACCTGACCGCGCGCGGCATGGGAGTGCGTTCCGACCGCTATTCGATGCTGGTGGTCGACGGTGTGGTGAAGTCCCTCAACCGCGAAGCTCCTGGCAAGTTCGAAGTCAGCGGGGGCGACACCATGCTGGCGCAGGCCTGAGATCAGCTGGAACCGGACCATGCTGAGGCAGCGGACCCTGCGGGGTCCGGTATCGACCACCGGTGTCGGACTGCACACCGGCGTCAAGGTACGACTGGTGCTGCGCCCTGCACCTCCTGATCACGGCGTGCGCTTCGTGCGTGCCGACCTTCCTGGCCGCGTGGAGATTGCCGCACGCCCCGAATCTGTCGGCGACACCCGAATGTCGTCGTGCCTGATCGCAGAGGACGGGACAACACGGGTTTCGACGGTCGAACACCTGATGTCTGCGCTTGCCGGTCTGGGCATCGACAACCTGGTGGTGGAAGTCGACGCCGGGGAACTGCCCATACTCGATGGCAGCTCGGCACCATTCGTCTACCTGCTCGAGTCGGCCGGCACGGTCGAACAGGACGCCGCACGCGTGTTTGCCCGCGTACGCAAACAGGTCGAAGTCTCCGACGGCGAGGGCAGCAATCGGCGCTTTGCCCGGCTTGAGCCGCTGGAGGGCTTTCGCCTCACCTTTGGCATCGATTTCAACCATCCTGCAGTCGACAAGACCGGACAGACAGCAACCGTCGATCTGGGCGCAGTTCCTTACTCCAAGGGTATAGCGCGGGCGCGCACCTTCGGCTTCATGCAGGATGTGGAAGCCCTGCGCTCAAGCGGGCTGGCATTGGGTGGCAGCCTGGACAATGCGATCGTCATGGACGAGTTCCGCGTGTTGAACAGCGACGGACTGCGCTACGCAGACGAATTCGTAAAACACAAGATTCTTGATGCGGTCGGCGATCTTTACCTGCTCGGCCGACCGCTTATCGGGGCCTACATCGCCCACAAGTCGGGGCACGCCCTGAACAATCGACTCCTGCGCGCACTGCAAGCTGACCCCGACGCAATCGAGCTCGTTAGTTTCGACCGCGCCGAGGATGCTCCTGACTTCGCACGACTGCAAATCCCGGTAGCGCTGGCCGCGGCCTGGTAGCAATGCTCATCGCGCGCTGGCTGTTTCTCCTGGCGGGATTGGCGATCTGCGTTTGCGTAGCCCTCTATCTCATGACCGGACGCCGGCAGTATTGGACCCTGGCAGCGCGCATCTTTCTTGCGACCGCTGGTACTGGAGTAGCCTTTTTCGGGATTCTCGCATTCGAAAGACTGGCATATATGTGAGCGCACGCTTACTTTATGTGACTTGAATTTACCGACACAAGTAATTGAATGCTAATGCTTTAGTCGTAAATTTGGCCGAGGGGTTGTGTCATCCCGACCTACCTTGACCTTGAACCTGTACCTCGATTGCGCTAACCTCCGCGCCGCTAGAGGAACATGCGGCGACCAGTCGAGGCGCCAATTGGCGTAGCTTCGCAGCGACCGCGCCGTTGGCAACCCTGATCAGCAACACGCCCTGACTCAGATTCGCCACTTCGATGGCGTGCGCGAGAGGAGGCGGCAAGGTTTCCTGAAGCAAGCGTCGCATCCGCAGGAGACCGGACGCACGCAATGCAAGTGGCGCCAAGGCGTCATGGCGTTCAACAAAGTCACGGGCCATGGCCGTGATCGGTGCGCTTCTAGGCAAGGTGCTGGAGCAACGGGAAGCTTGATCTTCCGACGGCACGAGGAGATGGAATGCATATTATTGTCTTTGCTCACAGACTGGCAACTCCGCGTTCGCTGACGGTACGGGCGCGGCACATCGCCATGATGGTGGTTGCGAGCACGGTTGCCCTGGCCGCCGGGGTCACATTTCTCTATTACCTCACCTTCAAGTACGCGGCCGAGCTGCAGATTCCCTTTGTCAAGACCCACTTAAGCACGGTCCGGGAAGAAGACCGCAAGAAGACCGACGAGTATCTGCGCCAGAACCTCTCGGCGATGGCCGTCAAGCTCGGCGAGATGCAGGCGCAGTTGATGCGCCTGGATGCGCTCGGCGAGCGCGTCTCCGACATGGCCGGCATTCGCGCACCGGAGTTGCGCAATGGAGCGGCAGCCGGGCGCGGCGGCGCGTTGTCGACTGAGCGCGACCTGAGCCTGGATGAGTTGAACGGTGAGCTGCAACGCCTGTCGCGCAGTCTGGACAAGCGTGCTGAAAGCCTCAATCTAGCTGAGGCCGAACTCTTTCACGCACGACTGAAGGCGAGCCGCCTGCCGACTGCCCTGCCGGTAAACACTGCGTACAACGCCTCTGGCTTCGGTACTCGCATCGACCCGATCACGGGCCAATCGGCGATGCACGAGGGCATTGACTTCATCGCGCCCCCAGGTACCCCGGTATTCGCTGCTGCCAGCGGAATCGTCATCGCATCGGAATGGCATCATTCGTTCGGCAACATGATCGAGATTGACCATGGCGGCGATATCGTCACCCGGTATGCCCACGCTTCGACGGTCCTCGTCAAGGCCGGGGAACTCATCAAACGCGGCCAGAAGATTGCCGAGGTAGGATCGACCGGCCGCTCCACCGGTCCGCACCTGCATTTTGAAGTGCGATTCAAGGGTGTGCCGCAGAATCCGGCCCGCTTTCTCCAGGCCGGTCAGCCGGCCGCTGTTGCCGCCAAAGGCACCCAGAAGTAGGTTGGGTCGACCATGGGGAGCTGCCGGCCCCGCATGGTAAAATTGCGGTTTTGCTCCGGGCGGTAATTCGCTCGCGCGAATCGCACACTGCGGCAATCGCGCGCTCCGCTGCCGGAACTACGGCCGCGACACTAGCATCCGCCCTCGCCGGCCACATTCCAAAAGCGCAATGGTCTCGGGTTTACTCAAGAAGATTTTCGGCAGTCGCAATGATCGGCTGCTCAAGCAGTTCTTCCGCAACGTCGCAGCGATCAACGCGCTCGAGGCCGGGCTGGAGAAACTATCCACTGACGAACTGCGCGCCAAGACGGCGGAGTTCAAGCAACGTCTTGCTGCCGGCACCCCCTTGGGCGATATTCTGCCCGAGGCTTTCGCGGTGGTTCGTGAAGCTGGCAAGCGCAGTCTCGGAATGCGGCACTTCGATGTCCAGCTAGTCGGCGGGATGGCGCTACACGCCGGGAAAATCGCTGAAATGCGAACCGGCGAAGGCAAGACTCTTGTAGCCACCCTGCCGGCCTATCTGAATGCGCTCGCCGGCCATGGTGTGCACATCGTTACGGTCAATGACTATTTGGCCCGCCGCGACGCCGAGTGGATGGGCAAACTGTACAAGTCCCTGGGACTGACTGTCGGCGTCAACCTGTCGGAGTCGAGCACCGAAGAAAAGCAGGCCGCCTACGCCTGTGACATCACCTACGGCACAAACAACGAGTTCGGTTTCGATTACCTGCGTGACAACCTGGAACATGAGAGGGTCGGGCGCCGCCAGCGTCCGCTCTCCTATGCGATCGTCGATGAGGTCGACTCGATCCTGATCGACGAAGCGCGCACCCCGCTGATTATTTCCGGGCAGGCCGACGACCATACCGAGTTGTATTACCGCATGAACGAGGTGGCGCCGCTCCTTACGCGCATGGCCTCCGAGCCGAAGACCGATCAGCCCGACCCGCCGGGCGACTTTTGGGTCGACGAGAAGGCCCACCAGGTGCACCTGGCGGAAAAGGGCTTCGAGCACGCCGAGGAGATTCTCGCGCGTCTGGGGCTCTTGGCCGAAGGCGGCAGCCTGTATGAGCCGCAAAACATCGGTCTGATGCATCATCTGAACGCCGCCTTGCGTGCCGCGCATTTGTTTCACAAGGACCAGCATTACGTGGTGCAGGACGGTGAGGTGATCATCGTCGACGAGTTCACCGGGCGCCTGATGAGCGGCCGCCGCTGGTCTGACGGCCTGCATCAGGCGATCGAAGCCAAGGAAAACGTCGCGATTCAGGCCGAGAATCAGACTCTTGCCTCGATTACATTCCAGAATTACTTCCGCATGTACGCCAAGCTGGCGGGCATGACCGGAACCGCGGACACCGAAGCCTACGAATTTCAGGAAATCTACGGTCTGGAGACGGTCATCATTCCGACCCACCGGCCGATGGTGCGCAAGGACCGGCTCGACCAGGTGTTTCGTACCGCACGCGAGAAGCACAATGCCATCATTGCCGACATCGCCGACTGCTACCAGCGCGGCCAGCCCGTCCTGGTCGGCACGACTTCAATCGAGAATTCCGAGCTGCTTTCAGGCATGCTCGACAAGCACAAGCTGCCGCACCAGGTCTTAAACGCAAAACAGCATGCGCGCGAAGCGGAGATCGTCGCGCAAGCCGGCCGTCCCAAGATGATCACGATCGCCACCAACATGGCCGGTCGCGGCACCGACATCGTGCTCGGCGGCAACGTCGAGAAGCAGGTCGACTTGGTCGACGCCACCGACAACCTGTCCGAAACCGAACGCCGTCTGCGCGTGGACAAATTGCGCAGCGAATGGCAGGCCTTGCATGATGAAGTGATCGCTGCCGGCGGACTGCATATCATCGGCACCGAGCGCCACGAATCACGCCGCGTCGACAATCAGTTGCGTGGCCGCTCGGGTCGCCAGGGAGATCCGGGGTCATCGCGCTTTTACCTGTCACTCGAGGATCCGCTGTTGCGCATCTTCGCCGGCGACCGCGTCAAGGCGATCATGGATCGGCTCAACATGCCGGACGGCGAAGCGATCGAGGCCGGAATCGTGACGCGCTCCATCGAGTCGGCTCAACGCAAGGTGGAGGCGCGCAATTTCGACATGCGCAAGCAGTTGCTCGAGTACGACGATGTCGCCAATGACCAGCGCAAAGTGGTCTACCAGCAACGCAACGAATTGCTCGAATCGGAAGACGTTTCCACCACGGTCGATAGCCTGCGCGCTGCGGTCTTTGCCCAGGTGGTTCGCACCCATGTCCCCGCCGAGAGCGTCGAGGAGCAGTGGGACCTGGAAAGCCTGGCCAAGGTGCTCAAGGATGACTGGGGCCTGGATGCTCCCGCTCACGAATGGGCCAAAGCCGAGCCGAATCTTGGCGACGAGGACATCCTTACGCGCGTCGCCGGAATCGCCACGCGCGCTTACGCAGCGAAGGTCGAGACTGTGGGCCGCGAGACCTGGTCGCCCTTCGAGCGCTCGGTCATGCTGCAGTCAATCGATCATCACTGGCGTGAGCATTTGTCCGCGCTGGACCACCTGCGCCAGGGTATCCACCTGCGAGGTTATGCGCAGAAAAATCCCAAGCAGGAGTACAAGCGCGAGGCCTTTGAGCTTTTCCAGAGCTTCCTTGAAACGGTCAAGCACGATGTGACCAAGTCGCTCATGACTGTCCGTGTGCGCTCACGAGAGGAAGTTGAGGCGGCCGAGGCGCAGGCGCGCCGCGAAGCGGAAGAGCGTGAGGCACGCATGCGCCTGCAACACGAGATTGACGCTGCGGAATCTCGCGAGCCTGCCGAGCCCCTGGCTCCATTCAAGCGCTTTGGGAAGAAGATCGGACGCAACGACCCCTGCCCCTGCGGATCCGGCAAGAAATACAAGCAATGCCACGGCAAGCTTGCCTGATCACTAGCGGTACCGTTCGATGCCCGTCAACCTGAAAGCGCCTGACGCCACGGCACTCCTTGAGGTTTCCGGAGTCGACCTGGGTGTCGTCGAGGCCGGAATCCGCAAGCGCGACCGCCGCGACCTGCTGGTCATGCGCCTGTCCGAGGGCAGCACTGCCGCCGGGGTATTCACCCGCAACCGCTTTTGCGCCGCCCCGGTACTGATTTGCCGCGAGCATCTCGCGGGCGGGTCGATTCGTGCTCTGGTCGTCAATACCGGCAACGCCAATGCCGGCACTGGCGCGCTGGGGCTCGACAACGCACGCAAGACATGCGCCGCCCTCGCTCTGGCGCTAGGCTGCCGCGATTCCGAGGTGCTGCCGTTTTCCACCGGGGTCATCATGGAACAGCTCCCGATGGGCCGATTGCTGGAAGGCCTGCCGCGCGCAGTCGCAGCGCTGGGCAGCGCCTCCTGGCTCGACGCGGCTCAGGCGATCATGACCACGGATACGCAGCCCAAGGCGGCATCGCGCAGCATCGTCCTCGATGGCGCACGGGTGGTCTTGACCGGCATCGCCAAGGGCGCCGGGATGATCCGGCCCGACATGGCGACCATGCTGGGCTTTGTCGCCACCGACGCGCGCATTTCGCCGCATGTGCTGACCGCGATGTGCCGCCAGGCAACCGATGCCTCATTCAATGCCATCACGGTCGACGGCGACACTTCGACCAACGACAGCTTTATCGTCGTCGCGACCGGGCGATCGAACGCTTCACCGATCACCGGAATCAACACCCCGGCCGGACGCGAGTTCATGGCCGCCCTCAAGTCCCTCGCGGTCGAGCTGGCGCAAGCCATCGTGCGCGACGGCGAGGGCGCGACCAAGTTCATCACGGTAACGGTAGAAGGGGGCGTGGACATTGCCGAGTGCCGGCGCGTGGGCTACGCGATCGCGCACTCGCCGCTCGTGAAGACAGCTTTTTTCGCCTCGGACCCGAACCTCGGGCGCATTCTCGCCGCGGTCGGTTATGCCGGCATAGACGACCTCGACCAAAGCCGTATCGAATTGCATCTGGACGACGTCCTGGTTGCGTCAGGTGGTGCAAGGCACCCGCAGTATCTCGAGGAAGACGGGCAGCGCGTCATGCGACAAGACGAGATCACCGTCAGGGTCGGCCTTCATCGCGGCGCTGCCGCTGCAACCCTCTGGACCTGCGACCTCTCACACGACTATGTCTCGATCAACGCGGACTACCGCAGCTGAAACAGGGGTCGGGAACACCGACTTGGCGCAACTCATCGCCCGTGCGCATACGTTTCTCGACCGGGTCGAGGCTGCGCTTCCGGCAGCGCCCAAGCAGACCGACTGGAATGCGGCGATAGCGTTTCGCTGGCGCAAGATCAACGGCCGTGGCTGGCTTCAACCGGTGCCGCGCCTCTCGCAGATTCGCCTGTCAAATCTGAAAGGAGTCGAGCGCCAGCGCAAGGTGATGGAACAGAACACCCGCCAGTTCGTCGAGGGTCTGCCGGCCAACAACGTGCTCCTGACCGGGGCGCGCGGCACCGGCAAGTCATCGCTGATCAAGGCGATGCTCAATCAATATGCCCCGCGCGGACTGCGCCTGATCGAGGTAGACAAGTCCGAACTGGTTGACCTGGGTGAAATCACCGACCTCATCGAATCTCGCCCGGAACGCTTCATCATTTTTTGCGACGACCTGTCCTTCGATGACGGGGATGCCAGCTACAAGGCGCTCAAGGTCGCTTTGGATGGATCTGTCAACGCCTCGTCCGAGAATAGCGTCATCTACGCGACTTCCAATCGTCGCCACCTGCTGCCCGAGTACATGCACGAGAACCTGGAGTACAAGCATGTTGGCGAGGAGATCCATCCCGGCGAGTCAGCCGAGGAAAAGATTTCCCTGTCAGAGCGCTTCGGCATCTGGTTGTCGTTCTACCCGTTCGACCAGGATGAATACCTGGCTATTGTCGATCATTGGCTGACGCACTTTGGGCTCAGCGCGAGCGAGGTGGCTGCCGCTCGCGGCGACGCACTCACCTGGACCATTGAGCGCGGCTCCCGTTCGGGCAGGGTCGCATGGCAGTTCGCGCGTGATCGTGCCGGGAAGCTCAAGAAGTCTCCAGCGGTCGGCGCACTCAGGCGCGGATCCCGGTAGGGCCGCCGGCCATGACTCGCCCGACCACGCACGTCGTGGCCGCGGTCTTAGAGCGCGTCGACGGTAGCTACCTGCTCGCACAACGTCCTGCCGGCAAGGTTTACGCCGGATATTGGGAGTTCCCCGGAGGGAAAGTCGAGCCCGGCGAAAGTGAGCACGCGGCGCTGGTCCGCGAAATTCGCGAAGAGCTAGGCATCGAGGTCCGCCACGCCTTTCCTTGGATTGTGCGACGCCACGAGTACGAACACGCCTCGGTGCGCATCCGTTTTTTCCGTGTCACCGATTGGGCAGGCTCGCCACGCGGACTCGACGGGCAGCGCTTCGAATTTCAGCAGGTCGGCCGCGAATCAGTCGGCCCGATGTTGCCGGCCAACGGTCCTGTCCTCGCCGCGCTGCGCCTGCCGACCCGCTACGCTATCAGCTGCTGCTCGATTCTGGGCGAAGCGCTTTTTCTAGTCCGATTGGAAATCGCACTCCGCTCAGGACTAAGAATGGTCCTCGTGCGGGAGCCGACCCTCGATTCAAAAGCGCTCGAGCGCCTTACCGGCGAGGTACTTGCACGTTGTCGCGACCACGGTGCCCGGGTACTGGTGAGTGCCAACATGGCCGTCGCGGCTGCTGCCCGCGCCGACGGAGTCCACCTGCGCGCGGCACAGCTTTCAAGCATCAAAGTACGCCCGGATTTCGAGTTGATCTGCGCCTCGACCCATGATGCACATGAACTCGAGCGAGCCGCCGCAACAGGCTGCGATTTCGCTGTGCTCGGTCCCGTATTGCCAACCCCGTCGCACCCCGACTCGCCCGGAATGGGATGGGATCGCATGGCAAACTTGATCGCGGACTCGGCGCTCCCGGTTTTTGCGTTGGGCGGGGTCTCAGGCGAACAGCTTGACATCGCGCGCAGCAAAGGGGCGCACGGCATTGCGATGCTTCGCGCAGCCTGGCGGTAAGGCGGCGGAGGAGCTATTGCTCCATGCGTCCAGGGTCACCGGCAGGATCCAAGTCTTCGGCGGCCGGGACGCGGTAGCCTTCATTGGCCCATGCACCAAGGTCAATCAACCTGCAGCGCTCGGAACAGAAGGGACGATGCCGGCTCATCGGCCCCCACGCAACGGGAACCGCGCACACCGGGCAGGCAACAACGGATCCCATCTTTACAGGTTGCAGTAGGTCAGCTCGAAGGGCACATTCACTTCCGCCTGGCGCGGTCGCTGCGCTGCCCAGCCTCCGATGCTGTCGGCTGCAATGCTCATGAAGCGAATCATAAGGGCGTACTTGTTGGCGCTGATCTCGGGCACGAATTCGTGGTCCCGGGCCACGCGCAGCCGCACCAGCTGGGCAACCCGGCCGGAGAGCATCTGCTGAAACTGGCCTTGCGTGGCGACCAGGTCTGCCGGCTTGCCGCTATCGCGCAGGAGCTTCAGGACGATTCCGATGCCATCGCGCACCGGCAGTAGCGGCGCGAGCCAGGCGTTGATGTCGGCCAAGCGCGCTTCGGCTGGTCGATTGAGCCAAAAATGATAGGAAGGCAGGTCAAACTCACAAGCGCCGCCCGGGATGTTCACCCGGCTCTTCACGCCCATCAGCCATTCGTTTTCGCGCAGGTGCTGGCCGGTTCGCGTCGCATTGGCGGCCAGTGCCACATAGGTCTCATCGGCTTCGCCAAGCACACGTTCGAGCGCCGTTTGGGCGACCTCGGGCGAACCTCGGTAGGTTGACAACACCTGCCGCTGCCGCTCCAGTTCCTGCATCAGGTCCGACTTCAGGTCAGCCCGCCCGGCGACGTCGATGATTTCGAATAGGGCGGCCAGGGCAGTGTGATGATCAAGGGAGTCACTGCGTGCCAGGAAATGCCGCATACGCTCGAACAAATCCTCCAGACGCAATAGCGTTCGGATTCGTTCCGACAGCGGGTACTCGTAGGTGATCACCGGATTCCAAGCGCCGGGCCGGAAATGCTCGGGATTGTGCAACATGGGCCGCGGCTTGACAATCGGAATCTGGGGTTCGCAGCCAGGCGCGCGTCAGGCTGGGCGTCCCGCCGCGAGCGCCAGGTAGTCCGCGTGCAGTGCCGCAACCTGTGCAGCGAGGTCCTTGCGCGGACCGTCATTGTCAATCACGTCATCGGCGTGCGCGAGCCGCTCCGCACGGCTGGCCTGTGCAGCCATGATGCGCCGTACTGCGGACTCGTCAAAACCGTTGCGGCGCTTGACTCGCTCAATCTGGGTTTCTTCCTGACAATCGACCACAAGAATGCGATTGAAGCGGTCCCGCCAGGCGGCGTCACGCCTGGCAGCTTCTACCAGGAGCGGCACCATCAGCATGCAGTACCCGGACGCACAGGCCCGCACCTGTCGCTCGCTCTCGGACCGCACCAACGGGTGCAATACGGCCTCAAGCCGCGCGCGTTCCTCTGGCCGCCCGAACACCCGCTCACGCATCGCTGCGCGGTCCATCGAACCATCCGCCGCGATGAACGCGTCGCCGAACGCTTCGCGGATTGCGGCGATTGCGCGCCCGCCCGGGGCGGTCAGCGAATGGGCGATCGCATCAGCGTCGACGATTGTGGTGCCCAGCCGTGCGAACTCATCGCCGATGGTTGACTTGCCGCTGCCGATCCCGCCAGTCAGGCCTACGACAAAGGGCCGCATGTTCAGCCGATCCCGGCCAGAGCGCGCAGGCTCGGCCCGAAAAACACGTAAGCAACACCTGCCAGCGCCAAGTACGGGCCAAAGGGGATGCGCGACAGCATGTCCCGCTTACCCAAAGCCAGGAGCGGCAGGGCGATTATCAACGCGGAGACACAGGCCAGCACGGCTACGGGAAGGATTGAAGCCAGGCCAAACCATGCCCCCAGCGCTGCCATCAACGCGAAGTCACCGCGCCCCATGGCCTGCGGAATGCCGCGCAGGCGCTCTATGGTCCAGGCCGGCACAGCAAGGAAAAGATAGCCGGCGATGGCCCCGGCGACCGCCATCGGCAACGAAGTCCATACTCCCGCCAGGTTGACGATCAGGCCGGCCCATAGAAGCGGCAGCGTGCCGCTATTGGGCAGCCAGGTTGTCTCGGCATCGATGATCGCCAAAGGCATGAGCCAGAAAAACAGCAGCAAAGCGCTGACTCCGGCAAGCGACAGGCCGAATTTCGCGGCAATTAACGCCGCCATGACCCCGCAGGCCACCTCAACCACCGGGTAACGAACCCCGATCGACGCCCGGCACGCCGCGCAGCGACCGCGCAGCACCAGGTAACTAAGGACGGGAATGTTCTGCCACCATGAGATGGCATGACCGCACGACGGGCAGCGCGAACGCGGACGGGACAAGGTCTCCTGAGGCAGGGCAGCCAGCACGACGCGCGCATTCTTCGCAATCGTGTTCAAGGACTCCCCCAAGACGGCTCGCTCGCCCTCGGGCACACGCGGAAAAGCACTGCCCACCTGCGCGGCAGTGACCTCGGCCCATTCGGCAACTCCGTCGACCTGGTCGCGATCCCAGACGCGGGGCAGGCGGTGGGTCACGACATTGATGAAGCTGCCCACAGCCAGTCCCAGCGCGGCGGCCGTCCCGATCCAGAGTGCCGGGTAGGCACCGAGGGGTTCGAGCATCAGCGCGACCTAGGCAAGCGCCGCGGCACCTTGCCGCGGCACCGAATCGGCGTCAGACGACCGCGCCCAGCTTGAAGATCGGCAGGTACATGGCGATGACCATACCGCCGATCAGCGTACCCAGGACGACCATGATCATGGGTTCCATGAGGCTGGAAAGCGCTTCGACCGCATCGTCCACTTCGGCCTCGAAAAAGTCGGCGACCTTGGAAAGCATTGAATCAAGCGCACCCGACTCCTCGCCGATGGAAACCATCTGGATGACCATGCTGGGAAACACCTGCGAGTTCTGCATCGCAACCGTCAGGCTGGTACCGGTCGCGACCTCGCCCTGGATGGCCTTGGTCGCCATGACATAGACCTGGTTGCCGGACGCGCCACCCACCGAATCGAGCGCCTCCACGAGGGGAACGCCGGCTGCAAACATGGTCGACAGCGTGCGGGTCCAGCGCGCGATGGTCGCCTTGCGCACCAGATCGCCGAACACCGGCGCGCGCAACATCAGCTTGTCCATGAAGATCTGCATGGGTTTGGAACGTTTCCACGACTCGAAGAAGAAGTAGAAGCCGAAGCCCATGGCGCCGAAGATGGCCCACCAATAACTGACGAAAAAGTCGGAAATCGCCATGATCACAAGCGTGGGCGCGGGCAGATCGGCCCCGAAGCTGGTGAACACCTGCTTGAACGCGGGGATCACGAAAATCATGATGACCGCCGTGATGATGAATGCCACCACGATGATCGAGATCGGGTAGAACAATGCCGACTTGATCTTGCTCTTGATGGCGAGGATTTTTTCCTTGTAGGTCGCCAGGCGATCGAGCAGGGTCTCCAGGATACCGGCCTGCTCGCCGGCGGCGACGAGATTGCAGAACAAGGGATCGAAATAAAGCGGATACTTGCGAAACGCCTGGTTCAGGCTCGAACCGGTTTCGACCTCGGTCTTGAGCTCGAACAAAAGGCGCGCGACCGCGGGATTGGAATGCCCTTTGCCCACGATGTCGAATGACTGCAAAAGCGGGACGCCGGACTTCATCATCGTCGCCAGCTGTCGCGTGAAGAGCGTGATGTCCTTGTCGGACACCTTGCCACCCTTCTTGAAGGTCTGCTTTTTGACCTTCGTGACCATGATGCCCTGGCGGCGCAAGGTCGCGTTGACGACCGCGTCGCCGCTGGCGCGCAACTCGCCGCGCACGGTCTTGCCGGCCTTGTCCTTGCCTTCCCAGGAGAAATTGAACTCCTTGGGCCCCTTCGCAACAGCTGTAGCCATGCGTCCCTCCCGATACCTGAACCCCGACTGCAACCCGCGCCCCCAAAGCGGGGCCGGCCGATTGCTACTCGTTGGTGCAGCCCAACACTTCCTCGACGGTCGTCAGGCCCTGCTTGACCTTGACGAGACCCGATTGCCGCAGTGTGCGCACACCTTCGCGCGCAGCCTGATCGGCTATGTCGAGTGCCGTGCCGTGCTTCAATATGATACGCTGAATTTCCTCCGAAATCGGCATCACCTGGTAGATGCCTACCCTTCCCTTGTAGCCACTGCCCTTGCAGCGGTCGCACCCCACAGGCTTGTAGGGCTGCCAGGAACCGTCTAGATCTTCTTCCTTGAACCCTGCCTCCAGCAGGGCTTCCGGCGGGACAACGGTCGCCTGCTTGCAGGTGCACAGGCGGCGCGCGAGGCGCTGCGCGGTGATCAGGATGACGCTGGAAGCGATGTTGAAGGCCGCCACGCCCATGTTCATCATGCGCGTCAGCGTAGTGGGCGCGTCGTTGGTGTGAAGGGTCGAAAAGACCATATGGCCGGTCTGCGCGGCCTTGATGGAGATGTCGGCAGTCTCGAGATCGCGGATCTCGCCCACCATGATGATGTCCGGATCCTGGCGCAGAAACGACTTGAGAGCCGCCGCAAAGGTAAGCCCGGCCCGGTCATTGACATTGACCTGGTTGATGCCCGGCAGGGTGATCTCTGCGGGATCCTCGGCGGTCGAAATATTGATGCTCGGCTGATTGAGGATGTTGAGGCAGGTATAGAGCGAGACCGTCTTGCCCGAGCCAGTCGGTCCGGTCACCAGAACCATGCCGTAGGGGCGATGCACTGCCTTGAGCAGCCGCTCCTTTTCCTCCGGCTCGTAACCGAGCGCTTCAATGCCGAGCGTGGCCGATGTCGGATCAAGAATCCGCATCACGATCTTCTCGCCGAACAGGGTCGGCAGGGTGCTGACACGAAAATCGATCGCGCGGTTCTTGGACAGTACCAGCTTCATGCGACCATCCTGCGGAACGCGCTTTTCCGAGATGTCCAGCTTGGAGATCACCTTGATCCGCGACGCCAGCTTCTCCTTGATCGCAATCGGCGGCGAGGCGATTTCGCGCAAAATGCCGTCGGTACGAAAGCGGATGCGGTAGGTTTTCTCGTAGGGCTCGAAATGCAGGTCCGAAGCCCCGTCACGGATCGCGTCCATGAGCATCTTTTGCAGAAAACGGACCACCGGCGCGTCATCGACGTCCGGCATGGACGCTTCTTCAGCCTTGGCGAGAGTCTCGTCGTCGGTGAATTCCAGATTCAGGTCGTCGTCCGGAACATCGAGCAGCGACGCGCCGGCCGCCTCGGACATCGTCGCGAGGATTGTGCCGAGCTTGTCGTCCTCGACCACCACCGGATCGATGGCCAGCGAGGTCTGGAACTTGATCTGGTCTAGCGCCGCCTTGTTGGTGGGGTCCGAGATCGCCACCGACAGCCGGTTGCCTCGTTTTGCCAGGGCGACGACCCGATGCTGCTGTACCAGTTTGCGATCGATCGCGTCGGTCAGCACCTGCTGTGCGTCGTAGCAGGCGAGGTCAAGCAAGGGATAGCCAAAGACTTCAGAGCCGAACTGCGCAATCTCGCGGGCTTCAAGCTTCTTCGACGCAATTGCCTGCTCGACAAATGTCACTGAGGCCGCCTTGGCGTCGGCGACGATCCGTTCAGCGTCTTCGGACGTGATCCGTCCTGCCTGCACCAGCGCACGCGCGATGCCGGACAAGGTGTTGGGTAGCACCGCCGCTGCCATCTATTTCCGATCCTCTGGTTCAAATCCGCCCCGGACAACCAGCATCCGGCACGACTTCGACGCCCGCCCCATACTCGAACCCGCTAGCATTCTAGCCAATGCACCCAAGCGCCATCCAGTGAAGCTTGGTAACACGCGTGCAGAGCGTGATGACATTAGCATAATCGTTGTGTCCTCTGATGCAGCGGGCGGTCCGAAACCACCCTCCTCTAGGCAGACAACTCAATAGGCGCCCGGGATGCCAACACGGTGTTGGCCGCGCACAACGTCGCAATGGTGGTCGGGGTGAGAGGATTCGAACCTCCGGCCTCTACGTCCCGAACGTAGCGCTCTACCAGGCTAAGCTACACCCCGAGGATGGGACAGCGGAGCGCGCGTACGGGATGCCGGAAATCAGGCATTGCGCTCAACCGCGAAAACGCACAATTCTAGCAAAGTTTGTTGGCTGGGCCCCGCTGGCAGCGTCGCCAACAGGGCCGCGGCGCGGTCCGCTTCGGCGCGCGCGGCGGTACGTGTGAAATCAAGAGCACCGACACGCAGTATTGCGCCGAGTACGGCTTGAAAGTCCGCGGTCGCCGGGTCGGAGATGGCCGCTCGAACCAGCGCCTGTTCACTCGCATTACCGGCAGCCAGCACGCGCAGAAGCGGCATGGTTGCCTTGCCTTCGCTGAGGTCGTCGCCCAGGTTCTTGCCGATCTGCTCAACCTCGCCCGAATAGTCCAGCACGTCGTCGATGAGCTGGAAGGCCGTGCCCAGGCGCATGCCGTATTCCGCCATCGCCTCGCTTGTCGACGCAGGCGCGCCGACGGCCAGCGCGCCAATGCGCGCTGCCGCCTCGAACAGCTTGGCGGTCTTGAAGCGGATTACCTGTAAATAGCTCTCCTCGCTTACGTCGGCATTACCGACATTCATCAGTTGGAGTACCTCTCCTTCGGCGATTGAATTTGTCGCGTCCGCCAGGGCCCGCATGATGCTCATTTCTCCAACCCCGACCATCATCTGGAATGCACGCGAGTAGAGGAAATCTCCGACCAGCACGCTGGCTGCGTTGCCGAACACGGCGTTGGCGGTCTTTCGTCCGCGCCGCAATTGCGATTCGTCGACCACGTCATCATGCAGCAGCGTGGCGGTGTGAATCATTTCAACAACTGCAGCCAGAGCATGCGAACGCGAGTCGTTGCGACCCAGCGCGGAAGCGACCAGCAGCAGCAGAACCGGGCGCAGGCGCTTCCCGCCGCTGCCGACGATGTATTCGGCCACCTGCCGGATCAATGGCACCTCCGAACTCAGGTTAGCGCGCAGGCAGGCATCCACCGCGGCCAGATCGGCAGCGATGACAGCATGTGGATCGAAACGGTTCAACGGCGGCCTGACTATGGTCGAATTTGGGCCCGTAGTATGGAACAAGATGCGGCGGCCCAGTATGAATTCCCTGCCAAGAAGTTGGACTATTCCAAACGTCTATGCGGACTTGTACCAGGTTTGACCCGGCCGCCGATTCCTGCTATTATTACTGGCTCTTCGCGCCGCGTCTTTTTTTGCCTGTCCACGACTCGCCGAGTCTCCTCCGGCCCGGTTCGCGAGCGCCCACTGAGGATCACTAACATGTACGCGGTCATCAAATCCGGCGGCAAGCAGTATCGTGTCAGCGCCGGCGAAAAATTGAAAGTCGAACTCCTGACGGCCGAGGTCGGGCAGGAAATCGTGATCGACCAGGTACTCATGGTCGGCTCCGGCGACGCGGTGCAGGTCGGCATGCCACTCGTTGCGGGCGCCCGTGTTGTGGCCAAGGTGGTGGCTCACGGACGCGGCGACAAGATACGCATTTTCAAGATGCGGCGGCGCAAGCACTACCAGAAGCGCCAGGGACACCGCCAGGGCTTCACCGAGATCGAGATCTCGGCGATCAATTCCTAAGGAGCGCGAGAAATGGCACACAAGAAGGGCGGCGGGTCTACCCGCAACGGGCGCGATTCCGAGTCGAAACGCCTGGGCGTCAAGGTCTACGGTGGTCAGGCTGTCGTGGCTGGCAACATCATCGTGCGCCAGCGCGGCACGCAATTCCACGCTGGTGACAATGTTGGCATGGGCAAGGACCACACCCTGTTCGCCAAGGCGGAAGGGCGGGTCCTGTTCGCGGTCAAGGGCGCCCGGCAGAATCGCACTGTCAGCGTGGTCCCGGCGTAACGATCACCGGCCCCGGCTCCAAGCGAAGGCCCGGTCGTGAAGAACGATTGGGCCTTTTGCTTTTCTGGGGCCAGCACCTACTCCCACACATGAAATTCATCGACGAAGCACTCATCCAGGCCAAAGCCGGCGACGGCGCCACCCTCACGTGACCGCCGTCGCACACTCCCATCCATGAAGTTCATCGACGAAGCACTCATCCAGGTCAAGGCCGGCGACGGCGGTCGGGGCATGGCGTCGTTTCGCCGCGAAAAGTACGTCCCCGAGGGCGGGCCGGATGGCGGTGATGGCGGACGCGGGGGCAGCGTCATCGCAGTCGCGGACCGCAACCTCAACACTCTCATCGACTATCGCTATGCGCGCATCCACCGCGCGCGCAACGGCGAGCCGGGGCGTGGCGCCGACCAATACGGCCGCGGCGCAGCCGATGTGATCCTGCGCGTACCGATCGGCACCGTGTTCACCGATGCCGAGAGCGGCGACCTGGTCGCCGACCTTTCGAGCGATGGCCAGCGCGCGGTTCTGGCGCGCGGTGGCCAGGGTGGACTGGGCAACCTGCACTTCAAGTCGAGCACCAATCGGGCACCGCGACAGTACACGCTGGGCGAGGACGGCGAAGCTCGCGACTTGAGGCTCGAACTGCGCGTTCTGGCCGATGTAGGCCTCCTCGGCATGCCCAACGCGGGCAAAAGCACCTTCATCCGCGCGGTTTCCAACGCGCGCCCGAAGGTCGCAGACTATCCGTTCACGACTCTCCATCCCAACCTGGGAATGGTGCGCGCAACCGACAGCATCGATTTCGTCATCGCAGACGTCCCGGGCTTGATCGAGGGTGCGGCCGACGGAGCTGGGCTCGGAGTGCAGTTTTTGAAACATCTCAAGCGCACCCGCGTCTTGCTGCATCTGGTCGACATGGCGCCATTCGATCCGGCGGCCGACCCTGTCAAGGATGCGCGCGCCATCGTCGCCGAATTGAAGCGCTACGACCGCGAACTGCACGCCAAGCCCCGCTGGCTGGTCCTCAACAAGGCCGATCTTGTAGCTACCCCCGAGGAGCTCAAGGCGCGCGCGGCTGACATCGTGCGCCGCCTGCGCTGGCGCGGCCCCGTCTTCACTGTTTCGGCGCAAACCGGCGCTGGCTGCCGCGATCTGTGCCGCCAGGTCGGCGAATATCTTGCGGAGCAGCGTGCGTGAACGCGCAGTCGATCCTGGCCAACGCACGCCGCCTGGTGGTCAAGGTGGGATCGTCGCTGGTCACCAATGAGGGCCGCGGGCTCGATGCGGATGCCATCAACCGCTGGGCCGAACAGATCACTCGCTTGAACGCACGCGAACGCCGCATTGTGCTTGTTACTAGCGGTGCGATCGCCGAAGGGATGCAGCGCCTCGGTCTCGTGGCCCGCCCCAAGGCCATCCACGCACTGCAGGCCGCAGCGGCAGTGGGTCAGATGGGCCTCGCGCAGGTCTACGAGAGCGCCTTTAGCCGGCACGGCCAGAAAACCGCCCAGGTGCTGTTGACTCACGATGATCTCGCCGATCGCAAGCGCTACCTGAACGCGCGCTCGACGCTCATGACCTTGCTCGACTTCGACGTCATCCCGATCATCAACGAGAACGACACGGTCGTCACCGACGAGATCAAGTTCGGTGACAACGACACCCTGGGCGCACTGGTCGCCAACCTGATCGAGGCTGATCTGCTGGTAATCCTCACCGACCAGGCAGGGTTGTTTACCGCCGATCCGCGCAACGACCCGGACGCAACGCTCATCGCACGAGCCGAGGCCGGGGCTGCAGAACTCGAGGCCATGGCCGGTGGCGCCGGGTCTGCGATTGGCAAAGGCGGCATGCTCACAAAGATCCTCGCGGCCAAGCGCGCCGCGCGCAGTGGCGCCCACACCATCATCGCGTCCGGGCGCGAACCGCAAGTCCTGGACCGCCTCGCCTCCGGCGAATCGATCGGAACCCTGCTGCTTGCCGCCACGCCGCCGGTCACAGCGCGCAAGGCCTGGTTGTCGGATCACTTGCAGGTGCGCGGCAGCCTGACGATCGACGCCGGGGCCGCGACAGCGCTGACCCGCGGTGGTCGCAGTCTGCTGCCCATTGGCGTGACCGCGGTCGAAGGCAGTTTCGGGCGCGGCGAGGTGGTCGCAATCGTCGGCCCGGATGGCCGCGAGCTTGCGCGCGGCCTGGTCAACTATGGTGCTGAGGAGGCTCGTCGCATCATGCGCAGACCCTCGAGCGACATAGAGTCGATTCTCGGCTTTGTCGATGAAGACGAGCTGGTGCACCGCGACAACCTGGCAATGCTGCTTTGAGGCTCGCCTCGCCTGCCATCAATTCATGACGGCCTTGGAAGCGCCCCGACCAGGCCACGCGCCAGCACAACGAGCGCCAGCAGGATGGCCAGTTGTTCAGCCGTTGCGACACCCGCATAGGGGTACGCCATCGGCAGGAATATCTCCGGAAGGGCGGCGATCCGGAAAGGCGGTTTGAGGTAGGTAAGCACGGCCAGCGAAGCCAGGTACACGAGCAGGAATGTGTCGGTGCGCACTCCTGCGGCGGTCGTAAAACGCCCGAGCCAGCGCTGCGTCATCCAAGCCATGCCCAGCAGCACTGCTTCATAGAACATCACCGGATGTCGCGCAACCCCATCGCCGAAATCAACCCCCCACGGCAGCATCGTCGGCGCGCCGAAATCGGAACCGCGCAAGGCCCACAGTGCCGCTCCGAGGTGCAGTACCAGCAACGCGATTGCCGTACCCGGAAGCAACTTGTCGGACAAAGTACCATTGCGCGCACCAACGAGCCCCAGGGCCAAACGGGCGCCAATGAGTGCCCCCGGCACCGAGTCGCCGCTTGCAGCCACGAGGACCGCCCGTGCCGGTTCGTCGAAAAACAGGGTGGGAAAAGTCAGCGCATGAAGCAGCTTGGACCCGACCAGCGCCCCGAGCAGCACTGCAAGCAGAGGCTGCCGCGACGCCTCCGCCGAGCCCGCGAGGCAACGCGCCGTGGTGCGCGCAAATAGCGCAAACGCCAAGCTCCAGACAAGGAGCTTGATGATCAGCGCGGGGCCAAGAGGCAGCATGCTAGCCTGCCGCGATGCCGGCCGGCGCGGGAAACATCACGGGAGCGCGCCTAATCCGGAATCCCGTCGACGCGCTCACGCCCGCCGCGCTGCAAGAGCAGCAGGATGTTGCGACGCGTTTCGGTATCGCGACCGTCACAAAACACATCACGCCAGAATTCGAACCGATACCGGTTGATGCCGCGATCCTCGATCGGTCGCCATGCCGCCGAGCGCGCCAGTGTCCACTTCCCGCCGTCCGGGGCGCGACTCCCGTACGCGTAGACACGTACTTCCCCGCTTGTGCAGCGCAGGGCTTCAAAACTGACGTTCTCGGCTCCGCCGGCGCTACGCACGACCAGCGCATAAAGCACCACCCGATCCTCGCGCACCGTCAGACTGGCGGTGTCGACAAAAATCTGCGCATTGGTCCAGTTGGTCGGGAAACGCAACAAATTGCGTTCCTCCGGGTATCTTGGCAAGGTGACCTCGGGTTCGCGCCGGGTCTCGTCTTCGTAGCGCGGTACCGGGATAGCGGACTGCGCCAGTGCTGCACCGGCAGCACACAAAAGCGCTGCCCCACAGGCACGCCAAGCGGCGCCGGTGCGGCGCCGCAGGCTACGCGAGGTCGGCCACAAGAGAAGCCAGGACTTCGGGTTCAAGTTCTTCAAGATGCGCGGGGTAATGCGGGTGGTCACAACCGATTTTAAGCTGCGCCCCGCCCTTCAAGGCTGCGATCGAGGCGCTTGCGAACTCGAAGCGCAGGAAGTGCACCGCCGCAGTCTTTTCTTCATTCTCCCGCTCGAGATCCTCGTCGGCTATCGCGTAGACCCGCTCGCAACCCTCGACCTCGACGAACATGCGTCGCTCTATGCCCTTGAGCCTGGCCAGAGCGCGCTGCCGCTCGGGGACACTGGTGTACGCGATGAGCATCGTGGCCTTGAAATTGGTACCGTCGGGAATCAGGGGATTGTAGGAATCGAGTTCGCCGCGAATGCCGTCTTCCTCGAAGATTTTCTCGATGCGCAGCATTTCCTGCACCTGATAGCGGATCGTCAATTCATCTTCGAAAATGAGCGTGACATGCTCTCCCAGATGAACCGTGCGGCGCTTCTTGTGCTCGATGACCCGGGCCCGGAACTCAGGGCGCGCCCGTGAATAGGATTCCAGGGTCATCAGACTGGCGGGAGTAAGGGTAGGCATGGCGTGTGCGGGATGTATCAGATACCGTAGGCCAGTCGCAGTAGCGACAGCGGATGTTTGAGGGGAACTTCGGCCAGGCCATTCTCGCGCATGCCCTGTTCGATGTGATGGCCGGCGAGCTGGCAATCCGAGCTGATGTAGTCTGGCCTGGCGCCGTCGGTTCCGCCCATGGCCATGAAGACCGGCTTGCCGATCTTCATGGCCGTGGCGTGGAATTCCTTTTTCACGCCCCAGGTGCCTGAATGTCCGGAGCAACGCTCCACCGCGTTGACTTTTGTGTCGGGCACGAGTTGCAGGGTCTCGGCCGTCTTGCGGCCGACGTTCTGCACGCGCGAATGGCAGGGGATGTGGTACGAAACCCTGCCCAGGGGCTGCTTGAAATCGGTCTTGAGAAGACCATCGCGATTGCGCAGGATGAAGTACTCGAACGGATCGAACATCGCATTTGCCACTGCCTTCACGTCCGCATCGTCGGCAAACATGAGCGGCAGTTCCTGCTTGAACATCAGTGTGCACGAAGGGATAGGGGTCAGGATCGCGTAACCCTCGCGCGCCAGTTTCGCCAGAGGAGGAATGTTGCGATTCTTGAGCGACTCGACCGCCTTCAGATCACCCAACTCGAGTTTGGGCATGCCGCAGCAAGCCTCTTTCTCAGCCAAGGTCCAGGCGATGTCGTTATGCTCGAGCAGCGCAACGAGGTCATGGCCGATGCCGGGCTCGTTGTAATTGATGTAGCAGGTCGAAAATATCGCCACCTTGCCCGGCGTGCGCTCACCATCGCGTACTGCTGTCTGAGGGCCCTTGCGCGGTCCGCTGCGGAACTTGCGGTCAGCGTACTGCGGGATCCAGGCCTTCTCGTCCACGCCCAGGGTCATTTCCATGGCTTCGCGGGCGAGTTTGGTGCTGTTGACGGCGTTGACAGTCGCCGTCACGATCGGGATGCCGGCAAAACTTCCCAACATGTCGGTCGAAGAGAGCAAGCGGTCACGGACACCGTTGAGGCCCTTTTCGTGCCTGACAGCCTTGGCGCGCAGCATCAAATGCGGAAAATCAAGATTCCACGGGTGCGGCGGAACGTAGGGACACTTGGTCATGTAGCAGACGTCACACAGGTAGCACTGGTCCACTACCTTCCAGTAGTCCTCGTGTTTGACGCCATCGACCTCCATGGTCGCGCTTTCGTCGACCAGATCGAACAAGGTGGGGAACGAACCGCACAGGCTCACGCAACGACGGCAGCCGTGACATATGTCGAAGACCCGTTCCATTTCAGCAAACAGCGCCGTCTCGTCGTAGAAGTCAGGGTTCTTCCAGTCGAGTGGATGCCGGGTCGGGGCTTCGAGGTTGCCTTCGCGGGTGGTCATGATTCGGTAAGGTTTGATCCAGGAATGGGCGATACAACATAAAGGGCGCCCCGGGGACGATGCTGGCTATCCCCGGTGGCGCCCTGCAAGCGCTGCTCACGCGTCATGCCATGCGGCACGCCGCGTCGCGAAATCAGTCGACCAGAGCGTCAAGCGCCTTCTGATAGCGGTTCGCGTGCGAGCGCTCAGCCTTGGCCAGGGTCTCGAACCAGTCGGCGATTTCGGAGAAGCCTTCGTCGCGCGCGGCCTTGGCCATACCCGGGTACATGTCGGTGTACTCGTGCGTTTCGCCGGCAACGGCGGCCTTGAGATTGTTGCGCGAGGAGCCGATCGGCAGGCCGGTCGCCGGGTCACCGACGGTCTCGAGATACTCGAGGTGGCCGTGCGCGTGGCCGGTTTCGCCTTCCGCAGTGGAGCGGAACAGCGCTGCCACATCGTTCTGGCCCTCGATGTCAGCCTTGTTTGCGAAATACAGGTAGCGGCGGTTGGCCTGCGACTCGCCAGCGAACGCGTCCTTCAGATTCTGCTCGGTCTTCGAGCCCTTGAGGTTTGCCATGAAAATCTCCGATGGTTCCGGGGTGGGTGGAAAACGGCGCGCCGCCGCATGGGAGGCCAGCACCGAGCCCGGGAGTATGCGCCTGCGCGACTCTCCGGGCAACGATCATCTTAGCGAATCCCGCAGGCTACGCCAATTGTTTGTCTCAATCGGGCGTATAGGTGAACTTTATGCGTCCGCGCCACCGCCGCGCGGCGCAAGATTCTGGTCCGCCAATCCGCCAGGTGCGGGTTCGGCGCCGCGCCCAGCACCACTGCAGTCCTCAGTGGTGTTTGGCACGCCGTCGCGGCCGCCGCGTCGCGTCCAGGGGCGCGCGCGCAAGAAGCGCGCGCCGTCGCGGCCGGTGGTGAATACCAGTCGCGACAACTCGTTCAATGCCTGGCTGTAGACCTCGCGCTTGAACTCGATGACTGCATCCAGCGGCACCCAGTAGTCGTGCCAGCGCCACGCGTCGAACTCGGGATGCTCTGAGGCACGCAGACGCACGTCACAGTCGCGACCGATCATGCGCAACAGGAACCAGATCTGCTTCTGGCCGCGATAGTTGCCGCGGATGTCGCGCTTGATCCATTCGCGCGGCACCTCATAGCGCAACCAGTCACGCGTGCGTCCGAGGATGCGCACATGTTCGGAACGAAGCCCGGTTTCCTCGTGGAGTTCGCGGTACATGGCCTCCTCAGGCGTCTCGCCATGCTTGATGCCGCCCTGAGGAAACTGCCAAGAATGCTCTCTAACCCGCTTGCCCCAAAAAACCTCGTTCCGATGGTTGACGATGATGATGCCGACGTTCGGGCGAAAGCCGTCGCGATCCAGCATGATGAGTCCTGCCGATCCCGTAAAATTCGACGCATTATATTCTCCCCAAGACAGGGTTTCGTCACAATGCGCGCTTCGCGATTCTTTCTCGCCACCGTCAAGGAGGCGCCGAGCGACGCCGAGGTCGTAAGCCACCGCCTGATGTTGCGAGCGGGAATGATCAAACGAGCCGCAGCAGGGGTCTACAGCTACATGCCCCTGGGCCTTAGGGTGATACGCAAGGTCGAGGCGATCATCCGCGAGGAAATGGATCGCGCCGGAGCGATCGAACTCCTGATGCCGGTCGTGCAACCGGCCGAGCTGTGGATGGAAACCGGGCGCTTCGCCAAGATGGGGCCCGAACTTCTGCGGGTCAAGGATCGCCATGGCCGCGACTTCATCATCCAGCCGACCAGCGAAGAAGTGATCACCGACATCGCGCGCCAGGAGCTGCGCAGCTACCGGCAGTTGCCGAAGAACTTCTATCACATTCAGACCAAGTTCCGCGACGAACGCCGGCCGCGCTTCGGGCTGATGCGCGGCCGCGAATTCACCATGAAGGACGCCTATTCCTTCGACCGCGACGTGGCAGGCGCAGAGAAAAGCTACGACCTCATGTTCGCCGCCTATCAGCGAATCTTCGATCGCTTCGGCCTCAACTATCGCGCCGTGGCAGCCGATACGGGGGCGATCGGCGGCTCGCGCTCGCACGAATTCCAGGTCATTGCCGAGACCGGCGAAGACGCCATCGTCTACTGCGCCGACTCGAACTACGCGGCCAACATCGAACTTGCGGAGGCCCTGGCTCCTGCGCAAACGCGCGCAGCGCCGTCAGAATCGCTTGCGGTCGTGCCGACTCCCGGCAAATCCACCTGCGAGGATGTCGCTGAATTGCTGGGCATCCCGCTGGAACGAACCGTCAAGTCGTTGGTGCTTGCCACAGAAGAGCGCGATCCGGACGGGAAGGTGCGAGCGGTGCAGGTGTGGCTTCTGCTGGTGCGAGGCGACCATGATCTGAACGAGGTCAAGGCCGGGAAGATCGCCGGACTCACGGGAGGATTTCGCTTCGCGACCATCGAAGAGATCGTTGCCCACTTCGGCATCAAGCCCGGCTACCTGGGACCACGCGCCACCCAGAAGCCGGTACGCGTGGTCGCCGACCGCAGCGTGGCGGTGATGAGCGACTTCGTCACAGGCGCCAATCAGTGGGACCATCACCTGCGTGGCGTCAACTGGGGGCGCGACCTGCCCGAACCGGATTTGATCGCCGACATCCGCAACGTGCGCGCGGGCGACCCCTCGCCTGACGGCCGTGGTGTGCTGTCGATCCAGCGCGGCATCGAGGTCGGGCACGTCTTCTTCCTGGGCACCAAGTATTCGGAGGCCATGAAGGCCACGTTCCTCGATGAGACTGGCAAGCCCGCGCTCATGGTGATGGGTTGCTACGGCATCGGCGTCACCCGTATCGTCGGCGCCGCCATCGAGCAGGGCAACGACGCGCGCGGCATCATCTTTCCGGATGCCATCGCGCCATTCACGGTCGCCATCTGCCCGATCGGCATGGACAAGTCCGCCGCTGTGCGTGAAGCAGCCGAGCGCCTCTACGACGAACTGGTTGCGGCCGGTATCGATGTGCTTCTCGACGACCGCGGCGAGCGACCGGGAGCCATGTTCGCCGACATGGAACTGATCGGCATTCCGCATCGCGTCACCATCGGCGAGCGCGGTCTCAAGGACGGCAAGGTCGAATATCAGCACCGCCGCGAAGCCCAGGCCACTGCCCTGGCACAGGCGGATGCCGCAGCCTTCATCAAGGGCCGTCTCGCCCTATGACAGCGCAGTACGGGAAATGGGGTCTGACCCCATTTCGGCGCAGCCGGGCGCTCGTCCCGCTACTGATGGCGTTGTCTTGCAATGCCTTTGCCGGTGCGCAACAGTATGAGCCTCTGTCCGACTCGGTGCGCACGGCTTTGCGCAATGCCGCTGCGCCGGACCGCACGCCGCCGGAGCCGCGCTTTGCCACCGCAATTGAAAAAGCCAACTGGCTGGCCGCGATGTCGGAGCGACTGCCGGCGCGCCACAAGCCCGACTACCGCAGTCGCGTGGAATTCCTCAAGACCGTGCACTACGAGGCCACCCGCGCCGGTCTCGACCCGCAGTTGATCCTGGGCCTGATCACCGTTGAATCGGGATTCCGGCGACACGCCATCAGTTCGGCAGGAGCGCGCGGCTACATGCAGGTCATGCCATTCTGGGCAAAGCTGATCGGCAACGGCGACACCAGCGGGCTCTTCGAGATGCGCACCAACATCCGCATGGGTTGCGTAATCCTGCGCCACTACCTCGACATCGAGAAAGGCGACCTTTTCCTTGCACTGGGGCGCTACAACGGCAGCCGCGGCAAGCGCGAATATCCGGATGCCGTCACTGCGGCATGGAAGAGCCGCTGGTCTTGGCAGCCGCCGGCCGCGGTCAACGCCACTCCGGCACCTTCGCGCTGACCCGTTCTAGACCGGCCGCCGTGCGAAGAGGAAAAACCCGGCGCCCAGGCCTGCAGCGCAGGCCAATACCGTAAAGCCGCCCCGATAGTGTCCGGTCAAGTCGGCCATGACGGCTGCCAGCATCGGCCCGCCCACCTGGCCGATCACCATGATCATGGACGAAATGCCGAGGATCATGCCGATGGCACGCTTGCCGAAAAAGTCCGCACGGATGGCCTGCATCAGCGGCCCGCGCAAGCCCCAGCCGCAACCGTGCAGTAGGGCAAAGGCCAACAGCATGGCCGGCCCGGTCGCGTAAGCAAGCATCAGCAGTCCGCTCGAGTGCATGAGCATGCACAGTGCGGACAGGTGGCGTTTGTCGAAGCGATCGCCGATGGCACTGCTCAACAGCACCCCGCCGACCTGCGCGACCGTCATCAGGGTCACGACCCAGGAAGCCTGCACCAGACTCAGGCTCAGCGACTGGGTCAGGTGGCTGACGGCATGCACGTTGACTGCAGACACGACAAGCAGCGCAAATCCATGCCCCAGTGAAATCATCCAGAAGGCGCGCGTGCGCAAGGCTTCGCCGGCGCTGAACTCGCGGCGCGGCGATTCGAGCGGCGTCCCCGCAGTCGTGACTATCGGTGGCTCGCCGTCGACATGCTCGCCGTAGCGCTCAGGCTTGCCGCGAATGACCCGCGCAATCGGCCAGCCGACGACCAGGATGACAACCGCCGATGCCAAAGCCGCGACGCGCCAGCCGAACCCCTGCATGACCACCGCGACCAGCGGCACCGCCACGCCGCCAAGCGCGAGTCCCAGCGACATCATCGAAAGCGCTCGGGCGCGCTTGCGCTCGAACCAGTGGATCACGGCGACGTTCATGGGGAAGAAGCCGCACAGGCTCGAACCCAGAGCGATGACGAAGAACGCAAAGTAGAAGCTTGCCAGCGAATCGACTGTCGCGAAGACGGCAAAGCCCAGGCTCATGATGACCACGCCCAGGCGGATCATGCGTTGCGGGCCGAAGCGATCGAGTATCCAGCCCAGGAAAGGGCCGAGGATGGCCGCCTCCATGGGCTGCAGGGCGGCTGCCACGGCGATGGCCGTCTTGCTCCAGCCGAATTCCTCCATGAGCAAGGCGAAGTAGGCGCCGAAGGACTGGTACATGAGGGCGGATTGCAGGAACTGCATGCCCGCGCCTGCTGCCACCATCTTCCAGCCGTAAAAGACCTTGCTCATCATCCCCACGAGGAGGTCGACCGCGCGGGATTCCGCGCAGCCGCAAGGGGCGATCTTAATCCTGAATTTGCCCGGCTCCCGATGCGCCGGCGAGCGGAGCTGTCGTGAAGCGAAGCATCAGCGCCCGTGGCGTCTCGCCAGGGGTTACTCCAGGACGATCTTCTGCTTCCTCACGATGTCGCGACGCAGCTGGATCTCGCGCGCGATCTTCTGCGCGAACTGCTCCGGCGTGCCGCCATCGACATAGGAGCCGCCATCAAGCAGGCGCTTGCGAATCTCGGGATCGGCCAGCGTGCGCGTGGAAGCAGTGTGCACGCGCTGCACGATGTCGCGCGACATCCCGGCCGGGCCGACGATACCGTACCACGCCATGTTGTTGACATCGCCCAAGCCAACTTCGGCGAAAGTGGGCACGTCGGGGAGACTCTCGACCCGCTTTTCGGCCATCACGGCGAGGGCGCGCAGCTTGCCGGCGCGGATGTGCGGCAGGGACGAAGGCAGGTTGTCGAATTGCGCGTCGACCTGGCCGGCGATGGTATCGTTCAATGCCGGACCGGAGCCGCGGTACGGTATGTGCACGATGAAGGTGCCGGTCATGACCTTGAACGCCTCGCCATCCAGGTGCGAGATGCCGCCGCTGCCCGAGGACGCGTAGGAGAACTTGCCTGGGCTTTTCTTGAACAACGCTATCGCGTCCTTCATCGTGGAGACCGGCACCTTGGTCGGATTGACCGTCATCACGTTGGGCACATTGACCAGGTTCAAGACCGGCACCAGGTCCTTTTGCGAGTCGTACGGCATTCTTGGATTGGTGGCCGGGTTGGTCGCCATGGTCGACACCGTCGCCATGCCCAGGGTGTAGCCGTCATTGGCCGCTTTGGCAACGGCATCGGCACCGATGGTCCCGCCACCGCCGGCGCGATTCTCGATGATGACCGGTTGGCCAAGTTCGCGGCCGAGGCGGTCACCAACCACGCGCGCAACAATGTCGGTGGTACCACCGGGTGCGAAGGGAACGATCAGGCGTACCGGCTTGGCCGGATAGACCTGTGCCAGCACAACCGACGGGACCACGGCAAACACGACGGCAGCTGCCGACACGAGGCGGGGAATCAACAACAGCATGTTCAAGGCTCCTGCAACGGGAATTCGCGCCGCACGAGGAATCAGAAAGGTGGGCACGACACGGCGCGGCAGTGTAACTCTCACGCAGCGCGGCACGCAGGCGGGGAAACCCGCATCTACACCCGTTTCACGCTGCCTTGCGTGCAGTCTTGGCGGCCGTCTTCGTGCCCCTGGAGCGGCTGGCCGGCTTCTTGACCGCCTTGGCCCCTGCCGCAGTCGCCGAAGAAGCGGCTTTTTTCACGGCCTTGATGGCCTTGGTGGTACGCCGAACCGGCGCTTTCGGATCATTGGCGGCGAGCGCGGTGGCCGGCGCCGCGTCCGCAGCCTCTACCGTCGCTTTGCCTCGCACGCTTTTCTTGGCTGGCGCCTTGGCAGCTCGTTGCATGAATTCAAAGCCGATCTTGCCATCAGGCTGTTTGACAAGAAACGCCTTGAACGCGCGCCGCGTGCGATTGGAGACAAAACCGGTGAGCAGATCGGTCCGTCCCTCAGCGAGCAGCTTGCGCATCTGTTCCGGCGTGACTTCCTGCTGCAGGATCACGCGACCGGAGCGGAAATCACAGGTACGCGCCGTACCTGCAGCCTTCTCACATATGTAGCCGGAGACGTGCTCGAAAACATCGGCGCCGCACTTGGGACAGGCGCCGAGGCTTTCCTTGCCTGAAAAGTCCGGCGCCTCACCCTCCTCCAGCGCGTCCTGGCCGAAGTCGAATTCGGCGCGGAACTCGGCATTGAGCTTGAGCGAGGCCGCGAACGGGCGTCCCATCTTGCTGCGAAAACCTGTCAAGGGACCGATGTTGCGCTCGCGGATCAGAGTGGCGACCTCGTCGGGCGACCATTCGCGCCCGGAGACCACCTTCCACAAATTGAAATCGCAGGAAAGGCACTGGAATTTGCGATAGTTCTCCTGCACCAGCCCGCCGCACTTGGGGCACGGCGCCTCAACGGTGGCGAACGCCGTATCCGGAATTTCGCCATCGCGGATACGATCGACCAGGTCGCGCGTAGCCTCGTTGATGTGCTGCATGAAGGCTTCTCGCGTGAGCGCCCCCTTCTCCATCTCCTTGAGCTTGTATTCCCACTCCCCGGTCAGTTCCGGAGACGCCAGTTCGGTAACTCCGAAATGGTGCAGGGCGAACATCAGCGAAAAGGCCTTCGAGGTCGGCACCAGTTCGCGACCGTTGCGATGCACGTATTCCTCGCGAATCAAGCCTTCAATGGTCGCTGCGCGAGTGGCTGGCGTGCCGAGGCCCTTTTGCTGCATGGCCTCGCGCAGCTCCTCGTCCTCGACCAGTTTGCCCGCACCCTCCATGGCCGAGAGCAGTGTGGCCTCGGAGTAACGCGCGGGCGGGCGGGTCTGGTTCTCGCGCGCCTCGACGGTGACGACCGGGACCATCTCGCCAGGCGCGACCGCGGGCAGGCTGCGGTCCTCGTCGGCGATTTCGCGTCCGTAGACGGCGAGCCATCCGGGACTCACCATCACCTTGCCTTCGGTCTTGAAGGCGTGCTCCCCGACAGTGGTGATGCGGGTGGTCTGCAGGAATTCCGCGGCAGGATGAAACACGGCCAGGAAGCGCTTGACCACCAGGTCATAGACCTTGTGCTCGATCTCGCTCAAGGATTTGGGCGCCTGCAAGGTGGGGATGATCGCGAAGTGATCCGAGACCTTGGCGTTGTCAAAGACGCGCTTGTTCGGGCGTACCCACTGGTTCTTGAGGACCCGACCCGCGGCAACCACATAGGCGTCGCTGTCCTTGAGCATCTCGACGGTCTTCTTGACGGTGCCGACATAGTCCTCCGGCAGGGCGCGCGAATCGGTACGCGGGTAGGTGAGCACCTTGTGGCGCTCATACAAAGCCTGTGCCACGGCCAGGGTGTTGCGTGCCGAAAGGCCGAAGCGCCCGTTGACCTCGCGCTGCAGGCTGGTCAGGTCAAAGAGCAGCGGCGAGGACTGCGTGGTCGGCTTGGTCTCCTCGACCACCTCGCCGCGCCGGCCGCTGCAGGCTGCAACGATGGCCTCGGCGCGCTCGCGGGTCCAGAGGCGCTCGGCGCGCGCGTGCTCGTCATCCTCGACCTTCTTCCATTGCGTATCGAACCAGCGACCCGCGTACTCGCCGGCTGCGGCGCCGAAGCTGGCGTGGACCTCCCAGTAGTCGCGCGACTTGAAACTGCGGATCTTCTGCTCGCGCTCGACGAGGATCGCCAGCGTCGGCGTCTGCACCCGCCCGACGGTGGTCAGATAAAAGCCGCCTTCCTTGGAATTGAAAGCGGTCATGGCACGCGTGCCGTTGATGCCGATGAGCCAATCGGCCTCGCTGCGGCTGCGCGCCGCGTCGGCCAACGGCAGCAGTTCACCGTCAGGGCGCAGCGTCGCGAAGCCGTCGCGGATCGCCGCCGGCGTCATCGATTGCAGCCACAGGCGTCGGATCGGCTGCCTGGCCTTGGCATGCTGGACAATGAGGCGAAATATCAGCTCGCCCTCGCGCCCTGCGTCGCAGGCATTGATCAACTCAGTCACGTCCTTGCGCCGCAAAAGCTTCAAGAGGACGCGCAGGCGCTCCTCGGACTTGGCGATCGGCTTCAAGTCGAAGTTGGGCGGCAGTACCGGCAGGTGCGTAAAACTCCACTTGCCGCGCTTGACCTCGTACTCCTCCGGGCAGGCGATCTCGAGAAGATGACCTACCGCCGAGGACAGCACGTAGCGGTCCGATTCGTAGTATTCCCCGGCCTTGGTGAACCCGCCAAGGGCCTTGGAGATATCGAGGGCCACCGAAGGTTTTTCGGCGATGATGAGGGCTTTGGACATTGTTTTTCGATGCGGCGAAGGCCATGCCGACATGAGCCGGCTTCGCAAGGGGCCGAAGTCTAAGGCCGCGAATTCGTTTATTGCAACCCTTATTTGCCGCAAACTGTGCGATTGCTCGCGCAAACGCTTGACGCCAAAGGCATATGTGGCGTCAACGCACCACTCGCTGCACCTGCGCTCCGGGCAGGCGCGCGAGACTGCCTTCGAGTTCGAGCTGCAGCAACAGGGCCGAGAGTTGCTTAGGCGCCATATCCAGGCGTTGCGCGAGCGCATCGATAGTGACGGGATCGAATCCGAGAGCGTCGAGCACACGCTCGTGCTCACCTGCGGGCGACTGCAGCGGCGCTGCGGAGGGGGCGGCTGCACGAATGCCGGGCGCGCCGAGTTCTTCGAGCACGTCCTGGGCGGTCTCGACCAGCTTGGCGCCCTGGCGGATCAGGGAGTGGCAACCGCGTGACACCGGGGAGTGGATCGATCCCGGAATGGCGAACACTTCGCGCCCCTGCTCGGCGGCCTGTCGTGCGGTGATCAGCGAGCCGCTCTGCAACGCCGCTTCGACCACCAGCACGCCGCGCGCGAGCCCGCTGATGATGCGGTTGCGGCGTGGAAAATTCGCCGCCAGCGCACGCACGCCGAGCGGCACTTCACTGACGATCAGGCCGCGCTCGGCAATCTCATGCGCCAATTCGCGGTTGCGCGCGGGATAGATGATGTCGGCGCCTGTGCCGACCACCGCGATGGTCGATGCCGCGCCGGCCAGCCCGCCGCGATGCGCCGCCGCGTCTATGCCCAGCGCCAGTCCGCTCACGACGGTGAACCCGGCATCGGACAGGGCGCGCGCAAACGCGCCGGCATCGTGCTGCCCCTGCTGGGTTGCGTTGCGACTGCCGACGATCGCGATTGCCTGCCCTTCGAGCAGTTCCAGGCGCCCTTTCAAATACAACACCGGCGGGGGATCTGCGACCGTCAGCAACGCGGCCGGGTAGCCCGGGTGCTCCAGGGTAAGAATGTGGTTGCCAGGCAGGCGCTGCCACGCCAGGGCTTGTGCGACCCGCTCTCGCGCGGCGCCGTCCTCGCGTGCCGTGCTGATCGCCTGGGCGACCTCGACGCCGACCAAGCTCGTCAAGGCAGCTCGCGATGCATCCAGAACGCGTGCGGGCAAGCCGAAGTCGGCAAGCAGGCGCCTGAGCGTGACCGGGCCGATGCCGGCGACCTGGTTCAGGTGGAGCCAGTCGGCCAGTGCCTCTTCATCAGCCATGGAAGCTCATCGACTGGCGTCCAACGCGCGCCCGAAAGCGGCGCTGCCGCATGCGCGGCCCGGAAACCTCGCGCCCTGCCGTGTCGTCACCAGGTCGCCACGACGCGACCCGTACCCTATGGCCGTGCTGCGACGTCGCCGATCTTGACTGGCCGCGCGGCACTCATGATCAGACCGTAGGACACCCTGTCGAAGACGCGGAAGATGTAGACAAGGCCGTTGCGCTCGTCGGGCAGCTTGACGGACTTGAAATTGCGGTCGTAGATGCTGGAGCGCTCGCGCACGTCTGCGCCGTAGCTGTGCAAAGCCAGTACGTGGCCGGGCTCAAGGCCGTCCTTCTTGCCGCGCGAAATTGAGATTACGCGCGGACCACCCGTCTCGCGCACGCCACCCACGATCGACAGCACGCGGCCATCGACCTCGGCAGCAGGCGAACGCGGTGCATATTCGACCACCTCGGGCCGCGGGCTGGGCACGAGCCGGTCGCCCGTGCCGATCTCCTGCTTGGAGTCGGTGATGCGCAAGGTCGTGGGAGTCGTGCGCCGCTCGACCGTCGCAGTCCCAAGATACATCGCCTCGTACCCGAGAGTTTCCTTGCTGACCGGATCAATGAGCGCTGCGCCCGGCCGATACACGTGCCAGCTGGCGACTTTCTCGTCGACATTGCCGCTGGCATAGGCGAGGTCGCCCTTGCCAAGATAGACCCGCCCTTCCTGTGTCGCGATGATGCGCGGCGAAGTCGCCATGTCACCTTCGTCCACCACCAGCGGCTGGGTGAGAAAGGGCTCGATCTCGTTGGCCGGGATCGACGGGATCGCCGCGCTGGTGCGTTCGATGCGCGTACGCGGCTCGACCTTGACAGTAGCCAGGCGAATGCGTGGGGTCGACCCCGAACGATCCAGAACGACGATGTCGCCTGGATAGATGCGGTGCGGATTGCGGATGCGTTCCTTGTTGGGCTGCCACACCTCGGGCCAACGATAGGGATCCTTGAGGAACTTGGCCGAGATGCCCCACAGCGTGTCGCCAGGCACAACCACGTGCCGGTCCGGCGCGTTGTCGTTGAGCGCGGGCGGCGCTGACGGTTGGGCCAACGCGGATGTCGCGAAAATCGTTGCCGCGACCAGCGCGATCCAGGGTTTACGCATGACGTTCTCCTTGATCCGGCGATTGAAGCGCCGCCTCAAACGTTCCCACAGGGCCACTTCAGGACGTTTGCGCGCATGCCTTGCGCTCCACGCGCCGCGATGCCGGTTTTCGGCCAGCTACTTTAACATGTGGCTGGCAATGTTTACAAAGTAGGTTTAAATTGTCCCGATAATGCCATTGATTAGCAAGCCTTTTTCCGAATTCACCCAATTCCGGACGTAGCGCAAAAGCAACGCCTTCCGGCCGACTCTCGCGGCAAAAATCATGGCCCTCCTCCCCATCCTCACCTATCCGGACCCCCGCTTGCACAAAGTTGCGCAGGCAGTGCGGATGTTCGACGACGATCTGCGCCGCCTGGTCGCAGACATGGTCGAGACCATGTATGCCGCACCCGGCGTTGGCTTGGCCGCCACACAGGTCGATGTCCACCGGCAGGTGATCGTCATCGACGTGTCCGAAGCACATGACGAGTTGAAGGTCCTCATCAATCCGCGCATCCTGTGGCGTGATGGCACCCAGTATTGCGAAGAAGGCTGCCTTTCGGTGCCCGGCATCTATGAGGAAGTCGAGCGCGCCCAGCATATCGGCGTCGAAGCCGAGGATGCCAACGGCAAGACCTTCCGGCTCGAAGCCGACGACCTGCTTGCGGTCTGCATACAGCACGAGATGGACCACCTGAAGGGCAAGGTGTTCGTCGAATACCTTTCGCGCCTGAAACAGTCGCGCATCAAGAGCCGCATGGAAAAGGAGGCGCGCCGCAAGGCCGCCTGAAACCCGTGCGTCGCGCCCACGCGCGGCACGCTGCCCTGCTGCGCCAGGAATGCCCATGAAAGCCGTCTTTGCCGGCACCCCCGAGTTCGCATCTGCGGCACTTGCAGCCTTGATCGAGGCGGGTATCGAAATCCCTCTGGTATTGACGCGCGCCGACCAGCCGGCCGGGCGCGGCATGGTCATGACGCCTAGCCCCGTCAAGCGCCTGGCGCTGGCACACGCGATCGAGGTGCTGCAACCGGGTTCGCTCAAGCGCGATGCCGCCGTCCTGTCGCGCCTTGCCGCAACCTCCCACGACGTCATGGTGGTGGCGGCCTACGGCCTGATCCTGCCGCCGCAGGTCCTCGCCATCCCGCCGCGCGGCTGCCTCAACATCCACGCTTCGCTCCTGCCGCGCTGGCGCGGTGCGGCACCTATACAGCGCGCGATCGAGGCCGGCGATGCCGAAACCGGGATCTGCATCATGCAGATGGACGCCGGCCTGGATACCGGCGCGGTCCTCTGCGAGCGCAGGCTCGCCATCTCCGCCACCGACACCGCCGCCACCCTCGGTGACAAGCTGACCAAGCTGGGGGCCGCGACGATCGTCACGGCGCTTGCGGATCTCGACCAACTGGTACCGCAAGCCCAGCCGGCGAGCGGCGCGACATACGCGCACAAGATCGCCAAACATGAAGCGCCGCTCGATTTTTCCCTGGAGGGCGAGACCCTCGCCCGCAAGGTGCGCGCCTTCGATCCCTTCCCCGGTACCACGATGACCCTGGATGGATCGACGATAAAGGTGTGGGCCGCTCATAGCGGGAGCGACGTTTCCGCCGCGGTGGCCGGTACCATCACCGCGATCGATGCCGACGGCATCACGATCGCCTGCGGCAAGGGCAGCCTTATCGTCACTCGCCTGCAGCGGCCGGGCGGACGGCGCATCTCTGCGCGGGAATTCGCCGCCAGCGTTGCACTCGCGCCCGGACAGAGGGCGGGCTGACGCGTGGCCGCCTCGGCGGACCTGGCCGACGCGCTGACATTGGCGGCGCAGGGCATCGCCGCAGTCCGGCGCGGGCGGGCGCTTGACGACGCACTTGCCGCACTGGGCGGCGCCACAGGCGCCACCGAACGCGCCGCGGCGCGCGACATCGCCTACCGCGCCTGCCGGCGCTTGAATCTTCTCGATTCCCTGGTGCGCGCCCTGCTCGCACGCCCCAATGAAGAACTGGCAGCGCCCCTCGCGGTCGCCCTCTCCGAATTGATCGACCATCCGCAACGCGCGCACCGCAGCGTCGACCAGGCGGTGCGCGGCATTTCCGCGCTGCGCGGCGGCGCCTACAAGGCGGTCGTCAACGCGACCCTGCGGCGCTTCCTGCGCGAGCGCGAAGCCTTGCTCGCCGCGGCGCACGCCGATGAGTCCCTGCGTCTGCAGCACCCGCAGTGGTGGATCGAACGCCTGCGCCTGGCATGGCCGCAGCATTGGGCAGGCATTCTTGCTTCCGGCAATTCCCACCCCCCCATGACCCTGCGGGTCAACCGGCGACGCGCGACCCTCGCAGAGGTCATGGAAAGCCTTGGCGACGCAGGTATCGAAGCGCAAGGACTCGGGCCCGGCGCGGTACGCATCGCCCGGCCGCGACCGGCCGAGCGCCTGCCCGGATTCTCAACCGGCCACTTCTCGATCCAGGACCTCGGAGCGCAGGCGGCTGCGCCCCTGCTGGATGTGGCCGAAGGCATGCGCGTTCTCGACGCCTGCGCGGCCCCTGGTGGCAAGGCTGCACATGTCCTCGAGATCGCGGACTGCGATCTACTGGCACTGGACCACGACGCAGCGCGCTTGGCGGCGGTGCGCGACAACCTCGATCGCCTGGGACTTGCGGCCGACACGGCGGCGGCCGATGCCGGAAGTCTTGAGTCCTGGTGGGATGGCAAAGGCTTCGATCGCATTCTTCTGGACGCCCCCTGCACGGCCTCGGGCATCGTGCGTCGTCACCCGGATACGAAGTGGCTCAAGCGCGAATCCGATATCGCCGCGCTGGCACGCCAGCAGGCGCGCCTGCTCAAGGCCTTGTGGAAAGTCCTCGCACCCGGTGGTAAATTGCTGTATGCGACCTGCTCGGTGTTTCCCGAAGAAAACGTGCGCCAGGTCGCTGCGTTCCTGAGCTCGCACCCGAATGCAAGTCTCGAAGCGGCGCACACTGCGCTGGCGATCGACGCCGGGCAGATCCTTCCCGGCGATGACCATGACGGCTTTTTCTATGCGCGCCTGGTCAAGGCTCGTTGAGGCGCTCCTTTGCGGCTTGCTGCTGCTGGCAGCGCCGGCACTGGCCGACACTTTCGAAGCCCGCGAGGCGCAACTGGAAGCGCAGGACGACGCCTGGACGGTCAGCGCGGAGTACACCGTCGAGCTCAACGCACGCGTCGAGGAGGCGGTCAGTCGCGGCGTGCCGCTGTATTTCAACTTCGAGTTCGAGCTGATCCGGCCACGCTGGTATTGGCTCGACGAGAAGACGGTGCAGGCCACGCAGGTCTACAGACTCTCGTATCACGCACTGACGCGCCAATACCGGCTCTCGGCTGGCACGCTGTACCAGAGTTTCAGTTCGCTGGGAGAGGCACTGCGGGTGCTGGGACGGCCGCGCATGCAGGCCTTCGACAAGTCGCGCGTGCGCGCCGGCGAGTCCTATGTGGCCGCGGTGCGCCTGCGCCTTGACGTGACGCAGTTGCCGCGGCCGTTCCAGGTCTCGGCTCTGACCAATCGCGACTGGACGCTGGAATCCGAATGGCGGCGCTTTGCGTTCCGCCCGGACGGCGCCGGCGTGCAACGATGAGCCGCACGCCGCGCTACGCGTTGATCGGCGCCCTGGGCGCCTCCGGTGTACTGCTTTACCTGTTGGCCTTGGCCAGCGCCAACACCGAGACCTTCGCCCGCTACTACACCGTCCTCCTGACAGCCAATGCGATTGTCGCGGCAGCGATGTTCGCGGTGGTGGTGGGCCTGGGAGTGCGTCTGTGGACCCGTTACCGCAGCAAAGCCTTCGGCACCGGATTGACCACCCGCCTGACGATCTTGCTCGCGTTGATGGCGATCGTTCCGGGTACGCTTGTCTACACCGTCTCGGTGCAGTTCCTGTCGCGCTCGATCGAGTCCTGGTTCAACGTGCGGGTCGACACCAGCCTCGAGTCCGGGCTGACGCTGGCACGCACCACCCTGGATGCCATGCTGCAGGATGTCGCCGGACGCACCCGCCTTATGGCGGCCGAGTCCAACGGCGTTCCGGACGCGGCGCTGGGCACGCTGCTCACGCGCATGCTCGACCAGACCGGGCTGCAGGAGGCCGCGGTTTTCACCGTCTCGGGGCGACTCATCGCGGCGGCCGGAGCCGGCTCGGTGCGCTTGACCCCGGACCTGCCGGACGCCTCGGTCCTGGAGCGCGCCGCAGAGGGGCGTGGCTACGCCGGTGTCGAAAGCGCAGCGCGCCCCGGCGAACGCGGCGCGCTGCGCATGCGCGTCGTCGCCCCGCTGTCGATCCGCGCGCTGGGGGTCGAAACCCGCGTCCTGCAGGTCCTGCAGAACGTACCCGACGCCCTGACTGCCAGCGCCGAGTCGGTGCAGACCGGCTACCGCGATTACCAGGAACTGTCGCTGTCGCGCCGCGGTCTGCGCAACATCTACACCATCACACTGACGCTCACACTGCTCCTGGCACTGTTCGGCGCCATCGTCGCAGCCTTCTATTTTTCGAATCGCCTCTCGGCGCCGCTGTCGCTCCTGGCGCAAGGCACCGAGGCGGTCGCGCAGGGTGACTTCACGCCGCGCGGCGAGATCGCCGGGCGCGACGAACTGGGCGTGCTCACGCAGTCGTTCAGTCGCATGACCCGCCAGCTCGACGACGCTCGCGCCAGCGTCCTGCAGCGCGAAGCGCAGCTGGAGGCCGCCAAGGCCTACCTGGAACGGATCCTGGTCAACCTTTCCTCGGCGGTGATGGTGTTCGATGCCGACATGCGCTTGGTCAGCGCCAATCAGGCCGCCGAAACCATTCTGGGCATCGACGCCGTGTCCTGTCTGGGACGCAAACTTGCGGAACTTGCGGGGCTGCCCGAGTTTGCCGCCGAGGTCGGTGAATCCTTCGCGCAGGCCGGCGAGCGAGTCTGGCAGCGCCAGGTCGAATTCACGCGCTCGGCCGACGAGCGCAGCCTCACCCTTTTGCTGCGCGGCTCGCGCCTTGACGCAAGCGGCGGCGAGGGGCACCTGGTGGTCTGCGACGACATCAGTGAGCTGGTCTCGGCCCAGCGCAGCGCCGCCTGGGGCGAGGTGGCGCGCCGGCTGGCGCACGAGATCAAGAACCCGCTTACCCCGATACAGCTTTCGGCAGAACGCCTGAAGATGAAGCTGGGCGACAAGCTTGCCGGCAGCGATGCCGAGCTCTTGCAACGCTCCACCGACTTGATCGTGGCCCAGGTCAACGCGTTGAAGCACATGGTTGACGATTTCAAGGAGTATGCACGCACCCCGCCGGCGGCGCTGGTGAGCCTTGACTTGAACCTGCTGGTGCGCGAAGTGCTCGGACTGTATGAGTCCTCACCGGTGCCGATCCAGGCTGACCTGGCAGACGATGTCGAACGCGTGCAGGGTGATGCCTCGCAATTGCGCCAGGTGATCCACAACCTGCTGCAGAATGCGCAGGACGCAGTCGCCGGTCGCGACGCGCCTGCGATCGTCGTCGCCACCAGCGCGATTGCAGGTGGCGCGCGGCTGACCGTGACCGACAACGGCCCCGGATTCACGCCCAAGGTCATCGGGCGCGCATTCGAGCCCTATGTGACCACCAAGGCACGCGGCACCGGATTGGGACTGGCGATCGTCAAACGCATCGTCGAAGATCATCACGGCACGATCGCGCTTGCCAATCGTGACAAGGGGGGCGCGGAGATCAGCCTCACCTTGCGTGCGGCATCCTGATGCTGGCATAGAATCTGCAACGGAAAACACCATGGCAAACATACTGGTCGTAGACGACGAGATCGGCATCCGCGAGTTGCTGCTGGAGATCCTCGGCGACGAAGGGCACAGCGTGACGCTGGCCGAGAACGCCGCGCAGGCGCGTGCGGCACGACTGGTGGCCAAGCCTGAACTGGTTCTCCTGGATATTTGGATGCCCGACACCGACGGCGTCTCACTGCTCAAGGAGTGGGCCGCCGGCGGACTTTTGACCATGCCGGTACTCATGATGAGCGGGCATGCGACCATCGACACCGCGGTCGAGGCCACCCGCATCGGCGCGACCGACTTTCTGGAAAAGCCGATCGCCCTGGCCAAGCTCCTGGCCGCGGTCAAGCGCGCCCTGGCGGTGCGTGCACCGGTCAGACCGGCGCCGCTGCCTGCGCCTGTGGTGCTGCCCGTCGTAGCCGAGACGCCACCGGCGCAGGCATCCGGCCTGGACCTTGAACTGCCCCTGCGCGAGGCGCGCGATGCGTTCGAGCGCGCCTATTTCACCTTCCACCTGGCGCGCGAAAAGGGCAGTATGACGCGCATCGCCGAGCGCACCGGGCTGGAACGAACGCACCTTTACCGCAAGTTGAAGGCGCTCGGGCTGCCGGTCGGCAACCGCAAGGTCGAGGATTCGGCCTGACCGTCAGGCAGGACGCCGCACCGCACCGATCCCGGACCCCAGGCGGCAGGCCTGGCGCGCCGGCGGATCCGGTCAAGTTCGACGCAATGGCGCCGTTATGGATCGACAGGCGGCGCATTCAACCGATCGGACCGTTGGCGCGTTAAGGCGTCAATTCGTGTGAACTGGTGCGAAAAGTCCGTTGAATTCCGGGTTTCGGCCCGTATATTGGTTTCACATCGTCCATACCCTCTTAGGGAAAGGAAGCCGCCATGAAAATCGATGCGATCCAGGATGCCTCTGAAGTCCCTGTAGTCATGACCAACGTGCTGTTCAACAGCCCGCATTACTACGTGGCCGAAATCTCGCAGGGCCGCTCGCTGTCGGGTTTCGAGGTCGTCGACAAGTTCACCGGCCGGGGCGCCTTCATCGACGGGGCGGTGGCCGCGCGCATGCGTGCTTCTTTCCAGGCCATGGTCAACGGACAGAGCGGCGATGTCACGCCCGACCAGGTCGACGAGTTCTTGGGCGACTTCGACGCGATGCTCATGCAGCGGGTCGTGTTCCACTAGGCTGCCACCTCGCGGCGCAGGCGGCGCGAGCGTTACAATCCCTTCTCTTCGCGACGCCCGGATCCTCCGGGCGTCGTCGTTTGCACCCCTGCAAATGCCCTCCCCGCCCGTTGTATCCGCTGTCCCTGCCCAGGGACGGCCCAGCGTCATTCTGCTGGCGGCACTGGCCTCCATCGGCGCCTTCTCGATCGACACCTTCCTGCCCAGCATGGCGGCGATCGCCCGTGCGCTTGATGCGAACGCCGTGCAGGCCCAGCAGGTGCTCGCGGTGTACATGCTGGGCTTCGCGCTCATGAGCTTGTGGCATGGCTCGATCTCGGACGCGGTCGGGCGCCGCCCGGTGATCCTGGGCTCGCTCTTCGCTTACGCTCTGGCCTCACTGGTGTGCACCCTGGCGCCCAATATCGAAGTGCTGCTGGCGGCGCGCTTTGTGCAGGGGCTCTTCGGCGGTGCCGGATCGGTGGTGACGCGCGCCATCGTGCGCGATTGCTATGAGGGTCCGGCGGCGCAGCGCGCCATGTCTTCGCTGATGATGATCTTCTCGATTGCGCCCGCGGTGGCACCGGTGATAGGTGGCATCCTGCAACAGGCTTTCGGCTGGCGCAGCGTGTTCGCTTTCATGCTGCTCCTGGCCCTGGGGCTGATCGCCTGGGCCTGGCGCTCGCTGCCCGAGACCCTTCCCAAGGCGAAGCGCGCACCGCTTGAAGTCGGCGCGCTGGCCCGCGGCTATGCCGAGGTGTTCTCACGCCGCGAATTCCAGCTTCTGGCTGCCGCCAGCGCGCTCACCTTCGCGACCTTCTTTCTGTATGTGGCCGCTTCGCCCGCCTTCATCCTCCAGCACCTGGGGATGAGCGAGACCGATTTCGTCTGGTTTTTCGCCCCGGTGATCGGCGGCATGACCGCTGGCGCGGCGCTGTCCGGACGGCTGGCCGGCCGCCTCTCGTTACGGGGCACGGTGCAGGTTGGCTATGCCGTCATGCTACTGGGCATGCTGGCCAACCTCGCGGTGACGCGCTTTGTCACCCCCGGCATGTCTGCGGGCGTGGCGCTCACGGCGCTCTCCGTCGCCCCGCTCGTGGTAGGTTCGTTCGGGCTGTCACTGATCTCGCCTTCGATCCAGCTCATGCTCATCAACCTGTTCCCGGAGCGCCGCGGCATGGTCGCATCCTGCCAGGGGTTCACGCAGCTGATGGTTTCGGCCGTCTCCGCGGGGGTGGTGGCGCCGGCAGTGACGCAAAGCTCATTCACCTTGGCGCTGGCTGCTGCAGCGTTCCTCGCGGCCGGACTCGTGTTGTGGTTTGCCGGCGCGCGCGTGGCGCGACGCCGTGAACAGGAGGCTGGATAGCAGCTAGAGCTGCTCCCAGGGCAGGCCGTCGTGGCGCCAGCCGTTGCGGGTGCCGCGATGGAACTCCTCGTCGAGTTCACCTTCGAAGCCGTACAGGACGTTGGTCACATCTGCGAACCCGGCCCGCTCCAGCTCCGCACCGGCATCCAGGGTGCGCTTGCCCGAGCGGCAGATCAGCACGACCGGGCGGTCACGGTTGCCGGCTTCGCGCAGCACTTCCTCTGCGAATTCCGGGTTGACGTTCCAGTCAGGCGCCTCGTGCCACGCGATATGGATGGCCCCCACCGGGTGACCGACGTAGAAGTATTCGATCTCGCTGCGGCAATCGACGAAAAGCGCGCCTGAGTTGGCGTCGAGAAAGGCGAAAGCCTCCTTGGGGGTGAGGTGCTTCATGATTTCCGCGCGGTGCCGCACATAAGCGGACGATTATAGGCGCGGGGGCACAGGGCTAAGATGCGTGTTCCCGGCCTTTCTCCGGGGCCACGCTCCTGCAACGCCCGAACTCCTGCACATGCGCAGCACAGTCCTCCTGCCGCTCATCATCGCCAGCGCGCTCTTCATGGAGAACCTGGATTCGACGGTGATCTCGACGTCGCTACCGGTGATCGCCGAGGACCTGGGCGAGAACCCGATCGCCTTGAAGCTGGCGTTGACGGCCTACTTCGTGAGCCTGGCGGTCTTCATCCCCATCTCGGGCTGGATGGCCGACCGGTACGGGTCGCGCACCGTGTTCCGCCTGGCGATCATGGTCTTCATGTTCGGCTCACTCCTGTGCGCGCTGGCCTCGACCCTGGGCGGGTTCGTGCTCGCGCGTTTCGTGCAGGGCATGGGCGGCGCGATGATGGTGCCGGTGGGGCGCCTGGTGCTGCTCAAGAGCGTGCCCAAGAGCGAACTGGTCAAGGCATTGAGCTATCTCACGATTCCGGCGCTCCTGGGCCCGGTCTTCGGGCCGCCGCTGGGCGGTTTCATCAGCACTGTATTCCACTGGCGCTGGATCTTCATCGTCAACCTGCCGATCGGCCTGATCGGGCTGTATCTGGTATCGCGCCACATTCCACAGATATTCGAAGAGCACATCGCGCCACTGGACGTGCGCGGCTTCCTGCTCTCCGGGTTCGGCCTGGCGGCCCTCATTCTCGGCCTGTCAACCACGGGTTCAAACCTGCTGCCCAGAGAGGCTTCGCTGGCCTGCATGGCCGCCGGGGCGATCACGCTCTGGCTGTACGTGCGTCACGCATTGGTGCACCCCCACCCTGTTCTTGATTTTTCATTCCTCAGGGTCGCGACCTACCGCACCAGTGTGGTCGGCGGTGCGCTGTTTCGCATTGGCACAGGTGCCATACCGTTCCTGCTGCCAATGCTCCTGCAACTGGGGTTCGGCTACAGCGCGCTCCAGTCCGGGCTCATCACCTGCACCTCGGCGATCGCGGCGATCTTCATGAAGACCATGGCGGTGGCGATGCTGCGGCATCTGGGCTTTCGCAAGGTGCTTGCGGTCAACGCGCTGATCGCCTCGGCAAGCCTTGCGGTCTATGCGCTTTTCACCGGCACCACTCCCTACATCGCGATGATCGCGGCATTGCTCTTCGGCGGCTTTTTCCGCTCACTGCAGTTCACCGCCCTGGGGGCGCTGGCCTATGCCGACATCGATCGTGAGCGCATGAGCCCGGCATCGGCGCTGGCCAACGTGACCCAGCAGATCGCCCAATCGCTGGGGGTCACCGTCGCGGCCTTCGCGCTGGAGGGTATTGCCGCCTGGAACGGGCGCGCGACTGTCGCGGCAGAAGACTTCGCTCCGGCGTTCCTCGTGATCAGCCTGATCGCGGCCTCCTCGTTCTTCATGAACATCCGCCTGGCCGCCGACGCGGGTGACGAAGTCGCGGGCCGGCGCCCTGCATGAGGCATGCGCGGGTTTGTCAGCCGTTGACGTTGAGGTAGGTGGCGTAGAGCGAGGTCGTGCCGCAGATGAAGAGCCGGTTGCGATTCAGACCGCCGAACGCCAGGTTGGCAACCATCTCCGGGATGCGGATGCGGCCGATCAGCGTGCCATCGGCGCGATAGCACTCCACCCCGATGGCGCAGCTGGTCCACAATCGCCCGGCGCGATCGACACGAAAGCCGTCGAAGAGACCGAAGCCGGAAGTCGCAAAAACCTGCGAATCCCTGAGGGTACGACCATCGTCGGACACCTTGAAACGGCGGATGTGGCGCGGCCGGTTTGGCCCCTCCGAGCCGCCACTGTCGGCTATGTAGAGCAACTTTTCGTCGGGAGAAAAAGCCAGCCCGTTGGGATGATCGAAGTCTGTCGCCACGCGCGCCAACGTGCCGTCCGGGTCGAGCCGGTAGACGTGGCAGCCGTCCTGCTCGCGCGAGGCGCGCCCTCCCTCGTAGTCGGCGACGATGCCGTAGTCCGGGTCGGTGAACCAGATCGAACCGTCGGACTTGACCACCACGTCATTGGGCGAATTCAGGCGCGCACCACCGTAAGAGTCGGCCAGCACCGTGATCGCGCCGTCGTGCCCGGTGCGCGTGACGCGCCGGCTGCGGTGCTCGCAGGTGACAAGCCGTCCTTCGCGGTCGACGGTATTGCCGTTGGAGTTGTTCGACGGCGCGCGAAAGACCGACACATGGCCGTCGTTATCGTCGTAACGCAGCATGCGGTCGTTGGGCAGGTCGGACCAGATGAGGTAGCGCCCGCCGCCAAACCAGGCCGGCCCCTCGGCCCAGCGAGATCCCGTCCAGAGGCGCTCGACGCGCACATGGCCGATGAAACAGCGCGCGAACTCGGGCTCGATAACCTCGAAACCGGTCCCCTCGATCTGGCCGTAATACATGACCCCTCCTGCGGTGCGATTGCCGCGACGAGTCTACCGCAAGCATTTTGCCGGCCGCGCGCAGTGCGGCCCCTATCCGAGCCGCGTGCACCCGGAATTGCTGCAAACTTAGGCCTTCGCCCCCAACCTTGAGTCCCACCCGCCATGATTCCCCGCACCCTGTTCTCGCCCGAACACGAAACCTTCCGCGACTCGGTCCGCCGCTTCATGGAGGAAGAAGCCATGCCGCACGAGGAACGCTGGATGGAGCAGGGTTTCGCCGACCGGGAGGTCTGGAAGAAGGCCGGCGACAACGGCTTTCTGTGCGTCAGCATGCCCGAGGAGTACGGCGGCGCCGCAGCCGACAAGCTCTACAGCGTGGTGCTCATGGAGGAGCAGTCCTATTCCAACTGCTCCTCACTGGGCTTCGGCCTGCATTCGGAGATCGTCGCCCCCTATCTGAACCGCTACGGGTCGGACGCGCTCAAGAAGAAGTACCTGCCGCCCATGGCCCGCGGCGAGATGATCGGTGCTATCGCCATGAGCGAACCCGGTGCCGGCTCGGACCTGCAGTCGATCAAGACCACCGCGATCCGCCGCGGCGACGTCTATGTCCTGAACGGTCAGAAGACCTTCATCACCAACGGCTGGAATTCGGATCTGGTCATCGTGGTGGCCAAGACCGACCCGACCAAGGGCGCCAAGGGCACCAGCCTCCTGGTGGTCGACACCAGCATGAAGGGCTTTGCCAAGGGCAAGCGCTTGAAAAAGATGGGCCTCAAGGGCCAGGACACTTCCGAACTCTTTTTCGACAACGTCGAAGTGCCGGCAGCCAACCTTTTGGGCGAGGAGAACAACGGCTTCATCTACCTCATGCAGGAACTGCCCTGGGAGCGCATGCAGATCGCCATCGGCGCGATGGCCAAGTCCGAGGCCGCGATAAAGTGGACCATCGATTACGTCAACAATCGCAAGGCCTTCGGCACCCCGGTGTCCTCGTTCCAGAACACCCGCTTCAAGCTGGCTGAGCTTGTCACCCAGTGCCAGATCGGCCGCGTCTTTGTCGACCGCTGCATGGAGTTGCTGCTGGCCGACAAGCTCGACGCCGCCACCGCCGCCATGGCCAAGATGTGGTCCTCCGACATCGAGAACAAAATCATCGACGAATGCCTGCAGCTGCACGGCGGCTATGGCTTCATGATGGAGTACCCGATCGCCAAGGCCTACACCGACGCCCGCGTGCAGCGCATCTACGGCGGCACCAACGAGATCATGAAGGAAGTGATTGCGCGCTCGTTGGGATTGAACAAGGCATGATGCTTTCCGGCGACAGCTGATGAGCGCCGGCAAGCGAATCTTGATCATCGCCGGCCCGAACGGCGCAGGCAAGTCGACTTTCGCGAATGAGTACCTGGTGCAGGACGCGCATTGTCCGGTATTCGTCAATGCCGACCTCATCGCTGCCGGCCTGTCGCCATTTCAGCCAGAACGCGCGGCAATGCGCGCAGGCAGAATCATGCTCAAAGAGATTCGTCACAACGTCGAATGCGGTACGACCTTCGGGTTCGAAACAACTCTTTCCGGTCGAGGGTATGCTCGCATGATTCCCGGTTGGCAAGCCGCCGGCTATCATGTAAAGCTGATCTTTCTGTCACTCAGGAGTCCAGCACTCGCTGTTGCCAGAGTCGCGATGCGAGTCAGGCAGGGTGGGCATGGCATACCCGAGGCAGTGATTCGACGGCGGTTTGAGTCGGGACTCGCGAACTTCCATGGCATTTATTCGAACCTCGTCGACACCTGGGTCTTGTACGATAATTCGGGTCCTGGATTCAAGATGATTGCATGGAGCGATCCGCAATGAACCATCCGAGCATTGGCCTGCCCTCCGACGCGGATATGCGCGCCAGTGCGGATGCGCTTCGGCGCGCAGCTCTGCGCGCGCAAGCCGTCGCGCGCAGCACCGGTACCGGGTTGGTCGTCGAAGAGAACGACAAACCCGTCGTTGTTGCGCCGGACGATTTCACTCTGTCGGGCTCGCCCCATCCGGCACCGCTGGATCGCTGAATCCAAATCGGCTCGCGTCATATAGCAGCCGCATGATGGTGATTCCGGACTACGAAGTCTTCGCCCTGCGCTACGCGACGCTCGCGCGCCGCCGCCAGGAGGCCTTCATGGCCTACGACCCGCACGACGCGCCGATGCCGCTCGACTACTACGTCTGGGTGGTGCGGAATGCCGAGCGCAGCGTGCTCGTCGACACCGGCTTCTCGGCCGAGGCCTCGCAGCGCCGCAAGCGCGACTACCTGTGCTCGCCGCTAGACGCGGTGGCGCGCCTGGGAATTGCCGCGACGGATATCAAGGACGTCATCATCACCCACCTGCACTACGACCATGCCGGCAACGTGCACATGCTGCCCAGCGCCCGCCTGCATCTGCAGGAAAAGGAACTCAACTACGCCACCGGGCGCTACATGCAGTACGACCAGATGCGCCACGCCTACGATGTCGACGACGTGGTCAACATCGTGCGCGGCGTGTACGACAAGCGCGTCGAGTTCTACGACGGCGACGCGCCCTTCGCGCCCGGCATCGAGCTCATCTACATCGGCGGGCACACCGCCGGCCTGCAGGCGGTGCGCGTACACACCAAGCGCGGCTGGGTGGTGCTGGCCTCGGACGCGACACACTTCTACGCCAACCTGCACAAGGAGTCGCCGTTTCCGATCATCTTCCATGTCGGCCACATGCTCGACGGCTACCGCAAGCTGATGCGCCTGGCGCCGAGCCCGGATCACCTGATTCCCGGCCACGACCCGCTGGTGCGCACGCGCTTTCCGGCATGGCGCGATGGCGACAACGAAATCGTCATGCTGCACGAGGCGCCGCATGCGCCGCTCGACAGCGCTGCCTTGTAGCGGGCAACGGCGCGCGCAGGCGACCGGGTCGGGTCAGACCCGCACTTCCGCCCACTCGTAGGCCACATAGGCAACCCGGTCGCCGCTATGCACCACCGGATCGACGCGGATCGCGATGATGATCAGGTCCTGCGGCGCGGTCGGCCGTTCGACGACATGGCCGTGAATGCTGAGGATCTCGCCCAGCGCTTGCCCGGCCGGTACCACCTCGCCCGGCTTTTGCCGCGGCCGGAACAGGCCGCCGCGGGCGATCGGGAAGTGGCCGCGGCGCGTGACGTGGCGCAGCGTATGCGGGCCGGCGAGCGGCGCGCCGGCGGCGATGCCGAGGCGGCGCACCACGTCGGTGAAGCCGGCCACGCCAAGCAAGACTTCGTTGGGGTCGGCACGCTGGCCGGTGCCGAGCTCGATCATGAAGGTCGGGATGCCAGCCATGTTGAGCTGGTAATCCAGCGCACCGGAATGGTTGCCGAGGATCTCGCCTGATCCCGGCAGCACGCTCATCTTGCACACCACGCTCGGCTGGAACGCCACCATGTAGGGAAACAACTGCGGCCCGGTGACCGGCGACTGCGGCGGCTCCTTGTACACCGCGTACGTCTTGCTGGCGGTCTGGGTGCCCTGCGTATGCATGCTGATGACCAGGTCCGGCCGGACGGCGCGGATCTCGCGCAGCAGGTGGTGCGCCAAAAGCTCGGTGCTGTAGCCGTTCTCGCGCCCCGGAAAGCTCATGTCGAGGTCGTTGTCGTCCTGCGGCGCGTTCTTGCGGCGCGCATCGAAGCCCAGCGGATTGGCGGTGCTGGTGATGACGATGTTGCCAGCCAGCTGGCCGGCATCCAGGCCATTGACGAATTCCAGCGCCGCGACGATACCGGTGACCTCGTTGCCGTGCACCTGGCCGTTGATCCACAGCGTCTTGCCGGGTCGCGCCCCGCGCAGTGCGACGTAGGGCAACCCGATCAGGGCGCCGCTGGCCATGTTGCCGACCGGTACAAAGCCTTCGATGCGGGAACCGGGTGCCGCGGCGGCGAGGGTCGCCTGGATGGTTGATGTGCTCATCGGGTCAATACCTCGGTCGAAATGAATGGTTCGCGACGCGATCCGCGCGGACGCGCCCGGATCGTTACTGCGGTTTCAGGCCGGACAGTTGCACCAGCTCGCGGAACAGCGGTATCTGCTCGCGGATCTGCGTTGCGAATTCCTCGGGCGAGTTGGTGACCGGCACACCGCCGAGCTGCATCATGCGCTCGCGTATGTCCGGCAGGACCAGCGCACGGCGCAGCGCGCCATTGACCCGCTGGAGGACCTCGGGCGGCAGTCCGGCAGGCCCGAGCAGCGCCTGAAACGAGTCGTAGCGAAACTTCGGCACAATCGTTTCGGCGAAGGTCGGCACATCAGGCAGAAACGTCGAGCGGGTCGCCCCCGACTGCGCAACCGCCACCAGCGTCCCCTTGCGAACATGCTGGATACTGGAGGAGATCTGGTCCATGGCCATGGGAATGTGCCCGGCGAGCAGGTCTTGCACAGCTAGGATGCCGCCTTTGTACGGGGCATGCTCGATCTTCAGGCCGAACTCGCGATTCAAGTACACGGCCATCAGATGGTTGGAGGTGCCGGCGCCGGAAGTTCCCCAGGCGGCCCCGGGATTCGCTCGGATCCAACGGATCAGTTCGTCGATCGTCTTGACATTGAGCTTGGGGTTCACCAACAGGAGATTCGGCGCGTAGGCCACCAGCGAAATCGGCGAGAAACTCTTCACCGCGTCGTAGTTCGCCTCCTTGAAAAGCATCGGATTGAGAATCACGCTGCTCTGCGAACCCATGCACAGGGTGTAGCCATCCGGCGCTGCAGCGACACAGGCCTGGGTGCCGATAGCGCCGCCGGCGCCAGCACGGTTTTCCACGATCACCGGCTGGCCCAGGTCCGTACCCATTGGCGTGGCGATCAAACGCGCCATCACGTCGGCGACACCGCCGGCCGCATAGGCGACGATGATGCGCACCGGCTTGCCTGGGTATGCCGACTGCGCCTGCGCAGGCACCGGCAGCAATGCCGCGGTCAATGCGGCGAGCGAGACCCACCTGAAAACGCCTTGCTTGAACGAACAGGCCATGAGTGTCTCCGGATCAGGATGCGATGATGGTGGTACCCGAACGCAGCCAATATACATCGCACCGAAGCCTCGCTGGCCGGCAGCGGCCCCGCGCCGCAAATCCGCATAGCGCGATCGAACGATAATCCGCAGTTGCGGATTCCACGGCCCGCTGCGCCCGCCGCATCGTCAGGCGCCGATCTGGTCCCGCCACCTCTCACATAGTCCAAGGATCCCCATGTCCGCACCGCCAGTCCTGGTCCGCACCGACCCTCGCGGCGTAGTGCGCGTCACCCTCAACCGGCCCACGGTCAACAATGCCTACGACGGCGCGATGATCGATGCGCTCATCGCCGGCATGGCAACGCTGCGCAATAGCAAAGAGGCGCGGGTCGTGGTGCTTGCCGGCAACGGCCGACACTTCCAGGCCGGCGCAGATCTGTCCTGGCTTGACGGTGTACGCACTCAGGGCGCGCCGGCCAATCTGGACGCGTCCGAGCGCACCGCGCGTGCCGTGTGGGAGTTGAACACCCTGCCGCTGCCCACCGTGGCGCTGATCCAGGGCGGCTGCTTTGGCGGCGGCACCGGCATCGCCGCCGCCTGCGACATCGTGATCGCCGCGGAAAACGCCATGTTCGCGATCACCGAGACCCGCTGGGGCATGGCCGCGACCATCATCTTCCCGCAACTGGCCGATGCCATCGGCGTGCGCGCGCTGCGTCGCTATGCGCAAACTGGCGAGCGCTTCGGGGCCAAGGAAGCGTTGCGTCTCGGCCTGGTTCACGAAGTCGTGCCGGCAGCCGATCTGGAGGCCGCCGGCGCGCGCGTGGTCGAGGCACTGCTCAAGAACGCGCCGCGCGCCAACGCGATCACCAAGGCCGGCGTATTGCGCCAGGCCTGGTCCGAGGTGCATCGCAGCCACTTCGCGGCCGTCGTCGCCGAGCATGCGGCCGGCCGGCAGTCCGCCGAAGCCGCCGAAGGTCTCGCGTCGTTCCACGAAAAGCGCGATGCTGCCTGGTACAAGCCCGCGTAAGAGGAAAGGGAGAACACGGTGACCCTGACGATCCGGCAACTCCACCCGCACTTCGTTGGCGAAGTCAGCCCGATTGACCTGCGCCGCGTGACCGATCGCGACACCCTCGAGGAACTGCGCGCCGGAATGGACCGCCATGCGGTGCTGGTGTTTCGCGATCAACCTTTCCCCGACCAGGAGCAGCTCGACTTCGCGCAGCGCTTCGACGGGCAGCTGCACGCGCGGACCTCGACCGCGGTGCTGGTAAAGAACCGCTTTGGCAACGAGGCCTTGACTGACATTTCCAACGTCGGGTCCGATGGACAGATTCTTGCGCCCGACGATCGTCGGCGCATGGGCGGGCTGGCGAACCGGCTATGGCACACCGACGCCTCCTTCGTCGACCCGCCGGGACGCTACTCGATGCTCTCTGCACGTCTGATCCCGCAGGTTTCCGCTGATACCGAGTTCGCCGACATGCGCGCCGCCTACGACGCGCTGGATGCGGAGAGGCGCACCTCGCTAGAGGGTCTGATGGTGCACCACTCGATCGCCTATTCGCGCGAGGTGCTGGGGTTCGAGTTCAGCGCGGCCGAGAAGGAACAATTGAAGGGCGCGGTGCACCCGCTGGTACGGACTTTCCCGCGCACCGGCCGCAAGGGTCTGTATCTGGCCTCGCATGCCTCCTCGATCGTAGGCTGGCGTGTACCGGAAGGGCGGCTGCTGCTGCGCGATC
>JBJXGS010000094.1:0-3054 GCA_046160545.1 Burkholderiales bacterium
GCTTCCAGGAGGCCGCTGCCAAGCTTTCCTGGGAGCGCACCATCGCGCATTTCAAAAAGCACCTCGCCTGACCATGCCGGTCCTGCACTACCACCCCGGTGTCGCGAGCATGATCGCGCACATCGTGCTGGAGGAAATCGGCAAGCCGTTCGCACTCGAATACGTCGACCGTGAGCACGATGCCCACAAGTCGCCGGACTACCTGCGGCTCAACCCCAACGGGCTGATCCCGGTGTTCGTCGACGGCGACCTGGTGCTCTACGAGACCGCTGCCATCTGCCTGCATCTGGCAGACACGCACCCGGACGCCGGCCTCATGGGGCCGCCGGGCACGTCCCTGCGCGCGCAGACCACCAAGTGGCTCGTCTGGATGTCCGCAACGCTGCAATCGACGCTGCTCCTGTACTTCTATCCGGATCGCTGGGTCAACCCTGGCAACCTGGCCGCGGCAGGCGAGATCCGCGCCCATGCCGAAGCGCGGGTCGGCGAATTGCTGGAACAAATCGATGCACAGGTTGCAGCCTCAGGAGGCCCCTGGCTGATGGGCGAGCACTACACGATCGCGGACCCCTACGCGCTGGTGTTGTGCCGTTGGACCCGCGGATTCGCTCGACCGGCGCGCGGCTACGCGCAGCTGGGCCCCTACCTGCAACGCATGCTTGCGCGGCCGGCCGTGGCCCGCGTCTTCGCCACGGAGAAGATAGGAGCTCCACTTGTCTGAACCCGCTACCAATGACACCGCGCGCGCCTTCGCCGGGGTGCGCATTCTCGACTTCACCCACTATCTGGCTGGGCCGGTGGGCACCTTCCAGTTGGCCATGCAGGGCGCCGACGTCATCAAGGTCGAGCCCCAGGGCGGCGAGGGCATGCGCATTACCGGCGCGGCGCCGGACTGGAATGCGCGCGGCATGGGCCCAGGATGGATGGCGGCCAACGCCGGCAAGCGCTCGATCGCGCTGGACATTTCACGCCCGGCCGGGGTCGAGGTGGCGCGGCGCCTGGCCGCGAAGGCGGATGTGTTGTGCGAAAACTTTCGCCCCGGGGTCATGGAGCGGCGCGGCCTGGGCTGGAAACAGTTGCAGCAAGAGAACCCGCGCCTCATCTATTGCTCCGTGTCCGGCTTTGGCGCCAGCGGTCCCGAATCGGGCGAACCGGCTTTCGACGGCAAGATCCAGGCGATGTCCGGGCTTATGTCCTTGACCGGCGAGCCCGCGCAGGGGCCCATGCGCGCTGGCTTGGCGGCGGCCGACATGGCCACCGGGATGATGACCGCATTCGCGCTGGCCACCGCGCTCTTCCAGCGAACTCACACCGGCTGCGGCCAGTTGGTCGATGTCTCCATGCTGGACACCATGCTTGGCATGCTTTCCTGCCAGGCCGCGGAAACCACGGTTGCAGGCGTGCGGCATACGCAGATCGGCAATCGATCCATCAGCCGCAAGCCCACTGCCGATCGCTTTCGCGCCGGCGACGGCTACGTCGTCCTGGCAGTCATGACAGAACCCTCTTTCATCGCGCTCATGCGTGCCTTGGGCCGCGCTGACGTTCTCGAGGATCCCCGCTTCGTCGACTGGGCGGCACGTACCGCCCACCAGGACGCGCTGCGCGAAATAATCGAGTCGGCGATGACCGGTGGAACCGCGCACGAGTGGGAGAGACGCCTGAGCGCGGCCGACGTGCCTTGCGGCAAGGTGCACGCATTGCACGAGATCCTGGAACACCGTCAGGTGGTGCATCGCGGCCTGGTGCGCGAAGCTGCCACACCGCATGGCCCGGTGTCGCTGATCGGACCGTCGTTCCGCCTGGCGCACGGCGACGGGCAGATCGGCGCCGTGCCGGCCCTGGGCGAGCACACCGACGCAATCCTCGCCGAAGCGGGCTACAGTACCGCCGAGATCGCCTTGTTGCGCGAACAGCGCATCGTTTGAACTTGGACACGAGGAATCGCATGGAAAAAGTAGTAGTCAGCAACCACGCCGACGGCACCACCGTGATCGCGATCAACCGCCCCGAGCGGCGCAACGCGATCTGCGCGCAGACCGCCGTTGAATTGCAGCAGGCGTTCGCGGAGTTCGACGCTTCGCAGCAAAAAGTCGCGATCTTCACCGGGGTTGGTGACGAGGCATTCTCCGGCGGGGCAGACGTGACCGACCTGCCGGAGCTGTGGCGCTGCATACCCACGGTTGGAATCACCACCGAGAAACCGGTCATCGCCGCGGTGGGCGGCTGGTGTGTCGGCGGCGCACTGGTCGCAACCATGATGTGCGACCTCATGGTGGCTGCCGAGAACGCAAAGTTCTCCTACCCCGAAGCCAAGCTGGGGTTCACCGGCGGGCTCATCTCCGGCCTGGCTGCGCGCATTCCGCACAAACTGGCCATGGAGCTGATCCTCCTGTGCCGCACCTGGGATGTTAAGCGGGCCTACTCGGCCGGACTCGTCAACGAGATCGTCCCGGTCGGACAGCAGGTCGAGGCAGCGCGCGCCATGGGCCGCGAACTGGCAGAGATGTCGCCGATGGTCTTGACGACCCTCAAGCGCTTCATCACCGAAGGCGTGCTGGTGCAGGGACCTTCGGAGAAAATGGCGCGCGCCGGGCGCGACCTGGGCCTGGTGCGCGACAGCGAGGATGCCAAGGAGGCGCTGGCAGCGTTCAAGCAAAAGCGCAAGCCGCGCTTTACCGGCAAATGAGTTGTCCCGGAGGATTCATGCGTATTGGACTCGCGCTTTCCCGTGCGCTGGCGTTGCTGGCGCCTGCGATCTTTGGTGCGCCGGCATTTGCGCAGGCATGGCCCGCGCAGCCGCCGCGACTCGTCGTGCCCTATCCGGCCGGTGGCAACGCCGATGCCATCGGGCGCCTGATCGCCAATCGCATCGGGCCGCAGTTGGGTCAGGCGATCGTGGTCGAGAATCGTGCCGGTGCCGGCGGCACCATCGGCGCACAGGCGGTGGCGCGCGCTCCGGGCGACGGCTACACCCTGTTGCTGGCGCCGGTTGCGATCCTCGCGATCACGCCGCACCTGCGCAAGGTTCCCTATGACCCGGAGACCGAACTG
>JBJXGS010000095.1:0-7945 GCA_046160545.1 Burkholderiales bacterium
ACGATCGCGCACATGGGCTTCATGCTGCTGGGCTTGCTCTCCGGCGTGGTGGGGGGCAATTGGCTGAACGCGGCGGACGCCTACGCGGCGTCGATGTTTTACGTCGTTACGTACGTCGCGATGTCGCTTGGCGCGTTCGGCATGCTGCTGTTGCTTTCCACCAAGGGCTTCGAGTGCGAGCAGCTGGAGGACTTGAAGGGCCTTAACCGCCGCAGTCCCTGGACCGCGTTCATCATGCTGGTGCTGATGTTCTCACTGGCCGGGGTGCCCCCCACGGCCGGGTTCTACGCCAAGCTCTCGGTGCTCTCCGCGGTCGTCAATGCCGGCCAGATCTGGCTCGCGGTGGTGGCGGTGGTGTTTTCGCTCATCGGCGCCTTCTACTACCTGCGCATCGTAAAGCTGATGTATTTCGATGACCCGCGGGACACGCCCCAGACTACCGGCCCGATCGGCGGAAGCCTCGAGTTCCGGGTGCTGCTGTCCGCAAACGGCATGGCGCTGCTGGTGCTCGGCATCCTGCCGCAGCAGCTGATGAACATCTGTTTCATCGCCATCAAGAGCCTGTAGCGGATTGAGCGGCACAGATCTCACCGAGGCCTTCGTCTCCGGGCAAGAGGTCTGGTCCGGCACGCTGCTGCATGTCCAGCGCCACGTGGTGCGCCTGCCGGACGGCACGAGCGGGGTGCGCGAGTTCATCCGCCATCCTGGCGCGGTGCTGGTGATTCCCCTGTTCGACGACGGTCGCGTGCTGCTCGAGCGCCAGTTCCGCTATCCCCTGGCGCGCGCGTTCATCGAGTTGCCCGCGGGCAAGAAGCATCCCGGCGAGGACGCATTGCTCACGGCGCAGCGCGAATTGAAGGAAGAGACGGGGTACGAAGCGCGGCAGTGGACGCGTCTGGGCGTGATCCACAATGCGATTGCCTACAGCGACGAGGGTATTGAGCTGTTCGCCGCGCGCGGCCTGACCCAGGGCGAGCGCCGCCTGGACGAGGGCGAATTCCTGGATGTATTCACCCTGCCGATGGCAGAGGCGCTGTCCATGGTCGCCGACGGGCGCATCACCGACGCCAAAACGGTCGCCGCGCTGCTGTGGGTGCAGCAGTTCGGAGGCTGAGGTGGCGGCCAAGCGCACACTTTACGAAGTCCTCGGTGTCGGCCGGAAGGCGGGCGAAGGGGAGATCGCGCAGGCCCTGCAGGTGCTGTCCGCCAGCAGCCCGGACCAGGCTACTCTGGCGCTGGCGCGTGAAGCCCATCGCATCCTGTCCGACCCGGCACAGCGCGCCGCGTACGATCGTTCGCTGGTGGCGGCGGCGACCCGGGCGCTCGCCTCGGACGGCACTGGACGGGTGCGGCGCGCCGAAGAGGCCGAAGACAGGCCGCGCTCCCGGGCGCTGCTTTTCGCCGCGCTGGCAATCGGGGTCGTGGCGGCAGTTGGCCTGGGCATCTGGCAGGCGAGGAAGCCCGCACCGGGCGCCGGTGGCATCGTGTCGCGCGAAGTCATTGCGTACAAGGAGATGCCGACCGTAGCCTCTGAGGCGCCGCGCGAAGCGCCGGTCGCGGCGGCGGCGCCCGCGGCGGCCGGTCCCGCCGGCATGAATGCCGAGGAGCTGTTTACGACCCTGTCGGCGAGTGTCGCTCTGGTCAGCGCCCGGGGCGCCGGCGGCGCCACCAGCGGCAGCGGCGTGGTGATCGACCGTGAGACCGTGATCACCAACTGCCACGTCGTTCGCCGGGCGCCGGAGATCCAGGTGCGTGTGTCCGGACGCAGCTATCCGGCGACCGTCCTGGTCGCGGACGAGGTCTTCGACCTGTGCAAGCTGAGCGTCAGCGGCCTGAATGCGCCGGCCGTTGCCACCGGAAGCGTCACCTCGCTGCGCACCGGGCAGAAGGTCTATGCCATTGGCGCGCCGCAAGGACTGGAATTGTCGCTGTCCGATGGACTGGTTTCCTCGCTGCGCGAGGTGCCCGGCGGCACCGTGATCCAGACCACTGCGCCGATCTCGCCGGGGTCTTCCGGTGGCGGCCTGTTCGACGCCTCCGGGCGGTTGGTCGGGGTCATGACCTTCCAGCACCGCTTTGGGCAGAACCTGAATTTCGCCGTGCCGGCGGACTGGATTGCGCAGATGCGCTCGCGCGACGGCTCGGCACGCGCGGCGACCGCGGTCGCGGGACCATCCGCCGCGGCCGGACCGGCCATCTTCGGGCGCTGGTCCTGCTTTGGGTCTTCGACCGGCCAGAGTGGCGAATGGACTTTTGGCGAGGACGGTTCCGTCACCATCACCCGCTCGGGCACCGCGCCCACGCGCGGACGCTTCCAGTTGCGCGGCAAACTGCTGCAAATTGGCGGCGGCGGGGACGGGTTCCGGCTCGAACTCGAGAGCCTGAGCGAGGACCGGATGGTGCTCAATGCCGGCGGCGGCAACCGGATCGCCTGCGAACGACGCAGTTGAGATGTTTGCGCTGATTCTGGTCGCGGCCAACGTCGCCGTCTACGCCGCATTCGCCGCTTCAGGCGGCGGTGTTATGACTGCGGACTCGCAGATGCTGATCCGCTGGGGCTCCAACTTCGGACCTTATACCGCGGACGGGCAGTGGTGGCGGTTGCTGAGCGCGGTGTTCCTGCACGGCGGCCTGATCCACCTGGCGGTGAACATGCTCCTGCTCGCTGACGTCGGCCGCCTGTGCGAACGGTTGTTCGGCTGGCGCCGTTTCCTGCTGCTGTACTTGCTCAGCGGGCTCGCCGGCAGCGCGGCAAGCGTGTGGTGGATCCCGCAGGTCAACAGCGTTGGCGCCTCGGGGGCTCTCTTCGGCGTCCTTGGCGCGGTTTTCGTCTACATGCTGGACAAGCGCAACGGCATCGAGCCAGGGATCATGAAGACGCATGCCGCGAGCATGGCGATATTCATCGCCTACGGCGTGATCAACGGCCTGGTTTCGACCAAGATCGACAACGCGGCGCATCTGGGCGGACTGGTCGCCGGCGCCATCCTGGGGGCTGCGCTGGGCCGCCCTCCGGGCTCGGCCGCAGTCGAGCCGGTGCGCATGGCCGCCGGCGTCGCGGCCTGCGTGATCGCGATCGCCGGGCTGCTCGCCCTGACGCCGAACACGCGCGCCGGATTCGAGGCCGAGCGCCAGTTCCAGGACGCCCTGAAGGCCTTCTCGAAGGAGGAAGAGCGGCTGGTCAAATCGCTGAGCGCGGTCATCGCCAAGGCGCAAGCGCCGGCCGCAAAGGGCATCGAACTCAAGCCTGAGGGGGTCGCGCTGGCGATGGGTTGGGAGGTGGAGCGGCAGCGCTTCGCCTCACTGCCGGTCGGGCCGGAGTCAAAGCTCTACGTCCTGCACCAGGACATGGTCGCCTATACGGCATCGCGGCATCGCGCCATGGGCGAGTTGGTGCGCGCCTTCGAGGACCAGGAGGACGGTCGGGCGCGGGTGCGGGAATTCAACCGCCTGATGAAGGAAGGCGACGCAATCGTGGACCGGATCCGGCAGCGCAATCCGAAGGCCGCCAAGGGCTAGATCAGGTGCACCCAGCATATGGGACGGTGGGTATGGTGAGATCGCTTCCGGGGGACCGTTCTCGGCGCAATGCGGTCACGTCGTGAACCGTCTGGCGCCCTTGCTTTCGACACTGCTTCATGACGCGCGCGCGAGGTCGGCCTGGCGGCTGGTTCTCGCCGTGCTGATCGTGGTGGTCGGCTGGTTTGCCTTCGGCCAACCGCTGCAGCCGATCCCCGACATCGACGGCGGCGACAAGATCAACCATTTACTGGCCTTTCTGGCCCTGGGCGCCGCAGCCTCGTTCAGCCTGCCGCTGGGCTGGCGCGCATCGGCGCAGGCTGCGGCGGGTTTGCTGCTGTATGGGGCCTTCATCGAAGCCGTGCAGACGCAGTTGTCGCACCGGGAAGGCGACTGGCAGGATCTGGCGGCCGACGCCGTGGGCGTGCTCTGCGGCCTGCTGTTGGCCTCGGGACTGCGTCGCGTCAGCGCGCCGGCGAAACCCTAGCCGCAGACTCCGGTATAGCCGCAGGCGGTGCAGTAGTCGCAGCCATCCTTGCGGATCAGGGTCTTGTTGCCGCATTCCGGGCAGGCGGCACCGGCCATCACGCGCGACTCGCCGCGTTGCGGGGCTTCGAGGATGCCCATTTGGCGCACCGGCGCGCCATTCTCGTCGAGCAGGCCCAGCATGGCATAGCGGTGCAGGATCAGGCGCGCGAGGTAGGAAACGGTGGAGGGGAAGGTCTCCTGCTTGCGACTGCCGGGGACGAATGCGAGGAAATCCCCCAAAGGCTCAGGGAAGTCGAGCAGTTTGCGCAGCTTCATGCCGATCCAGGCCGGATCCATCACGCGCATGTCCAGCGACAGAATCTTGCACAAGCCATCGAGCGCGCGCGGGTACTCGCCCGCGAGCCACATGGAATAGGGCCGGGTAACGCCGTCAGGGAGCGTGATCTCCTTGAGGCCGAGGACGAAATCGTCGTGCGTCCGAGGATTGAACACGTCGACGGTCCAGGACATGGTGCCGTCGGTTCCGGTCTTGGGTTCCTTCAGGCTGAACATCGCATCCAGCACTGGCGTCTCCGCCTCGCGGAAGGCCTGCAACTGCTCGGCCCGCCAGCGCACCAGTTGCGCGAACGCGGAGACGATGGAGGGCATGCGCTTTCTTGCGCCGCTGGGCGGAAAGGGCATGTCGAAGGCGTCATCGCCGGCGGCCTTGGCGAGGGTCTCCAACTTGAGCCTGAGCCAGCCCGGATCGTTGGCGCGCATGTCCATGGACAGGGTCTTGGCGAGCGCGCCCAGGCCCCTGGGCTGCTCGCTGCCGTTGACCCACACCTCGAACGGGTGCGACTTGCCGTTCTCGACATGGCCGACGAATACCGCGAAATGATAGGCGGGGTGCTCCAGCATGTAGGTCCAGGCAAGGTTGCCGGCAGAAAAGTCCGGTCGCCCTGGCCAGCGCAGGCTCGCCAGCACCGGCTGCGGCACCGACTTGATTCGGATGCGGCGGTTGCGGTCGTCGTCGCGGAAATCCTGCGGCTGGGCCTCGGCGGTCTTCTCGACCGAAAGGATCGAGCCCAGCACCTTGTTCGGGCGGTAGGTGGCCAGGCCCTTGAGGCCCGCCTTCCAGGCGTAGCTGTAGAGGTCCTGGAATTCCTCGTAGGGATAGTCCTCGGGGACGTTCACCGTCTTGGAAATGCTGGTGTCGATGAACGGCGCCACGGTCGCGACCATCTGCGCATGCGAGGTGGCGGAGAGCTCCAGCGCGGTGACGAAATACGGCGGGAGTTCGGCTTTCTCGCCAAACAGGCTCCGGTAAACGCGCCAGGCGTGGTCCTCGACCGGGAATTCCTTCAACGAGCCGTCGGGCATGCGCTTCTTGCGCGTGTATACCCAGGAGAACGGCGGCTCGATGCCGTTCGATGCATTGTCGGCAAAGGCGAGCGAGATCGTGCCGGTGGGCGCGATGGACAGAAGGTGCGAGTTGCGAATGCCGTGCTTGCGGACCAGGGCCTTCAGTTCCTCCGGCAGGCGCGCGGCGAAGCTGGTGCCAGACAGGTAGAGGTCGGCGTTGAACAGGGGGAACGCGCCGCGCTCCTTCGCCAATTCGGCCGAGGCGCGGTAGGCGGCGTTGCGCATCGCTTCCGACACCCGCGCCGCCATGGCGCGCGCCTCGTCCGCGTCATAGCGCAGCCTGAGCATCGCGAGCGCGTCGCCCAGCCCCGTAAAGCCGAGGCCGACGCGTCGCTTTGCCATGGCTTCCTTGCGCTGCTGCTCAAGCGGCCAGGCGGTCACCTCCAGCACGTTGTCGAGCATTCGGATCGAGACTTCGACCACCGCGGCAAAGCGCTCGAAGTCAAAGCGTGCCTGGTCGCCAAACGGGTCGCGCACGAACGGCACCAGGTTCACCGAGCCGAGGCAGCAGCAGCCGTAGGGCGGCAACGGCTGCTCGGCGCAGGGATTGGTGGCCTCGATGGATTCGCAGTAGTTCAGGTTGTTGTCGCGGTTGATGCGGTCCAGGAACAGGATGCCCGGCTCGGCATGGTCGTAGGTCGAGCGCATCACCTGGTCCCAGAGCTCGCGGGCGCGCAGGCGGCGGTAGACCCACACCCCATCTGCCCGTTGATGGGCGGGGGAAGCACCCACGCTTCCCTCCTGCGCGCCTTCCTTCAACTGCGACGAGTCGGGTTTCGCCTTGTGCACCAGTTCCACCTCGCCGTCGGCTTCCACGGCGCGCATGAACTCATCGGTTACGCCCACCGAGATGTTGAAGTTGGTGAGCTCGCCCTTGTCCTTGGCGTGAATGAAGTCCTCGATGTCCGGATGGTCGCAGCGCAGCACGCCCATCTGCGCGCCGCGGCGCGCGCCGGCGGACTCCACCGTCTCGCAGGAGCGGTCGAAGACGCGCATGTAGGACACCGGGCCGCTCGCGCGCGACTGCGTTCCGTGGACCATCGCGCCCTGCGGGCGAATGGCCGAGAAGTCGTAGCCGACGCCGCCTCCGCGGCGCATCGTCTCGGCCGCCTCGGCCAGCGCGGTGTAGATGCCCGGGCGGCCGTCCACCACCTCCGTGATGGAGTCACCGACAGGCTGCACGAAACAGTTGATCAGGGTGGCCGACAGGGCCGTGCCTGCAGCCGAGTTGATCCGCCCTGCAGGCACGAAGCCGAGTGCCTGGGCCTCGAAGAAGCGCTGCTCCCAATGGGCGCGCCGGTCTTCGGCCTCCGCGGCAGCCAGTGCCCGGGCGACCCGGTGGCGTACTTCATCGGGGGTGCGCTCGGCGCCCTTGGCGTACTTCTCGAGCAGCACTTCGGTGCAGATTTCCTGCGGGGGCAAGGTCTTGGCGGTGGCGGCAGCGGCCGTAGCCGTACCGGTCGGGGCGGATTTCATGGCGGGCTTTCCTGCTTCGGGGCCGGAAGAATACGCCGGTTCAGTGTGGCCGGGCAGGCCGAACCGGTGCACAAAAAAGGTGATTCCGTCACACGCATTTAATCTTCGGAAAGTAATGTTGCAAACCTAACGTTTTGTGTATATTTGAACCCAAGCGGTCGACCCGAGCCGCAACCGGAGCCAGGATCATGAAGCAGCCAGCGATCGAATCCCCAGACAGCCCGTCCGGCCGAGATGCCGAGGAATATCAATGGGCTGAGTTCAACCTTCCCTCAGACCTGATCGCCGACCAATCGGCCGATACGGTGTCTGCGCCGATGCTGACGCCGGCGCCCGGCACCGAGTCCGGCTGATCCGCCTGACAGGGCGTTGGATGCGGCGACGCAACATCGCCGCATGAAGGCACAACCGCATCTCATCGCGGACATTTCCGGCCACGGTTACGGGCACGTGGCCATGACGGCGCCGGTCTTGAATCGCATCGGCGAACTCCGACCGGACGTGCGCATCACCGTTCGCTGTTCGGCTCCCGAGCGACTGCTCCGTGAACACATAGGTGTCGATTTCGAATGGGTCGCAAGCGACCTCGATTTCGGCATGGTCATGCGCAATGCGCTGGAGATCGACGTCGAGGCGAGTTTTTCTCGCTATCGCGCTCTCCATGTCGGCTGGCACGCCGAGGTTGAGGCTGCGGCGAGCCAATTGACCGAACTCGCGCCGACACTACTCCTCGCCAATGTACCGTACCTCTCGCTGGCTGCAGCGGATCGGGCCCGTGTGCCGGCAGTGGCGATGTGTTGCCTCAACTGGGTTGAGATCTTCGCGCACTACTGCGGCGATCGTCCGGGTTCCGGCGCCATCATCGATCAAATGCTGTCGGCCTACGGGGCGGCAAGTGTGTTCCTGGCTCCCGAACCGGCCATGCCGATGCCCGGGCTTGAGAACCTGCGGTCGATCGGGCCGATTGGCCGCCTTGGCAAGGATCTCGGTCCGGCCGTCCGACACCAGCTCGGCCTCGACCCGGCGACGGATCTCGTCCTCCTGTCGCTCGGAGGTG
>JBJXGS010000096.1:0-4614 GCA_046160545.1 Burkholderiales bacterium
GCTTCCAGCAGGAACTGCAGGAGGATGTCGCGACGGCGCGCGCCCATCGCCATGCGAATGCCGATTTCACGCGTGCGCTCCGTCACCGACACCAGCATGATGTTCATGATGCCGATGCCGCCGACCAGCAAAGACACCGAGGCGATCGCCCCAAGCATAAGCGACATCACCCTGGTGGTCGCGGCTGCGGCGTTGGCCACCGCGGTAAGGTTGCGTATCGTGAAATCGTTCTCGGCATCGGCGTTGAGACGATGGCGCTGGCGCAGAAGTTCGGTGATTTCGCGTTCAACCCCGTCCATGAGGTCCGCCGAGCCGGCCTGCACCATCATGTAGCGGACCGTACCCGGAAACTGCGAGCCAAAAAGCTTGCGCTGTGCCGTGGTGACCGGTACCAGGATCGTGTCGTCCTGGTCACGTCCGTCGAGGCTCTGGCCCTTGCGTGACAGTGCGCCGATCACCAGATAAGGGCTGTTCCTGATGCGGATGGTTTTTCCGACCGGATCTTCGTCGCCAAACAGGAAGTTCGAAACGGTGCGCCCAAGCAGCGCCACGCGGCTGGCGGAGCGCATGTCGTAGTCGGTGAAGGATTCCCCGGAAGCGAGCGGCCATTGACGCACATCCAGATAACTGGGCGACGTACCGTAAACCTGCGTGCTCCAGGTGCTGGCGCCGTAGATTACTTCCGAATTGCCGGTCTGGACCGGCGCCACCGCGCCGACACCGGGCAGTTCGGCGATTGCGTCCGCGTCCAGCAGCGTCAAGGTCGGCACGCTCCCGGAGCCCATACGCAATCCGCCGCTGGTGGATCCGCCCGAGAGGACGATGAACAGATTGCTGCCCATCGAGGCGATGGTCTGGTTCACCGTCGCTTGCGCGCCCTGACCCACTGCGAGCATCGCCACCACCGCCGCCACGCCGATCACCATGCCAAGCATCGTGAGAAATGTGCGCAGCCGGTTGGCGCCCATCGCCGACAAGGCTTCGGCGAGCATCGACAGGATCATGCCGGTGACTCGGCTGGTTCGTGGACGACTGCACCGTCGTGCTCCACGATGCCGTCGCGGAAGCGCACCAGCCTGTGCGCATGCGCCGCAATTTCGCGATCGTGGGTGACCAGCACCACGGTTATGCCTTCATCGCGGTTCAACTGCGTGAACAAACTCATGATTTCGGCACTCGTGTGGGTGTCGAGATTGCCGGTGGGTTCGTCGGCGAGCAACAGCCGCGGTTGAGTGGCGAGTGCGCGGGCAATCGCGACCCGCTGTTGCTGTCCGCCGGAAATCTGGTTCGGAAAGGACCGCAGGTGGCCTGCGAGGCCGATGCGCTCCAGCAATGCGACGGCGCGGGAATTGCGCTCCCGGCGCGCAACACCCGCGTACACCAGCGGGAGCGCGACATTCTCGGTGAGCCGCGCGCGCGGCAGCAGGTTGAATCCCTGGAACACGAAACCGATGGTGCGGTTGCGCAGCCTTGCGAGTTGGTCGCTGCCGAGTTGGCCCGTGTCCGCGCCATCGAGAAAGTATTTGCCTTCGGTCGGCTGGTCCAGGCAGCCAAGAATGTTCATGAATGTGGACTTTCCCGATCCCGACGGACCCATTATGGCGACGAACTCGCCAGGCTCGAGGACGAGGTTGACGTCGCGCAGAACCGGAAATACCCCGGCCTCCGTGTCATAGCTCTTGTAGAGGTGCTCGATGCGCACCACCGCATTCGCCATCAGAACAGCCTCGGGCGCGGGCCGGCGGGCGTTGTTTGCGGGCGAGAAGTCGAAGTCAGATCCTCGAGGACCACCATGTCGCCTTCACGCAAATCCCCGCTGCTGATCTCGGTGACGCGGCCGTTGGTGATGCCGGTCTGGATCGTGACGGGTTGAATCCTGCCGCCACGCAGCACGTGCACCTGGGATCCCGCCGTGCGTTTGCGTACGCTCGCGTTTGCGCCGGCCGCAGGTCCGGACGACATGCGTGCGGATTCTGCCGCGCCGCCCGGGCGAAAGCGCAGCGCGGCGCTGGGCACCATAAGCACATCCTCCTTGGTCTGAGTGGTGATGGTGATGTAAGCGGTCATGCCCGGCAGCAGGATCTCATCCGGGTTATCCACCGAAACCACGACGTTGTAGGTCACAACGTTGCTTGTTATGGTGGGATTGAGGCGGATCTGCATGACCTTGCCCTTGAAGTCGCGCTCGGAAAACGCGTCGACGCGGAAATCCACTTCCTGGCCGATGCGAATCGCGCCGACGTCGGCTTCCGCGACCGCCGAGTTGATCTGCATCTGCTTGAGGTCCTGCGCAATCTTGAACAAAACCGGCGCCTGCAGACTGGCCGCGACTGTCTGTCCGACATCCACCTGTCGATCCACGACGACTCCGGAAACGGGCGAACGAATCACGGTGTAACGCAGGTTCGCGCGATCCCGGCTGTGCTGCGCCTCATAGAGCCGCACCTGCGCTTGCGCCGCTTCGCGCGCCTGTACTGCCTGGTCCATCTCCTGTCTGGAGATGTATTCCTGCGCCAAAAGTTGCGCGAACCGCTCTTCGTTCGTGCGCGCCAGCTTGAGCGATGCCATTGCGCTGGCGAGGTTGGCGAGAGTTTGCCTTTCGGTTGCGAGCAGCAGTGCCGGATCGAGTTCGGCAAGCACCTGGCCGGCCTTGACTCGCTGGTTGAAGTCCGCGTACAGCTTGACCACGGTCGCGGAAATCTGCGAGCCGACCGTGACCAGCACCAGAGGATTGAGCGTGCCGTTGGCGGAAACGCTCTGCACCAGCGCGCCCCGCTCCGCCGGCCTGGTGCGGTAGCGCTGATCGGCAGGTATTTCGGAATTGTGTTTCCAATACCAGGTCCCGCCTCCCGCGCCGGCGAGCAGCAGCAACACGATTAACGACTTCATCCAGAACGACACGGAAGGTTTCATCATTTGCGTGCCGTCGATCGGGTGGTGTCGATCACCACGGTGTCGGCATTGCCAGGCAGTGCCGCCAGATCGAGGGTGCCGAGCGCGCTCGCGAGTGCGGCCTTGGCGAGGTGCCAGTTGTAGCGTGCCTGAACGGACTGGAAGCGGGCGCTTGCCGCCGCCGACTGCGCGTTGAGCAGATCGATGAAGGTGCCGGCCCCGGCCTTGTAGCGTCCGCGCGCGACATTCTCAGATTCCAGTGCGCTTTGCAGCAGGTCCTCGGCATTCACCAGCGCGGTTCGCTCGGTCGCGAGCGACTGGTAAGCGCGCCATACGTCCAGAGATACCTGGTTGCGCAACTGATCGCGGTCAGCTTCGCGTGCTTCGACCTGGATCTGCGCGGAACGGATGTCGTAGGTGTTGCGATATCCGGTGAACAGCGGAAAGCTGACGCTGATGCCCACCGCCCCGCTGCTGGCGAGGCTCGCCGAGTTGGAGTCCGACAATCCGGCGGAACCGGTCAGCGATACGGTCGGCTTGCCCGCCGCCAGCGCGACACGGACCTGCGCGCGCGCAGCCTGAACCTTGGCCTCGGCCGCAGCCAGGTCGGGGCGCAGCATGCGCGCGTAATCGACCAGTTCGCGGACCCGGGCGTCGGTGGCCGGATCCGGCGCCTGGATGCGCGGCGACGCGAGGTCGACTTCGGCGTCGGCATCGAGACCGATTGCATTGGCAAGAACACCGGCGGCGACGCGCCGTTCGCCCTCGGCGCGGGTGCGAGTGAGCCGCGCCTGCGAAAACGCGGTCTTTGCCTGCAGCCGGTCGGCAGGCGTGCCCGTGCCAACGCGGTAGCGGGTCTCGGCCGCTTTCATGCTTTCTTCGCTGGCTTTCTCGGCTTGCAGCGCTGCTTCGACATTGGCACCGGTGGCGAACAATTGATAGTAGGACTGGATCGCAGCGAGAAATACCGACTGCAGCGTGGCGTTGTGCGACCAGTTGGCGGCCTCGAGCAACTGGCGGGCGGTATCGAAATTGGCGTCGCGTGCGCCGAAATCGAACAGCAGATAACTCACCGTGGCCGAAGCCGAGGTGCTCTCCTGACTGACCGCCCCCCCGTTCCTGGGCCAGGTGCGGCTTGCGCCGGCCTGGCCGTCAATCGTGACCTCGGGCAAATATGCGGCGCGGTTGCGCCCGACCTGCGCCGCCTGGTTACGTGCGGCGGTCCAGGATTGCCGCGTCTGTGGATGGTGGCAGAGCGCCCGTTCGATGACGCCGGCGAGCGTCAGCGCTCCAGTCGTGGCCGCGAGGCGCGGGCAGGCATCGTCGCCGCCGTTCCACGGCGCGCCTTGATTGGCCGGCGCGAGCCTGTCGGTGCCGAAGGGGTCCACCGCAGATGCGGGCACGGGCAATGCCGCCGTACAGATGGCAAGCAGCATGGCGCGCACGCCGGCGAGCGGCTGGGATCGGGTGTCGTTCATGCTCATCGGAAAGGAGTCCAGGCAATGTAAGCGAGGTAACCGCGGGCCTTGTAACGAAATGTCGGCGCGGCACGCGTTGTTACGTTAGTTGACAAAACTTCTCCCCAATCGTTTCGGCAGCAGGTATAAGTGCGCCCATGCGCGATTGCATACTCATCGTTGACGACGACGAAGACATCCGCAAGCTGCTGGAGCAGTACCTGCGCAAGAACGGCTTCGATGCTCACGCAGTGGCGGACGGCCC
>JBJXGS010000097.1:0-9864 GCA_046160545.1 Burkholderiales bacterium
AAGCCCGGCGACTACCACACGCTCACCATCGGCCGCCAGCCGATGATCATGGTGCGCGGCCGCGACAAGAAGATCCGTGTGCTCTACAACCGCTGCCCGCACCGCGGCGTGCAGTTGTGCGGCAACACGCGCGGCAATGTCGGCGGCAATTTCGTCTGCTCCTATCATTCCTGGAGCTTCCATCTCGACGGCCAGCTCGAGAGCATGCCCCTCATGAAGGGTTACGAGGGCACGCGCATGACGCGAGACAACCCGGATTGCCACATGAAGGCCGCCGCGCGCGTCGACTCCTACCGCGGCTTCGTCTTCGCCAGCCTGGCGGACAAGGGACCGACGCTGGCCGAGTTCCTGGGCGACGCCAAGATCGCCTTTGACGACATGTGCGATCGCTCGCCCGAGGGCGAGGTCGAGGTCGTGCCGGTCTGCCACCGCGTGGTGCAGCACTCCAACTGGAAGTTCTTCATGGAAAACCAGATGGACTCGCTGCATCCGTCGGTGACCCACCAGTCGACCGGTGTTGCCGCGACCCGCGTGGAGAAAAAGATCACCGCCAAGAGCGGCCACGCGCCCCTCTATTACCACTACCTGTCGGCCTTCGCGACGCCGTTCGACAAGTGGGACAGCGTGCAGACGGTCAACTACCCGCGTGGCCACGGCATCCTCAAGGCCTACATGGGCTTGCGTCCGCAGGACCCGGACACGCAGGCCTACGAAAAGCTCATGGTCAAGGCCTACGGGCACGAGAAGACCGAGGAATTCCTCTCGCGCTCGATCCATCATGTGCTCATCTATCCCTACCTCTCGGTGCAGTCGCCGCTGCAGCAGTTGCGCTGCCTGCGGCCGATCAGCCCCTCCGAGACCCTCTCGGAAATCTGGCATTTCCGCCTGAAGGGCGCGCCCGAGGCGATCTATCGCCGCTCGCTCTGGTACTACAACCTCGTCAACTCGCCGGCGACCATGGTCAACGCCGACGACCTGGAGAACTGGACCAAGGGCCAGTGGGGCCTGCAATCGCGCGGCGGCGACTGGGTGAGCTTTCATCGCGAGTTCGGCCGCGACACCACCGAGAACGGCACCACCTATTCGAACAAGGGCACCTCGGAGGCCGTGATGCGCTCGCAATTCAAGGCCTGGCTTGCCTACATGTCGGAGGGCGCGTGATGGCTGCGAAAAAGAAGTCTGTCAAGGCGACGCGCAAGGTCGCCGCACCGCCGGCCGCGAAGCGCGCTGCGAAACCAGCGGCACGCAAGGCCGCCATGCCGCGCGCGACCAGCAAGAGCTTGAAGCAGGACATCATCATCGAAGCCGACGGGCGCGGCCGCACTGGCGCCCAGGCGATCGCGCCCGGCCATTCGCCGCGCGGCGCGGTGCCGCCGGTGCGCGCGCCGCAGGCTGCCAAGGCGGTGCTTGCCGCCGGCGACCTGAAGGCGCGCGTCGAGGCGTTTCTCTTTCGCCAGAGCGAGCTCCTGGACAACAAGCACTGGCAGGACTGGATCGACCTCTTCGCCGAGGACGGCGTCTACTGGATGCCGGTGACGCCGGAGCAGACCGACTGGGAGGGCGAGCCCTCGATCTTCGCCGAGGACAAGCCCATGATGGAAATCCGCATGGGCCGCGTGACCCACCCGAACGCCTGGTCGCAGGCGCCCATGTGGGCCACCAACCACCTGATCGGCAACATCGTCATCGAATCGGCGAACGCGAAGGAGGTCGTGGTGCGCTCGCGCTTTCACATGATGGAACTGCGCCGCGACGACGTGCGCCACTTCGGCGGCACCTATCGCCACACCCTGGTGCGCGCGGGCGACTCGTTTCGCATCCGCCACCAGCGCGTTGACCTCTTCAACGGCCAGGCGCCGTTTCATTACGTGCTGCAGGTGTGGGTGTAGGGCTGCCGCCGCCTCGGTGCCATCGGGATGTTTCCGGGCCGCCGGAGTTACTCAAAGGGCATGGAGCATTCTGTGTGGCATAGGCGAACAAATTCCGCCTGACCCATGCGTCGCAAGTGGTTCGCATTGTTCGCGGCCGACCGTATCGCGTGTCGCCATATTCCGATTCCAAACTTCCGGTATCGGCCAGTTGCCGACCCTGGCGAATGTCAGCTACCAGGCAAAATCAAACAATCATGCGACGCACGTTGCTAACAGTGGCCGGCCGTACCTACGCGGCCAGTGCGTAACCGCCATCGTTCTTGATCACCTCTTCCCAGCCGAGGCAGGCCAGGGCGACGGTGCGCGGCACTGGCTTGGCGCCGCTACGGTAGTAGGCGAGCATGCGACGGGACACGCCCAGCGCCACCGCCGCCGTGTCGAGGGTCAGGTCGTGCCTGGCCATCCAATTCCAAATGAATTCATGCGATACGCTGCCGGCCTGCTCAACCGCACGTGCGCGTAGGTTGTCGGCTGCCAACTCCAGGTCGTCGTCGTTCGCCCAGATCACCGAGGCGCCGTGGTCACCGACCTTGGCCGAGCTGAACACCTTGGGATCCTTCAGCCGTTCCAGCGTAGGGTGCTGCATGATCGTGTCTACCAGACTGACTTCGAATTGCTCGCCATCCGCATAGCGCAGCAGCAAGCTGGCGGTCGGCGTTGCCTTGACGCTGGACAGAGTGAATTGCTTTGGCCTCATGGGTTCAATTCCTTCCACTTCGTGGCCAGTAGAGCCACATTCTGGCTGGCCCAAGCCAGCGATTCCTTCAACACTGCCGGCCGCACTGTCCCGTCGATCACCCGCAGGGATGCCAAGTCAATCAGAGCTTCGGAGCCATCGTTGGCCAGCACATGGAAGTGCGGCGGGTTGTGGTCGCCGGCGTACATGGTGAGCTTGGACCTGGGGAGGCGAATCAGCGTTGCCATGCGGCATTATAGTGCAATGGTTGCATCGGCAGCGACGCCGACCGTCATTGTCACGGCATGCGGGGCGGGATCAGCACGAGAAATCCCGCTACCAACGAGGCGTACGACAGATGACGTAGGGCAGCTGTAAGGGGCTGAATCCTGAGTCCTTGAAGCAACGGCACGAACGTCGGTTTTCGGGCTTCGAAATCGGAGGCTCGAATGTCGCTGATGGGTCGGAACCGGACCTTGGTAGAAGGTCGATCTCAACAGATTGATCCGGCCAAGAAGGGCGAGGCGCGCTACAAGATCTGTCAACGTCCCTACCGAACCTCTTCGCGCACCAACCCGAGATGCTCGAACACCGAGCGGTCGGTGACGATGAACAGATCGGCGTCAGCCTCCGCGGCGACGTGGCTGGCCCAGGTCCAGTGCGGGATCGTGAATACGTCGTGCTGCTCCCAGTCGAAGGTCTTGTCCCCCACCGTACTGCAACCGGCGCCCGAGATCACCAGGCAGATCGCGTTCCAGGTGGTGCGCCGGGCCTGCGTCGCGGCGTTGCGGGTCAGGCGCTGGGCGTAGCAGTCGAGCGATGGCATCACCGCGCCGCCGGTGACCGGGTTGGTATAGCGCAGGGTCTTCGCACCGTCCGCGGCGGCCGGCATCGCCACGAGCACGGCCGGAAGAGTCCGGCCGCCAAATCCTTCTACGAACACTACGGCTTCAAAGCCTGCGCTGACGCGCCGATGACGCTCTACCTTCCGCTCGACTAGCGGGCCATGCCAGGGAAGACCTGTGCTGCAAGCGCACTTCCGTAGAAGCGTCTGCACAATTCGAAACGCGCTTGCTCTTCGGTGAGCGAGGGGTCCAGCGATGAGCGCACGATCCGCTGCGCGGTTTCGAACATGGTGAGGGCGATGCGCGCCCGCTCCGAGCCAGACATTGCCGCATACCGCGCCGTCATGAAGACTTCGATTTCCGGGCTGGTGTCGTTCATGATCGCGCCTTGACCACCAGGGCATCAAGATTCAGCGCCGCCACCCAATGCGCAAGATAGGCAGCATCGTGCGTCACCAAGAGAAGGGACCGCACGTCTTAGAGCTGGCGCTGCGAGCCGGTAAGCATGTAGTCGAGCCCTGCGCCCCCCAGGCGCCGGCATGCCTCGCCGAGCGCGCGGAGTTCCGGTGTCTGGGTGGTCCTGTTCATGCTGTCGATTCTCAAGCATCATCGAGAAAAATACTACTGCGCCAGGATCTCGCTTCGCGCCAGCCCGAGAAGCTCGAACACCGAACGGTCGGTGACGAGGAAGAAGTCCGCGTCACCGTCGCGCGCCATGTGCGTCGCGGCCGTCCAGTGCGGGATCGTGAAGACGTCGTGCTGCTCCCATTCGATGGCCTTGTCGCCGACCACACTGCGGCCCGCGCCTGATACGACCAGGCAGAGGGTGTTCCAGGTCGTGCGCTTCGGCGCCGTGGTGGCGCCGGCTGCCAGGCGCAATGCGTAACAGTCGAGTGCCGGCATGACCGGGCCGCCGTTCTCCGGATTGACGTAGCGCGCCAGTTTCGAGCCATCGTTTGCCGCCCGCATGGCCGCGAGGAAGGTCCGTGTCGCCTCGCCCGCATAGTGGAACTTGGGCGAGTGCGCACCGGCGATCGGTGCAGGCTGGGTCGCGTCGGCTGCGGCAAGGCCCGTGCCGACCCAGCGCCGCTCCTCGCCTTCGTCGACTTCCCAGAAGGCCGTCTCGCTACGGCTGCCCGCCTCGAAGAAGCTCGCATCCAGTCCGCACACCAGGGGCATGTTGGCGGCATCGAACCAGGCCGTGCGTTCTTCCCCCTGGTTGATGTGGCCATGCCAGCACAGCGGCGGGGTGAGGACGAGGTCGCCTGCGCGCATGGCGCAGCGCCGGCCGTTGACAATCGTCGCCGCGCCATCGGCGCGCGTCGCGAAGCGGATCGCCGCGGCCGTGTGTCGGTGCGGCACCGCGCGATCGCCGGGGTTGAGCACTGTGAACGCGCCCAGCAGGTTGGAGGTGGTCTGGGTCGCACCACCGAAGGCGGGGTTGACCATGATGATGGCGCGGCGCTCGACATCCTCGATCGGCACCTCGACCGCGGCGCGCGCGGCGAAGGGGTCGAAGTCGCGCCAGCGCCAGTGCATGGGCGCGTCCTTGGCGGCGGGGACGATCGGCGTGATGGCCTTGTAGCGGTCCCACAGCGGGTGATAGTGCGCCGCCTCGAGGTCGGCGATGAGGGCGGCATCCGGCCGGGAGGGTGCAGAAGGAGAGGGCATCGTCGGACCTTGCATGTAAGAGGGTGTGGAGGCAGTAGTGCAGGCAGCACGGGGGCAGTCACGGCCGAGCACCTGATGCGAAAGTGTAGCGGGCCGGGCGTCGCCATGCGTTGCGCCCTACCAAAAAAAGGGCAGAATCGCAGGACTTCCGCCAGCAACCCGCCGAGTCCGGATCATGCCCCGCGTACTTTCCCCCGAGCAGGTCGCCGCCTACCATCACGATGGGGCCGTATGGCCCGTCCGGGTCATGAGCGAAGCCGACGCGCAGGGCTACCGGCGCGCCCTGGAAGCGCACGAGGCTCATACGGCTGAGCCACTGCAGGGCAAATGGCGCCACAAGACCCACCTGCTCTTCACCTGGGCCGATGCGCTGGTGCGTCACCCGGTCATCCTTGATGCGGTGGAGGACTGCATCGGCCCCGACATCCTGTGCTGGACCACCAACTTCTTCATCAAGGAGGCCGCCAGCCCAGGGTTCGTCTCATGGCATCAGGACTCGACCTACTGGGGCCTCGAGCCCGACGACGTCATCACCGCCTGGGTCGCCTTCACCGAGGTGACGCCGGAGAACGGCTACATGCAGGTGATCCCGGGTTCGCACCGCATCGACCAGCTGCCGCACCGCGACACCTTCCACAAGGACAACCTGCTCACGCGCGGACAGGAGATCGCGGTGGAAGTCGACAAATCCAAAGCCCAGGGCATCGCGTTGCGCCCGGGAGAAATTTCCCTGCACCACATCAAGCTGGTGCATGGATCGGACGCCAATAAAAGCGCCGACCGGCGCATCGGCCTGGCGATTCGCTACATACCGCCGTCAGTACGCCAGATCAAGGTGCGGGACTCGGCCCAGCTGGTGCGCGGCAGCGACCGCTTTGGACACTTCGACTACGAACCGCGGCCGCAGGCGGACTTGGACGATGCGGCGCTGGCGGCCCACGCCGATGCGGTCGGACGGCAGCTAAAGGCGCTGTACTCCGGGACTGAGAAGACGGCGTTTCGCGCCTAGGCGACTCGCCAGTCAGATCAGGCCCGACCGCCTAGTCGCGAAACGGCGTGCCCTGCGCGGCCAACCAGTCGCCCCAGCTGGCAATGCTCGGGTTGTGCGGACGCACCTTGTAGTAGCCGATCATGGGCTTCCAGCGGTCCAGGATTTCCTGCAAAGCGTCGACTGCATCCGGCGCCCCTTCGCGCTTGGGCATGAAATCGATGCGCAGGTCGGTGCGCGCATACGACTCGGTGTCGTAGACCAGCAGGCACGATGAGCGGTGCCCGCCCAGGTCGCCCCCCTCGTTGCGCGCCGCGACCGTCACCGCCATCAGGCGGTCCTCGAAGAGTTGGTCCGCGCTCGCCAGCCAGGCCTCGTTCATCTTCGGCACGACCTGGTCGGTGAGCAGGTAGTTGCCCATGACAACGTAGCCCTCGCCTACGATCGAGGCGCTGTGGGTCTTGCACTGCGCGCCGGTGTGCACGGCCACGCGGCCGTGCCGGTCGACGATGCCGATCTGGCGCCAGGCGAAGTTCTCATCGCTCTCGGAGAGTTCCTTGATCACCTTCTCCGGCGAATACCCCAGGGTCAGGAGTTCGATGGCCAGCGGCCCCAGGCCGGGGTCGGTGTAGGCCTGCGTGCTGACGGCGCCGACGTTGGCGCGGATGAAGGGGCAGCGCCCGCCCACCGATAGGGGGTTGGTGGCCTGGGCGATGCCGAGGAGTCCGCTCTTGGGGTCGCGCGCGACGATGCAAAAGGTCATGGTGTCCTGAAGTAGGTTGACTCACCCGCGCTCAGCGGGCGTAGGGGTTGACAGGCAGGCCGCGCTCTTCGAGGTAGGCCTTCTTGGGTACGACCGAGGTCGGGTCGAGCGTGCGGGCAAGGTAGTAGGGTATCAGCGGCTTGAACCAGTCGAAGATCCTGCGCATCTCGCCCACCGGCTCCTGCGCGACGTCGACGCGCAGGTTGACCAGCGGGAAGGATTCGCTGCCGTAGACCACAAGGGCGCAGGAGGTCTGGCCCTCCGCCTGCCCGCCGGCGTCGCGCCCTGCCTCGACGGCGCGCATCAGCCTTTCTTCCAGCTCCATTGCGGCGGCGCCGGCGAATGCGGCTGTCATCGCGGTGAGCACATGTTCACCCACCAGCACGTTGCCGGTGACGATGTGGTCGCTCTCAACGATCTCTCCGGCCCAGGGGCGCGCCTTCGCCCCTGTGGAGACGGCAGCGCCTCCTTCCAGGTCAAGGATGGCGATCTGGCGGTAGTCAAAGAACGCGTCATCACGGCGCAGGGCATCAAGCACCCCGTCAGGCGACGCGCCTGCGGCGAACAGCTGCCTGGCGACCTGCAGCTGGCGGTAGTCGCCATGCGCCTGCACGGTCAGGACACCGCGGCCGAAGACGACATCGGTGCAGCGCCAGCCGACCGCCGGCGTGCTGGTCGCCTGGCAAAAGCCGGCCTTGCCGGTGCGGCCGCAGATGCCGAGGATGCTGAAAGTCACGCTACGGCTTCAGTCGAACTTGATGTTGGCCGCGCGTACGACCCTGGCCCACTTTTCCTGGTCGCGGGGCAGGAAGGCGTCGAGCTCTTCGGGGCTCGAGGGCGCAGGATCCATGCCCGCAGCCACCAGGCGCTCGCGGATGTCCGGCGTGTTTAGCACCTGCACGATTTCGCGATTCAGGTACTGGATGATCGCGCGCGGCGTCTTCGCCGGCACGACGAAGCCATACCAGTTGGTGTATTCGTAACCCGGCAAGCCGGACTCGGCCACCGTCGGCACGTCCGGCAGGTTGGCGGAGCGCCGCACCGTCGAAACGGCAAGCGCGCGCAGCTTGCCCGCGCGGATAAGCGGCATCGCAGATGGGTCGGAGAAGTAGAAGTCGATCTGCCCGGCCATGATCGCCGTGAGACCGAGCGCGGTGCCGGTGTAGGGCACGTGCACGGTATTGATACCCGCCATCTGGTTGAAGAGCTCGCCCGCCAGATGCTGCGAGTTGCCCACACCGGCCGAGCCGAAGTTCATGACGCCCGGCCTGGACCTGGCCGCGGCGATGAGGTCGGCGGTGGTCCTGTACGGGGCGTTCGGGGCAATCACCAGGAGCGGGGTCTGCAGGACCCCCTGCGTGACGCCGGCAAAGTCCTTCAGCGGGTCATAGTTGAGCTTTCGTCCCGAGCCGCCGGCAATGGTCATCGGCGCAGGCGTCGCCAGCATGATCGTGTAGCCGTCCGGTGCCGACTTCGCCACGTGCTCGGCGCCGACGATGCCGCTGGCCCCGGCGCGATTCTCGACCACGACTCCCTGGCCGATATTGCCGCTCATCTTCGCCGCAACGATGCGCGCCGCGATGTCCGGCCCGCCGCCTGCCGGAAAGGTGACAACGATGCGGATCGGGCGGTTCGGGAAGGCATCCTGCGCCGCGACGGACGCGGCAAGAAGATGGGATGCGACAAGGAGCATCGCGAATGAAAAGCGGCGTGACAGCATCGATATGGCCTTTGGGGGAATGTTGGGCAATGGGCGTTGCGAACGGGTCAAGGCAGCTTTCCCGATCGCTCAGGAAGGAGCAAGATAGCCGAGGCGAGGCAGCTTTGGCAAGCGGCCAGTCTTGTGCGCAGCGCGGGCCTTTTGTGCCAGGCGCCGCCGGGAACCCTAGCTGCCACCCGATGTCGCCACCGGTCGTTCGCGCTCATAGCGCTGCTCGTCGACCAGCTTGCCCCACTGCGCCCCGGGCCGCGCTTCCGCCAGCCGGAACCCGTGCGCCTCGTACAAATGGCGCGCCGCGTTCAGGCCCGCGAAGGTCCACAAGTAGGTGCGCAGGTAGCGCGCGTCGGTGAAGGCGAGTGCCGCGCTCAACAGCGCACGCCCGGCACCAGAGCCGCGCAACGCGTCGGAGACGATGAACCAGCGCAGGTGCGCACCATCTTCCGCGGCATGCGCGCCGTCGATGACGATGGACCCTTCGACGCGGCCGTCCACCAGCGCCAGCCACAGGCCGTCGCGCTCGGGTTGGTAAGCAAGGCAGAACGTCGCCAGTTCCCGCGCGACCTTGGCCTCGAAGTCGACGCCGAAGCCGCTGGCGACGGAGTAGTACTCGGCGTGCAGCGTGGCGATGCGGCCGATCGAGCCTGGGCGGTAGCCGGTGACAAGTTCGAATTTCATATCGCGTTGCGCGTGCTGGAGTGACACCTGTGCATCCTATCGCGTTGCGCATTGGCATGCCGCTCATGCCCTGATCTCACCGCCGGTTCCCGCCACCACGGGTACGGCGAAGCGCCTAAAGTAGAGGCAGGATTGTTTCCATCCCGCAAGGCAGGCTCATGAAAACCTATCGCATCGCGTGCATTCCCGGAGACGGTATCGGCAAGGAAGTCATTCCCGCCGGGCAGCAGGTACTTGAAGCGCTGGCAGCAGCACAAGGCAGCTTCACATTCGACTTCGAATCCTTCGGCTGGGGCGGCGACTGGTACCGCAAGCACGGCGAAATGATGCCGGCCGACGGCCTGAATTCCCTGCGCGGCAAGGACGCGATCCTCTTCGGTTCGGCCGGCGATCCGGACATTCCCGACCACATCACTCTCTGGGGTCTGCGCCTGAAGATCTGCCAGGGTTTTGATCAATACGCCAATGTACGCCCGACGCGCATCCTGCCCGGCATCACCTCGCCGCTTGCGGGACTCAAGCCGGGGGACCTCGACTGGGTGATCGTGCGCGAGAACTCCGAGGGCGAATACGCTGGCGTCGGCGGCCGCGCGCA
>JBJXGS010000098.1:0-3835 GCA_046160545.1 Burkholderiales bacterium
TGCCGCAGGTGCAGGCCGGCAAGCTGCGCGCACTGGCCGTCACCACCGCGCGCCGCGCCGCGGCGCTGCCGGACGTGCCCACCATGGCCGAGGCATTTCCGCCCGGCTTCGTGCTCGACGCCTGGTACGGCCTCCTGGCCCCGGCCGGCACGCCGCAACCGGCGATCTCGCGCCTGAGCACAGAAATGCTCAAGGTGCTGGCCGATCCGGCGGTGCGCCAGTCATTGACCACGGCCAGCCAGGAGATCGTGGGCAGTACGCCGGCAGCATTCGCCGAGGTGATCGCGCGCGACCTCAAGCTCTGGACCGATCTGGCCGTGCGCCTCAAGGTGCGCGCGGACTAATCGCACGTGGTCACCGTCGTGCCGCACGCGTCGATCCGTTCGGTGCGCACCATCTGCTACGCGCAGCCCATGGTGCCGATTCACACGGGTCGCTTTGCCGGCGACCTCGAGCTGACCTTGACGATTGTCGAATCCGCGGACGGCCGCTGCGGCTATTCCACCGCACGGGCGCATGGTGGTCAGCCCGGCATGGTCATCGCGGCGCAGGTGGAACGCAGCCTGGCTGCGGGAGTGATCGGCCGCGACGCGTCTGACCCTGCCGCGCTGTGGACGCAGATGGCTATGCAGGAGCCCGCGGGCTATGTGAGCACTTTCGCGATTGCGGCGCTGGACGTCGCGCTGTGGGACCTGCACGCGCGCGAGCGCAGCCGGCCGCTGGCGCATTGCCTCGGCGGCGGCGGCCGCGACGCCATGCGCGCCTACGCCAGCTCGGGCCACCATGCCGACATCGACGGCTACCTCGACGACTTCGCGCGCGCGCGCGCCGCCGGTTTCACCGCCTACAAGGCCCACCCGTTCTGCGATGCGGCGCGCGATATCGAACTCGCCCGCGCGCTGCGCGCGGCCGCCGGGCCCGGATTCCGCCTGATGCTCGACGCCGCCAAGCGCTATACGCCCGAAGGGGCGCTCTCCGTCGGGCGCGTACTCGAAGACCTTGCATTCCACTGGTTCGAGGAACCTCTGCCCCAGCATGACTGGGCCGGCTACCGGAGCTTGCGCCAGGCGCTCTCCATTCCGGTGATCGGCGGAGAAACCCTGCCCGGACTGGCGCCTGCGGTGGCCAATGCGATTGACGCCGGCGCCTACGCCGCGGTGCTGGTCGACGTCTATTGGAAAGGTGGCGTCAGCGGCCTCTTGCGCACCCTCGCCCTGTGCCGGGAGCGCGGCGTGCAGGTGGTGTCGCACCATGGCGCCAGCCCACTGATGGACTTGGCCAATCTGCAGGTACTGTGCGGTGCCAGCGAGGTGGAGATGATCGAGGTGTTGTCGCCACAGTCGGCGTATCAGTACGGCCTGCGCGAATACCTGCGGGTCGACGCCGACGGCCAGGTGCGTCTGCCGGCCGCAGCGGGGCTCGGCGCCGAGCCGGACTGGGATTACATCGAGAAGCACCGGCGTAGCTGAAGAGACCGTCGGGAGGCGACGGCGCGGCGCGCATCAGATAGCCAGAGCCCGCGCCGCATCGAGGCTCAGGCCCAGGCCGAATCCCGGCTCGTCCGAAGGCGTGAGGCGCCCCTTCACCGGTACCGGCGTGCCTGGCGACAACCGCACCTCCGCTAGCGGCACGCCCGGCGCTGAACCCACGAAGTACTCACCGAGCGGCACGTCAGGCACGGCCAGCGAAAAGTGTTGGCCATAGGCCGTGTTCATGCCCGCGTGCAGGATCACCGGCTTGCCCGCAGCGCGCGCCAGGTCGGCAATGCGCAGGCAACCGGTGAGGCCGCAAGCCCAGCCGATGTCGGGCTGCAGCACGTCGAGGCTGCCGGCGCGCAGCGCTCGCGCGAACGGCTCCGGCGTGTACCAGTGCTCGCCGCCGGCCAGCGCCTGACCCGGCGTGCCCGTCCGCAGCGCGGCCAGGCCGTCGAAGTCCTCGGGCATCAGGCAGTCCTCGATCCAGCGTAGCCCCAGGGGCCGAACGCGCGACGCGAATTCCAGTGCATAGGGCAAATCGAAGGCCATCCAGCAGTCGACCATCAGGTCGCGCTGCGGACCAGCCAGCGCGCGCACCTCGCGCAACAGGGCCTCGTTGGCGTCCAGGCCCGCCGCACCGTCCGCCGGACCGTACGGGCACGCGATCTTGAGCGCCTCGAAACCCAGCTCCAGGAACCAGTCCGGATCGTTGCCTGTCGCGTAGACCGGGATATCGGTGCGAGTGCCGCTGCCCAAGAGGCGGTGCACGGGCCGGCGCTCGTGCCGGCCGCGCAGGTCCCACAGCGCCAGGTCGATGGCGCTGATCGCGTAGCAGGACAGGCCGCCGGCGTAGGGCGAGGTCAGGCGTTGCAGCATCTGCCAGAGCGCACTGATGTCCTCGCAGGACTCCCCCGCCAGAAGTGGCGCCAGGTGCTCGTTGATGATCGCGATCACCGGACTGCCGTAGCGCGTCATGCCCAGGCCCCACTGGCCGTCCTCCGCGGTGACGATGCAGGCCACCGAAGGCCAGCGCGGCCGCCAGCTCGAGCGCAGGCGCTTGAAGCGCGGGTAATGCGACATCGGGTTGGCGACTTCGGCTTGGTCCACCCAGGCCGGGCGGCGCGCGGGTGTGCGCGCCGGGCCGCCGATGAGATCGCTGCGAATCGCGAATGCGTGGACCGAACGGATCTTCATGGCGATGCGGGCGCGGCCTGCGGATTGGCGATTTTGCTATTTTAAGAAATTTCCTTAAAATAGCAAAGAATGCAAAGCTACTTCCGACGCAGCTCCGAAGCCCTGGTCGCCGAGGCGCTGCGCACCAATCCGGTTGTCGTGGTGACCGGCCCGCGCCAGGCCGGCAAATCCACTCTGCTGCGGCACGCACTGCCCGACTGGAACATGGTGTCGCTGGAAGACCCGGATGTGCGGGAGTTTGCGCGCGGTGACCCGCGCGGCTTCCTTGCGCAGCACGCGGCGCCGCTGGTCATCGACGAAGCTCAATACGTGCCCGCGCTGCTTTCCTACCTGCAGACGCTGGTGGACCGTGAAGGACGCAACGGCCGCTATGTGCTGTCCGGCTCGCAGCAGTTCCCGCTTACGGCCGGCATCACCCAAAGCCTTGCCGGCCGCGCAGCACTGATCGAGCTGCATCCGTTGCGCCTGAAGGAGCTCGCCGATGCGCGGCAACTGCCGGCCACGCTCGATGCCCTGCTCTGGCAGGGAGGATACCCGGCGCTGTATGCGCGCAAGGCGGACCCACGCCGCTACTACGCCGACTATGTCCAGACCTATCTGGAACGCGACGTGCGTTCGCTGAAAGCGGTTCACGATCTGGGCAACTTCCAGCGCTTCCTGCGCCTATGCGCGGCTCGCACCGGTCAGCTCCTGAACATCAGTTCCCTCGCCAACGATTGCGGGATATCTCACCCCACCGCTGCCGCTTGGCTCAGCGTGCTCGAAGCCAGTTACGTGGTCAGACGCATTGCGCCATACCACCGCAATTTCGGCAAGCGCCTGGTCAAGGCGCCCAAGCTTTACTTTCTCGATACCGGCCTTGCTGCCTGGCTGCTCGGCATCGCCACGGAATCCGACATGGCGAGCCACTATGCGCGTGGCGCGTTGTTTGAAACCTGGGTGGTCGGCGAAGCACTCAAGTGGCGGGCGGTGCGCGGCGACTCCCGCCCGGTGTATTTCTGGCGCGACAACATAGGCAATGAAGTTGATGTGCTGCTGGAACAGGGCGGTGGCTTCACGCTCGTCGAGATCAAGTCAGGCCAGACGTTTCAAACCGGCTGGCTGGCATCACTCGGCACCGTGCAACGCCATATCGGCGAGTCCACGCGGCGTGCCCTCATCTACGG
>JBJXGS010000099.1:0-4969 GCA_046160545.1 Burkholderiales bacterium
TGGGATGATGGTCTTGAGAAAAATCCATTCCTTGTCGCGTACAAAAGGGATCATGAACACGTATCCCGCCGCCGGATCAGCGCGGAATCAGCGCCACGCGATCGAGCAGCTCGCGCGCCTGCGCCACAAGGCGCTTGTGGTCGCGCTCGCGGATGGCCGCGGCGGCAAAGAGCGTATTGCCGATGCCGACCACCGACGCACCGGCCTTGAACCAGTCTTCCATGTTGTCGGCCGAGACGCTTCCCGTAGGGCAGAAGCGCGTGCCCGGAAAGACCGCCGCGACCGACTTCAGGTGCAGCGGGCCGACCGAAGACGCCGGAAAGATCTTCACCATGTCGGCGCCGTCGCGCAGGGCAGCAGCGATCTCGCCCGGGGTCAGCGCGCCGGGCAGGTAGGCGGCCTTGCCCGCATGCACCGCCGCGCCCAGACCAGGCACCAGCCCCGGCGAGACCACGTAGCGTGCGCCAGCCTTGAGCACACGATCACAATCCGCCTCATTCCACACCGTGCCAGCACCGATCACCTGGTGCGACTCGGCACGCCGCGCGAAGTCGCGGATCAAGTCCACCGCATCCGGCATGGTGAGCGTGATTTCAACTGTCGGAAAGCCCGCCGAGAGCGCCGCATGGATCGCCGCCGCCCCGTCGTCCGCACTGTCGTAGCGAATCACGGGAATCACGCCTACCTTGACCAGGCGGTCAACAACCTCGCGCGCTTCCATGCCTTTTCGTGGCCTTTTCGTAATCGAATCGTCCGGCCCCGCCGGCGATTCGGTTCAGATCAATCCGCTCGAAAGTAGGGTTTCACTTTCGAGCGCCTAGAAGGTTCCCGGGTAATGCCCGCCATCCATCAGCAGGTTCTGGCCGGTGATGAAGCCGGCGTGCGCGCTGCACAGGAACGCGCAGGCGGCGCCGAACTCCTCCGGTGTGCCGAAGCGTCCGGCCGGGTTTTCCTTCTTGCGCCGGTTGGCTGCTTCCTCAATGGAAATGCCGTCGCGCTTGGCCCAGGTGCCCAGGGTCGATTTCAGGCGGTCGGTCTCGAACGGGCCCGGCAGGAGATTGTTGATGGTGACGTTGTGCGCCACGGTCTTCCTGGCCAGGCCGGCGACAAAGCCGGTCAGGCCGGAGCGCGCTCCGTTGGAAAGGCCCAGGATGTCGATGGGCGCCTTGACCGCGCCAGAAGTGATGTTGACCACGCGCCCGAACTTGCGCGCGATCATGCCGTCCACGGTCGCCTTGATCAGTTCGATGGGTGTGAGCATGTTGGCGTCCAGCGCCTTGATCCAGGTGTCGCGATCCCAGTCGCGAAAGTCGCCGGGAGCGGGACCGCCGGCGTTGTTGACCAAAATGTCGATCTGCGGTGCGGCACCCAGCGCCGCACGGCGACCCTCGGCGCTGGTGATGTCGCCGGCCACGGCGATGACGTCCGCACCCGTGGCGCGGCGGATGTCGGCCGCGGTCTCCTCTAGCGCTTCGCGACCACGCGCGGTGATGATCACGGTGGCACCCTCGGCGGCCAGAGCCATCGCGCAACCGCGTCCGAGTCCCTTGCTTGCCGCGCACACCAGCGCGGTCTTGCCCTTGATGCCCATGTCCATGTTGTTGGTCCTGAAGGTGGTTTTTTGGCGAAGGCGGATTCTAGTCTTCCCGTCCGGGCGGGGTGGCGCTGCGGCGCTCTGCCACCAGGCGCCGCAGATCATCGATCAGCGCTGCCACCGGTGCGCGCCAGTCGCCCGGTGCGTCCTGGCGATAGATGCGCATGCTGGCGTACCAGTCGTTGTCTTTGCGGCCAGCCTGCCAGCGCCACTCGCTTTCATGGCGGATCATGAGCCAGACCGGCTTGCCCATCGCGCCGGCCAGGTGCGCCAGGCCGGTATCGACCGCGATTACCAGGTCCAGCGCGGCGATGACCGCAGCGGTGTCGGCGAAGTCGCCGAACTGCGCTGTCCAGTCGGTGAGCGGCAGGCCGCTGCCCGGGATCTCGTCCTCGCCCTCGCCTTTTTGCAGGCTCAGCAGATGCAGTCTGTCGATGCTGCCCAGGGGCTTGAGGAATGCCAGGGGCAGGTTGCGAACAATGCCGGTTTCCACCATACCGGCGTCGAAGCGCCGTACCCCGGAGGCCCACACCAGGCCAATGCGCAGCCGCCCGTCCTGCGGCAGGCGCTTTGCCCAGCGCCGCGCGAGTGCCGCAGGCGCGGCGAGATAGGGTGCCTTGCCCGCAAGCTGCTCGGGCGCCGCTACCCCCAGAACCTGCGGCAGCGAGAGCATGGGAGTATGAAAGTCGAAGGCGGCAGGTGCCGGCGCGTCCCATGACGCTACCTCTGCACACCCGGCGAATCCGGCATACAGGCGCGTGAGCGCCGGCTGCACGTGCAGCACCACCCGCGCGCCGTGCGCGGCGAGTCGCGGGACAAAGCGGCTGAACTGGAAGGTGTCGCCGAAGCCCTGCTCGGCATAGACAAAGACGGTCTTGCCGGCCAGGTGGGGAAGGTCGCTTGCCGCCAGGCGCGCAGCCGCGTACTCGCGCCGGTGCGGCTGCATCGTGGGCAGTTGCCAGCGCGCCTCGAAGGCGGCGAACCCGCGCGCGAAATCGCCACAAAACAGGTAGGCATGTGACAGGTTCCAGCGCGTGTCGTGCGCCTGCGGGTCGAGCGAAAGGGCGCGCTCACCGGCCGCGATGGCCTCATCGACCCGACCCAGCGCCATCGCGGCGCTGGCGCGGTCGTGCCAGGCGAGTGCATTGTCAGGCGCGATGGCCAGGGCTGCATCGTATGACGCGAGGGCCTCCTCGGTGCGCCGCGCATGCTCGAGCGCCGCCCCGAGGTTCAGGTGCGCCTGCGCCGACTGCGGGGCAATCGCCGCCGCCCGTTCGAGGAGCGCAATGCCCTCGCCGTAGTCGTTGTCCTCGCACAGAAGGAGGCCCAGGTTGGTCAGCGCTCCGTAGTGCGCCGCATCGAGGCCGAGCGCCGCGCGGTAGGCCGCCTCGGATTCGGCGCGGCGGCCGGCGCCCTGCAGCAGCGAGGCATGCGCTGCCTGGGCGCGCGCGGACTGCGGATACTGCGACGCGACTGCCGCTACCGCGGACAGCGCTGCTGTGGTGTCGCCGGCGTCATGCAACGCGAAGGCGGCGTCGAGCGCCGCAGCGAGGCTCGCCTCGCCTGCAACTGACATGGCCTTAGCGGCGGCGCGTGCCGCCGAATATCGAACCCAGCACGCCGCGGATGATCTCGCGCCCCACCTGCGAGCCGACAGCCCGCGCCGCGCTCTTGGCCATGGCCTCGACCACGCCTTCGCGGCGCAGGCTGCCTCGTGCGGGTGCTGCGCCGCCCCCGCCGAAGATGCCGCCGATTTTGTCGAGCAGCCCACCCTCGGCAGGCGCTTCCTGGCCAGGGGCGGGTGTCGCAGGTGCGCCCCCCTCGGTCGCTGTCCCTTCGGCTGCTTGCGTAGCGCGGCTGCGCAGGATCTCGTAAGCCGATTCCCGATCCACGGTCTTTTCGTAGACCCCGGCCACGATCGAGCCGTCGATCAGCGCGCGGCGCTCCGCGTCGGTGAGCGGGCCCAACTGCGATGCCGGCGGGACGATCAGCGCGCGCTCGACGATTCCCGGGCGGCCCTTTTCGTCCAGAAACGACACCAGGGCTTCGCCTACCGACAATTCGGTGATCGCTGCGGCCACGTCGATTTTCGGATTGGCGCGCATGGTTTCAGCCGCCGCCTTGACCGCCTTCTGGTCGCGTGGCGTGAAGGCGCGCAGCGCGTGCTGGACGCGATTGCCCAGCTGGGCCAGAACCGTGTCGGGCACATCGAGCGGATTCTGGGTCACGAAATACACGCCGACTCCCTTGGAGCGGATCAGGCGCACCACCTGCTCGATCTTTTCCAGGAGCGCCTTGGGCGCGTCGCTGAACAGCAGATGCGCCTCGTCGAAGAAAAAGGTCAGCTTGGGCTTTTCGAGGTCGCCTACCTCGGGCAGGCGCTCGTAGAGTTCGGAAAGCATCCAAAGCAGGAAGGTCGAGTACAGCTTGGGCGAGCCCATGAGCTTCTCGGCAGCCAGGACGTTGATCAACCCGCGCCCGTTGGCGTCGGTCTGCATCAGGTCGTCGATATTGAGCATCGGTTCGCCGAAAAAGCGGTCGCCGCCCTGCTGCTCGATGGTCAGGAGGCCGCGCTGGATCGCGCCGACCGAGGCTGCCGAGATGTTGCCGTACTCGGTGGTGAACTTGGACGCGTTTTCGCCGGCGTACTGCAGGATCGCGCGCAGGTCCTTCATGTCCAGGAGCAGGAGGCCGTTGTCGTCGGCGATCTTGAACACCAGTTGCAGCACACCGGACTGGGTGTCGTTCAGGTTGAGCATGCGGCCGAGGAGCAGCGGGCCCATGTCGGAGATGGTGGCGCGCACCGGGTGGCCGCGCTCGCCGAACACGTCCCAGCAGGTCACCGGGCAGGCCGCCCACGCGGGCTCATCGAGCCCCAGGGCCGTGAATCGTTCGCTGATGCGCCCGCCCGACTTGCCGGGGTTGGCGATACCGGACAGGTCGCCCTTGATGTCGGCCATGAAGACCGGCACGCCGATCATCGAAAACGACTCGGCCAGCTTTTGCAGGGTGACGGTCTTGCCGGTGCCGGTGGCGCCGGTGATGAGTCCATGCCGGTTGGCCAGCGCCGGCAGGAGGCTTATTTCGGTGGCGCCGGACTTGGCGATCAGGAGCGGCTCGGGCATGGGTTGGTTCAAGGGCGTTAGGCGGGCGACAATGATAGCCGCATGGCGAGAGGTCGATGGGGGCGATGCTAAAATTTTGATCTTTGGTCGGCGGCAGGCACGAACACATGGCAGGGCATTCGAAGTGGGCGAACATCCAGCACCGCAAGGGGCGCCAGGATGCCAAGAAGGGCAAGGTGTCGACGCGGCTGATCAAGGAAATCACCGTCGCGGCCAAACTGGGCGGCGGCGACGCCGCTACCAATCCGCG
>JBJXGS010000100.1:0-41856 GCA_046160545.1 Burkholderiales bacterium
CGCATCGGCCTGTCGGCTTCGACCATCGGCGTCATCATGGGCGCCTTTGGCGCTGCCACTTTCGTCATTCGCGTCGCGATGCCGTGGATCACGCGCAATTTCACCGAATGGCAAACCATCCGCGCGGCGCTGTGCGTGACCGCGCTGGGCTATGTGCTGTTTCCGTTCTTCACCGCGGTGCCGGTTCTGATCGGCCTGTCCTTCCTTCTGGGCCTGGGCCTGGGCTCGACCCAGCCGATGGTCATGAGCCTCCTGCACATGGCGGCACCGGCGGGACGCAGCGGCGAGGCCGTCGGCGTGCGCACCACGCTCATGAACGCCAGCCACGCGACCATGCCATTGACCTTCGGCGCAATCGGGTCGGCCTTCGGCGGATTCGCTCCCATCTTCTGGATACTTGCCGTGGTCATGGCCGGCGGCACCTGGTTCGCGCATCGGCACATCGGGAAACAGCCATGAATCGCTGGGTGAAGCGCGGCGCACAAGCGCTACTGGCCTTGGCGCTGCTGGCCTGGACCGGCGGCGCGGCATTCGTTCATTTTGGCCAAGGCCGGGTGATCTACCTGCCGACCCGCGAGGTTACGAAAACCCCGCGCGACCTGGGTCTTCAATACGAGGAATTGCGCCTGGCCGTGCCAGCCGCGGACGGCAAGAAGGAGACCATCGCCGCCTGGTGGGTCCCGCCCGATGCACTCGCCGACCAGCAGGTGAAAAAGGCAGTGCTGTTCCTGCACGGCAACTCACGCAACATGGGCGCCACTGCCAATCTGGAAAAGGTCGCAACCCTGGCGCGCGAGGGCTTCGCGGTCCTTACCATCGACTACCGCGGCTTCGGCGCCTCGGACGGCGAACAGCCGAGCGAAGCCAGGATCTACGCGGATGCCGACGCTGCCCTCGACGAGTTCAAGCGCCGCGTGCCCGATGCGCAGCGGCGCATCCTGCATGGTCATTCGCTGGGCGGCGCAGTCGCCATCGACCTGGCGGCGCGACGACCGGAATTCGCCGCGGTCTTCATCGAGGCAAGCTTCACCTCCATGCTCGACATGTCCACCGGCAACCCGCTGTACCGCCTCCTGCCCATCGACACCCTGCTTACCGAACGTTTTGATTCGCAGGCCAAGCTGGCCCGCATCGGCCTGCCGATCCTCTTCATCCATGGCACCGCCGATGCGCGCGTGCCTGCCTCGATGAGCCTGCGCCTGCACGAAGCGGCGCGCTCCCCCAAGGCATTGCACATCGTCGACGGAGCGCAGCACAACAATCTGCACAAGCTGCCGCAGTATGCCCAGGCTTACCGCGCCCTCCTGGCCATGGCCACGCGATGATGCATGCGGCCCGCGTCGCTGCAGGAATTTCAGCCATCCTGGTGCTGGCCGCCTGTAGCCTCTTCGCGCCGCGTTTCGACGTGCAGGGCCACCGCGGCGCGCGCGGCCTGGCGCCCGAAAACACGCTGGCCGGTTTCAAACGCGCCCTCGAGGCTGGTGTGACCACCCTGGAACTCGACATCGGTGTCACCCGTGACGGCGTGGTCGTGATCCACCACGACGAGACGCTCAATCCGGACACCACCCGCGACGCGCGTGGCGCCTGGCTCATCGCCCCCACACCGCGCCTGGTCGATCTGACCTGGCCCGAGCTGCGGACCTACGATGTCGGGCGCCTGCGCCCGGGCAGTACCTACGCGGCGCGTTATCCAGCACAGGTCGGCCGCGACGGTGAGCCGATTCCGTCACTGGCGCAACTCTTCTCCTGGGTGCATGCGGTGGGCGATGAGCGCGTGCGCTTCAATATCGAGACCAAGCTCACGCCGTCGCGCGCCGGCGACACCGTGGGTGCGTCGGCCATGACCGCTGCACTGCTGGCGGTCATTCGCGCGCACGGCATGGAGCGGCGCGTGACCATACAGTCGTTCGACTGGCGCACCCTGGCGCTGGTGCAAGCCAACGCCCCGAGCATACCCACCGCGTACCTGAGTGCAGAGCGCCCGGGGTTCAACAACATCGACCGCGACGGCCTGTGGACTGCTGGAAAGAAGCGCTCCGACTTCGCGTCGGTGCCGGCGATGGTGCGCGCGGCCGGCGGAGCGGTCTGGTCTCCGCATTTCGAGGACTTGACCCTGGAACTTCTCGGCGCAGCACACGCGCTGGGATTGAAGGTGATCCCTTGGACGGTCAACGACCCGGCCGAAATGCGGCGCCTGATCGCACTGGGCGTGGACGGCATCATCAGCGACCGGCCTGACCTGCTGCGCGCTGCTTTGGCAGCTGCCGGTCACTGACATTTGGGGCCGCTGTCTGTGGGCCTGGTGGAACTGGCACGCTTCGCGCTTGATTCGGTTTAGTGCACAAATGCCTCTATATTGTGCACAATAGGAGGGCGCGCGATGCCTTGTCCGCACGCCTTTGTGCATCCTTCCCCCAGGAGATCGCCATGGTCCGCATCGCCAACATCTTCCGCACCGCTCTGCCGGGCTGCCTCTGCGCCGCCGCCGCACTCTTCGCGCCACCGGCTTGGTCGCAATACCCCGACCGGCCGGTCAAGATCATCGTGCCCTTCCCGCCAGGGGGCGCAGCCGACACTTTCGCGCGCATGGCCGGACAAAAGCTGGCCGAGGCCTGGGGCAATCGAAATCCGGTGACCATCGAAAACCGTCCGGGTGCAGGCGGCATCATCGGCACCGAGGCCACGGCCAAGGCCGCACCCGATGGCAGCACCTTTCTCATGGTCACCATCGGCCACGCTGTCAACCCCTTCATGTACTCCAGGCTGCCCTACGACACGCGCGCCGACCTGACACCGATCGCAAAGATCGCCAGCGTACCCAGCCTGGTGGTGGTCGGCCCGGCGTTTTCCGGCAAGACCCTGCGCGACCTCCTGACCGCGGCGCGCGCCAAGCCCAACGACATCCAGTTCGCCTCCTCGGGCATCGGCACCACCAGCCATGTCGGCGCGGCGCTGCTGGAATCCATGGCCGGGGTCGACATGCTGCATGTGCCCTACAAGGGCGCAGCACCGGCCCTGCAGGACGTCATGGGAGGACGGGTGCCGATGTCGGTCGACATCATCACCTCGTCGCTGCAACTGGTAAAGGCAGACAAGCTGCGCGCGCTGGCGATCACTTCGAGCCGCCGCTCGCCGCAGTTGCCGGAGGTGCCGACGGTCGCCGAGGCCGGCATTCCCGGATACGAGTTCGTCGCGTGGTACATGCTGATCGCGCCAGCGAAGACACCGTCTGCGATCATCGAACGCGTCAACGCCGACCTGCGCCGCATCGCAACCCAGCCGGACTTCCGCAAGCGCATCGACGATGCCGGCGGTGAAGCCGTGTCACTGAGCGTCAAGGAAGCCAACGACTACCTCGATGGCGAGTACACGCGCTGGTCCAAGGTGATCAAGGACCGCAACATCAAGGCGGACTGAGCATGCAACGCGACCTGCGCGGCTATGGCGGCACCTGGCCCGGCATCGCCTGGCCGGGCGGCGCGCCGGTGGCGGTATCCTTCGTGGTCAATTTCGAGGAAGGTGGCGAGTTTTCGATCGCCGATGGTGACGCCCGCAACGAGGCAGTCTACGAGGTCATCGATCGACAGGACACCATCGATCCCGGTATCGACAGTCACTTCGAGTACGGCACGCGTGCCGCCTGGTGGCGCATCGCCGACCTGTTTGACGCCTACGACGCGCGCTTCACTCTCAACGCCTGCGGCCGCGCCGTCGAGCGCAGCCCCTGGCTGGCGCAGGACGCGGTGGCGCGCGGTCATGAGGTCTCGGCGCATGGCTATCGCTGGCAGACCCACGCCGGCATGGATGAAGCCACCGAGCGTGAGGCAATCACGAGCGCGGTAGCTGCGATTCGTAATGTGACTGGCCGGGCACCGGTCGGCTGGCACACGCGCTCAGTGCGCACGCCCAACACGCGTCGCCTGCTGGTGGAGCAGGGTTTCCTGTATGACAGCGACGCCTACAACGATGACCTGCCCTACTTCGTCGACGTCGACGGCGCGCGCCACCTGGTGCTGCCCTACGCATTTGATACCAACGACATGCAGTTCCAGCACACCCAGCGCTTCGACACTGCGCAATCCTTTTCAACCTATGTCTGCGACGCATTCGACTGGCTCAGGCGCGAAGGCGCGCGCGCGCCGCGCATGCTGTCGGTCGGGCTGCACCTGCGCATGATCGGCCGCCCGGGACGCATGAAAGCGCTCGAAACCATCCTCGCCCACGTGCGCGCCGAACGCGCCGGCTGGATCGCCACGCGCGAGGCGATCGCGCGCCACTGGCTGGCGCACGCGCCAGCATGAGGGCGCAAGTGGATACGCCCGACACCGCAATCCACCGCACCATCGCGCAGACGCTCCTGGCCGGCCGCCTGGCGCCCGGCACTCAGTTGGTCGAGACGCGTCTGGCGGCCGTCTTTGGCGTTTCGCGCGAACGGGTGCGCAAGGTGCTGCACCGACTCGGCCACGAACGTCTGCTCGAGCTGATCCCGAATCGCGGCGCGTTTGTCGCAAGCCCCACCCTGGCGCAGGCGCGCGAGATCTACGAAGCACGTCGCATCGTTGAAGGCGGGCTGGTCGGCCGATTGGCCGGGCGACTCAGCGCGGCACAGATCGACCTGCTGAGTGTGCACGGTCGGCGCGAGCAAGCAGCATTGAAACAACACGACCGCGCGGCCTCGATTCGCCTGTCCGGAGAGTTCCATACCCTGCTCGCCGACTGCGCAGGCAGCGACTTCGTCGCCGCCCAGCTGCGCGAACTGGTCAGCCGCACCGCCATGCTGGTGGCGTTCTTCGAACCTGCTGCGTCCTCTGCCTGTGCCTGCGAGGAACACGAGGCGATCCTCGCCGCCCTGATCGCCGGCGACGCGGCAGGCGCGCTGAAGGCCATGCACGTGCACCTGTCGTTAATCGAGACACGCCTGACGCCGCGCGCCGCCGCGCTGCCGGAGGCTGACCCGGAGCGCGTGCTGGCATTGGCTTGGCGCAATGCATACGGACGAGCCCACCGCAAGTCGCGCGCCAGTCCACGATCAACAAACCTGGAAACAAGCAGCCGATGAACCCTTTCGCAAATCCCTTCGACGCTGACGACGCTGCCGTGGTCACCGGCGCCGGCAACGGCATTGGCCGCGCCATCGCGCAGGCCCTGGTCTCATGCGGCGTCCGCACGGTCTTCGCTGATATCAACGCACAAGGCGTTGCGGATGCCATCGCGGCATCCACCAACCCGGCGCTTGCGACATCGTGGGTCGGCGACCTGGCCCGGCCCGACGAATGCCACCGCCTGCTGGGCAAGGCCCGGGAGGCGCTCGGCACGGTCACCCGTCTTGTGCATGCTGCCGCACCGGCGCGCCACGAAAGAGACCATGCGCTGGCGGTCGACGATGCGACATGGATACGCATGCGCGCCGTCAATCTCGACGCCGGCTTTCTTCTGGGGCGCGAGGTCGCGCGCAACCTGATCGCGGCGGGTCGCCCCGGCGCGATGCTGTACCTGACCTCGCTGCACGCGCAGACGCCGCGCAACCTGCCTCACTATTCGACCGCCAAGGCGGCCCTGGCGATGCTGGTGCGCGAGTTCGCCAAGACCTTCGGCCAACACGCGATTCGCGTCAACGCTCTGGTCCCAGGGGCGATCCTCGCCGGTGGATTCGTCGCCGACCCGGCGCTCAAAAGGCATGTGCCGCTCGGGCGACTGGGCCGCAGTGACGACCTGGCACCGCTGGCCGTCGCCGTGCTGTCCGACAGGATCGCCGGCTATGTAAGCGGCACCGACATTGTCGTCGACGGTGGTCTGGCACTCACCAACTGGTTCGAGCCACCGGTCGTCTAGCCATCGAGGTGCGCGCGCCAGGCCGCTGCGCCTACTTCACTCCGGCCAGCCGCGCGACTTCCGCGCGCAGCCAAGCGTGTCCGGCGTCATGGCGGCTGCGCTCGTGCCAGTACTGTGCGATTTCGAGACGCTTGAACACCAGCGGCAGCGCTTTCGCGACCAGCCCCAGGTCGCGGGCGAACCGCTTCGCTGCGCGCGCAGGCAGGGTCAGCAGCAGGTCGCAATCGGCCACCACAAAAGCCGCAGCAGTGAAATGCGGCAGGCGCACGCGAATTCGCGCTGCCGGAACGCGCGCGGCGATGCTCTGTTCGACAAGGGAATTGAAGGCGTGCCCGGTGCCGCCGGTGGCCACCAGCACGTGTTCAGCCGCGACATAGGATGCGACCGTGAGTCTGCTGCGCGCCAGCGGATGGCCGCGTCGCATGACGCACAGATAGCTGTCTTCGAAGAGGCGCTGACGATAAATGCCGCCCGGCATGCGCGGGAACGCGCCGATCGCCAGGTCGGCATGGGCAGATTCCAGTCCCGCAGCCACACCGCCTGATTCCAGGGACAACATGCGCAGCCGCAACCGCGGCGCGACCGTGACAAAGCGAGCCAGAAGTTGCGGCAGCAGATTGAGCGGCCCCAGGTCGGAGGCGGCGATCACGAACTCTCGATCGGACGAAGCGGCGTCGAATCCGGCGCTGCGCGCGATGCGCGCGCGAAAGGTGCCGAGAACTTCGCGTACCGGGAGGATCAGCGCGTCGGCGTGCGCCGTGGGCATGAGGCCGCCGGCCGAGCGGACAAACAGGGGATCGCCAACCCAACGGCGCATGCGCGCCATGGCCTGACTCACCGCAGGCTGTGTCATTGCCAGGCGCTGCGCGGCCAGGGTGAAGCTGCGGTGCTCGTAGACGGCGTCGAAGAGCGACAGCAGGCGAAAATCCAGCGATTCGAGTCCGGGGCTTGGTTTCATCCGGCAACGATAGCGCACTTGACGCATGTCCGCCAAACCTTCACCACGTTTTGCTTATGTGCAGGGTAACCACCCGCGCGCGGCGCACCATGCTTGAATCACCGTCTCGCCCGCACCCTGAGCACGCAATGCGCCTGTACTCGCACCGCGACAGACCGTTTCACATGGGCCCTCTGGCAATTGAAGCCCTGGCGCGCGTCGATACCGTGGCCGAGCCGCCGGGCTTGGCGCAGCCGGCCGACGCCGAGGTCGCCAGCATCGACTCGATCGCTGCGGTGTTTCCGGAGTACGAGCAGCTGTTCCGGCGTTTTCTGGATGGACCGGTCGCTCCGGCACCCGCTCCGGTGCCCGACGACCCACAGAAGCGGACAGACAACCTCAAGGCCTCGGCATACTTCCTGGACGCAACGATTGCCGGCTGTTGCGCCTTGCAACCTGCCGACGGCGCGCCGGCCGATCATACCCATGGGTTCGTCTTTGCCATCGAGTTCGGGCGCGAACCACTATCCGGCGAACCGGGCGATGCCTGGATCCGTGGCACCAACGTCGCCCGTACCGACCTGCGCGCGACCGAAATGGCTGTGATCCTGTCGGGCTATCTGCGCTGGCTGGGGTACGCGGCCACTGGCCATGCCGCGCAGGCGACCGGTGTGAACCTGGAAGCTCTGGCGCTGCGCGCCGGGGTGGCCTGTGCCACTGATACCGGAAGACTCGGCGCGCCGTTTCTGACACGCGGCTTTCGGCTGGGCGCCGTGACCACCGCATACGCGCTCGCGCCGGACCGCCCCCTGGACCCAAGCGCTCCGCTGCGGCCCGATACGCCACAAACCCGCGATGGCACCTCCGGCGCCCGCCCCCTGTGGTGGGATGCCGAAGCGGCCAAGCGCCCTCTGCACATGGGGCGCTATCCAATGGAGGACATTCCGCGTGCGGATGCGCCGACCACCCTGGTGCTGGCCGACGAGATCCGCCGCATCCCCAAGCGCGGCGACTTCTTCAAGCGTGCCCAGGCGGGCGACCTGGGCGAGAAGGCTAAGCGCGAGCGCATGCGCTTTCCGATGAAGCACCCCTACGCGCTGGGTATGCAGCCGCTGATCCAGCACATGGTGCCGCTGCAGGGCGGGCGCGACAAGATGAAGCCGACCGGCATCGGCGGCGACCTGTCGGACCCGCTGCGCAATGCGCAGTCCATCAAGGCGCTCGGCCATTACCTCGGCGCGGACTTCGTCGGCATCTGCCGACTTGAACCCTGGATGGTCTACTCCCACGACGAGATCGAGGGGAAGCCCATCCCGGTCTATCACGACTATGCGGTCGTCATGCTCATCGACCAGGGCTTCGAGACCATGGAGGGCGCTTCCGGCGACGACTGGATTTCTGCCTCGCAGTCGATGCGCGCCTACATGCGCGGTGCCGAGATCGCCGGCCTCATGGCGGCCCACTGCAGGCGCATGGGTTATTCGGCGCGCGCACATTCCAACGCGCATTCGGAAGTGATCCACAACCCGGCCATCCTGATGGCGGGCCTGGGCGAAGTCAGCCGCATCGGCGACACCATCCTCAACCCATTCATCGGCCCGCGCTCCAAGTCGGTGGTCTTCACGACCGACCTGCCGATGACGGTCGACGTGCCGATCGATTTCGGCCTGCAGAATTTCTGCGAATCCTGCCGCAAGTGCGCGCGCGAGTGCCCGTGCAACGCGATCCCCTTCGGCCCCAAGGTGATGTTCAACGGCTACGAAATCTGGAAGGCCGACGTCGAGAAGTGCACCAAGTACCGTGTCACCAACATGAAGGGCTCGGCCTGCGGACGCTGCATGAAAATGTGCCCGTGGAACCGCGAGGACACGGTCGCCGCCGCGGAATGGATGTGGCGCGCCATCAGGAATCCGCAGGAGGCCCGCGCATTGGCGGCGGCCGACGACGCTGCGGGCAACGGTGCGCGCAACCCGGTCAAGCGCTGGTGGTTCGACCTTGAAGTGGTGAACGGCATCGCAATCCATCCGGTCGCCGGCATCAACGAGCGCGACCTGGACTTCGGGCGCATGCGCTTGGCCGAGAAACAGAAGCTGGCGATGTTTCCGCCCGAGCTGCAACCCGCACCCGGCACCACGCTTGCCACGGTGGTGCCGGCCGACCGCGAGGCCGGGCTGAAGCGCTACGCCGAGGCTGAGGCGCCGGCTGCGGCGCGCACCCGGCGCGGGCTGCCGGCCTGAAATTCCGTGCCTATGGCTCGACGATCGCGAACATCGGATTGAAGTTGTCCAGCACGTCCATGAGTGCGGCCACCCGCGAGGCGTCCCCATCGACCCGGATCTCGCCGGCCGCCAGCGCCGCGGCGAATTGCGCGCCGCCGCCAACCAGTTTGGCGAGCGCAGTGCGATTCATCTGTACGGTCGCCTGCGCGGCATCGCCATGAGAGCCGGCGCTATTGGACAAGGCGCCGTTGGAGAGCGTCAGCCGCCAGCTGCGATTCTCGTCGCCCATGTGCCAGTCGATTTTCAAAGCCAGCGCCTCGGCCTTGGGTCCATTGACGCGCACAGCCAGAAAGTCGAAGAACAACTCCATCGGCAGCATCGCGACGATCTGCGGGGTGATCACGCCCACGCCGCCCGGCGGCGGCTTGGGCGGCCCTTCGCGCAGTTCCTGTGCTCCCAGCACGTAGGCATTGCGCCAGGTCGACGATTCGCTCTGGTAGGCAAGCTGTTCCATCGCGTCCGCGCACAAAACGCGCGCGCCGCGGTTGGTCGGATCGGCGAAGACCGCGTGATGGGTCACCTGCACGACCCAGCGATAGTCGCCGCGGCCGTAGTCCTCGGCCGCGCGCGCCAGGAGCGCGTCCGTGCCGCCCATGTATTCCACATAGCGGCGCGCCGCCTCGGCCGGCGGATAGGGGTTGAGGTTGACCGGATTGCCGTCATAAGGCCCCAGGTAGTGCGCGTAGACCGCGCGCACGTTGTGCGGAATCGCGCCGTAATAGGGACGCGCGTGCCAGCGCCGTGCAAGACCGGCGGGCAGCGCGTACTCGGCAGCGATTTCATGCGGTGTCATGCCGTGCGCCATCAAACGCAGCGTCTGGTCGTGCATGTGGCGGTACAGGTCGCGCTGCTCGGAGACAAAGGCGCGCGCATTGTCCCGCCCCCAGGTCGGCCAGTGGTGCTGGGCGATGACCACGTCGGTGCGCTCGACGTAGTGTTCCAGCGCGTAGCCCATGTACTTGGACCAGGCCAGCGCGTCGCGCGTCTTCGCGCCGCGGATGGGACACAGGTTGTGCATGGTGTGACAGCCGTTCTCGGCAAGATTGAGCACGCCCATGGCCGGGAAGAAGAAATTCATTTCGGCCGGCGCCTCGGTCTCGGGGGTCAGCTGGAACTCGATCTCGATGCCGTCGATGACGTGCGTCTCGATCGGCTGCTCGATGACCATGTTGGGTGCGATGAGACCCATGGTGCCGCGGCCCACCGTCTTTCCCAGGCCGGCGTCGACCTGTGCGCGCGGGCCGCGCTCAAGCGTCTGGCCGAACTGGAACGTCGAGCGCCGGCGCATCGGGATGCCAGCCAGCACATTCTCCGCGATCGCTGCCTCCATGAAGCCTGTGGGCGCGATGACCCTGACCTCACCGCTCGCCGCCTCTGCAGCGGTCATCACGCCCTCGACGCCGCCATAGTGGTCGCTGTGGCTGTGACTGTAGATGACCGCGCGCACAGGTCGCCTGGCCGCAGGGTCGCGATGGGTGCGATACAGCGCCAGCGCGGCCTTTGCCGACTCGGCGAAGGTCAGCGGATCGATCAGGATCAAGCCGGTGGCCGATTCGATGATCGTGATGTTGGCGAGGTCAAACCCGCGCACCTGGTACATGCCCGGCACAACCTCGAAGAGCCCGTGGATGCAATTGACGCGCGCGTGACGCCACAGGCTCGGGTTCACCGAATCCGGCGCGGTCGCGTCCTCGAGGAACTTGAAGCTTGCCAGGTTCCATACCACCTTGCCATTGGCCGCGCGCACCTCGGCGTCCGGGACCGTGCCGATGAAGCCGCGCCGCGCATCCTCGAAGGTCGACGCGTCGTTGAAGTCATGTTGCTTGAGTACTGCGCGGTTGACCGTGCAGGTGTGCAGAGTGGCCGGCTTGAAGGGCGCGCCCAGATCGTCACTCGTATCGTTGCTGCTCATTTCATCGTCCCCTGGTTTTTTCGCATTATTGTCCAAACCCGCCTTGCGGCCTGAACCGACCATGCCCAATTTCATCCCGCTTTCCACTTGGCGCGAATACGCGCCCGCCGAGATGCTCGAGCGCGCGAGGAATTTCAACTCCGAAATTCAGCGCCGCCGCACCGTGCGCGAGTTCGCCGACCGCCCGGTGGCGCGCGAAATCATCGAGCAGTGCCTGTTGGCAGGCGGCAGCGCGCCCTCCGGCGCAGCGCTGCAACCCTGGCAGTTCGTCGTCATCAGCGACCCGGCGATCAAGAAAACGATACGCACCGAGGCCGAGAAGGAAGAGCGCGACTTCTACAACGGCCGCGCTCCTCAGGAATGGCTGGATGCCCTGGCCCCGCTAGGTACAGACGAGCACAAGCCTTTCCTGGAAATCGCCCCTTGGCTGATCGCGATCTTCGAGAAGACCCACTCGATCCTGGACGACGGCCGGCGCGTCAAGAACTACTACGTCGGCCAATCGACCGGCATCGCCTGCGGGATGCTGATCACCGCCTTGCACCACGCCGGCCTGGCAACGCTGACCCACACACCTTCACCAATGGCGTTCCTGAACAGGATCCTCGGACGGCCCAAGGACGAGCGGCCCTTCCTGCTGCTGGTTGTCGGCTATCCGGAACCGCGGGCCGAGGTGCCGGACATCCACAGGAAGCCGCTGCAGACGATCGCGACCTTCCTGTAGGTGGTGTCGCTCCCAGGAGCGAGGCGTTAAACGCCGAGGAGTTCAACCTCGAAGAGTAGCGTCGCATTCGGCGGAATCACCCCGCCCGCACCACGCGCGCCGTAGCCCATCTCGGGTGGAATGGTCAGCTCGCGCTTGCCGCCGACCTTCATGCCGGCGAAGCCCTCGTCCCAGCCGCGGATTACCTGTCCGGCGCCCAACGCGAACGAGAAGGGTTCATTGCGGTCCTTGCTCGAATCGAACTTCGCACCCTTCTGGCCGTCGTTGAAAAGCCAGCCGGTGTAGTGCACTTCTATGGTCGTGCCGGCACGGGCTTCGGCGCCTGTACCGACGGTCAGGTCCTTGATGATGAGTCCGGACATGGTGTATTCCGTTGTGTTGTGGACCGGCGATTATCTGTCATCAGGCGCGCGGCATGCGCAATGCCAGAACCATTGCAATGAGGTTGCAAGCCACGCCGGTCACAAGCGGGATCGCATAGCTGCCGGTGGTGTCGTAGGCCCAGCCAGCGAAGGTCGGCGCGATCAGGGTGCCCGTGCCGGCGCCGAGGTACAGAAGTCCGATAAGCCCGCTCAAGCTGCGCCCGCCGAAGTAGCCCATGGCAAGCGGCGGCGCGATGCCGACAAAGCCCCCGTAGCCCAATCCAAACAGGATGCCGAAGAGCGCCAACGCCAGGAAAGACGCCGGCAGCGCAAGGGAGATGAGCCACCAGGCAAACGAGAGCGCCATGAGGCCGAACATCGCCGCGTAGGCTTCGCGCCTGCCGTAGCGGTCGGCCAGGCCTGTCATCACGAGGCGTCCGACGAAGCTTCCAAGCCCGATGAGTCCGAGCAGGAACGCGCCCGTCTCCGCGGCGAAGCCGCGGTCAAGGGCATGTCGTGCGAGGTGCACGAAGGGCATGAACTGAATCATGCCGGTACCAAGCATGGTGAGGAAAAAGAGTGCAAACGTCCTTGAGCGCACCGCTTCTGTCCAGCCCATGCCGCCTGTGGCCAGGTTGCCGTGCGGCGAATCGGCATCGCCGTCGGGATGCAGTCCGCGCGCCTGCGGTGACTTCTCCAACTTCAGGGCGGCAGCGAGCCCGAGCACGAACACAGCGAGTGCCAGCCACTGCAGCGTGGCGCGCCAGCCGAGCGCCTCGATGCACTTGACCGCGACGAACGGCGTGACAAGGGTCGCCAGGCCGATGCCGGAGGACGCAATGCCGGCGGCTGTGGCCCGGCGCCGCACAAACCAGGGCTGCACCGCAGCGATGGACGGCACGTAGGCGCAGCCCACGCCGATGCCGATCGCAAGGCTGAATGTTACGTAGAACGCTGTCAGCGACGTGGCGTGGCTGGCAAGGTACAGGCCCGCGGCCAGCGCGATGATGCCGGCGCCGACGACGCGCCGCACGTGCGTGCGATCGGCGACGACCCCGGCGAAGGCGCCAACCAGGAAATAGAGGAACACCGCCAGCCCGAAGGCGAAGGACACTCCCGCGCGGCTGGCCGCGAACTCGGCCTCGAGCGCCGTGAAGAACGACGAAAAAGAGTAGGCCGCGCTGAAGATCGTGAAAAGAACCACGTGCACGGCCCACACCACCACCCAGCCGTGGAAGAGGCGCGCCGGGGCCTGGGCTCCGTGGTCCGCCTTCATGCGGACACGCGCAAACGTAGAGGCACCTGCGATACGGCGAGGCTCGGGCTCGTGGCGAGGCTATGCGGGAGGAGATTCATCATTTGGGCCGCCGGTCAATCCCGAACCGCTTCAGCGAGCACCCATTCGGTAAAGGCCTTGACCTCGGGCCGATGCCGGCTGCCGCGCGCGACGACCACGAAGTGTTGCCGCGGCACCGCCATGCGATTGTCGAACAGGGGTACCAGTTTGCCCTGCTTGATCAGGCGGCGCACATGGGCCGTGCGCCCGATGGCGATGCCTTCGCCCTCGACCGCAGCGGAAATCGCCTGATCGTAGTGCGAGAAAGTGAGGTTGCCGGCCGGTTTTAGCTCACCAACCTTCCACAGTGCGAGCCAGTTGGCCCAGTCCACGTGCGGGACCTGGCCGCGTGCGTCGTCGTACCTGAGCAACACATGGTGGACAAGGTCCGCGGGCATGCGCAGCGGAGCTTCCTTCCGGTTCAGGAGTGCGGGACTGACCACAGGAAAGGCCTCCTCCCGCATCAGCGCGCGCGCCTCCGCCGGCGCTGATTCCGGTTCGCAGAAGCGGATCGCGCAATCGATCCGCTCGCGCTCCAGCGCCACGATGGCGTCATTGGCCGCGATGCGCACGTCGATTTCAGGATGCAGGGCACGAAAACGCGCCAGCCTGGGTACCAGCCAAAGGGTCGCGAAGGAGAGGGACGTCGTGACGGTGACGACTTGCGCTGCCGGGCCCTGCAGCTCGTCAATCGTGCCCATGATGTCAGCCAGCGCGCGGCTGGCCACACGGTATAGACGTTCCCCTGCATCGGTCAGTTCAAGTCGACGGTTGAAGCGTGCGAACAGCGGTACGCCGACGCTGTCTTCCAGGGATTTGATCTGCCGGCTCACCGCAGATTGAGTGATCGAGAGTTCGCTCGCGGCTGCGGTGAAGCTCAGGAGACGCGCGGCGGTTTCAAAACCGCGCAGCGAATCCAATGAGGCAACGCGCCGCGCCGAGAGCGGTTTCGAATGATTTTTATTCATGCGAAGAGAGCGTCAAACTCGTTTGTCATATCAGCTTGTAGAGAGGAAACTGCCCGACATCGCTCATGTGAGCAGCGTGTCGCCAAATCGGTGATTCGTGAACAAAAGTTATCCGAACGGAGCCCATCATGCAAGTCGCCTTCAACCACCTCGATTTCCTCCTCCCCTCCAACGGCACGCTAATGGTGCGTCATCCGGCCAGCGTCGCGGTGTCCGTCAAGCGCGGCGTGGTGTGGCTGACCCAGGATGCCCACAGACAAGACCATGTACTCAGGGCGGGCCAGACCATCCACATTCGTGATGACGACCCGATCGTGCTTTCGGCGTTCCGGAATTCCGAAGTGGAGTTGCGCGAGGGGCGGACCCGGGGGCCCGTGACCCGAGCGCTGCGCAGCGCGGCTGCCTGGGCCTTGCGCCGGCTGCGCCCGACGATCCAGCATCGCGTCAGAATGGCCAGGCAACGCGCTTTGTGGCTGCTGTAGGGAGCCGGATCTCAGGTGCCCGACAGAGCAGCGCGCGGCAGCCCCGCGAGATATAGCCCCTCGTAGTAGCGCGCATTCACCTCGGGATGGCTGCCCGCATACACCCTGGCTACATACGCGGCTGAAAAAGCAGGCTGCAGTTCGATCACCCGCGCCAATGCAGCGCGCGCCTCCTCGAGCCGGCCCAGATGCCCGAGGACGCAGGCGAGCATCGCATGGGCCCAGAACGTCGAACCCGGATGACGGATCGATGCGCGCGCCATGGCTTCGGCCTCGTCGGTCCGATCGAGCATCAGGAGCGCGAATGCGTGCACGGTCTGCATGGCCCAGCGCGACATGTCGTGTGGACTCAGGCGCTCGGCAGCTTCGCATTCGGGGATCGCCTGCGCGGCATGGCCGCTGACCGTGAGTGCGTTGGCGAGGCCGTAGTGGGCCTGCGCCATGCTGGGGTTGAGGCGGATCGCCGTCTCGAGCTCGGCAATCGCGGTCGCGTGGTCGCCCATCTGTGTGCTGATGCGCCCGATGACGAAATGCGCGATCGGATCCTTCTCGTCGAGACTCAGGGCGTGGCGCGCCATGCCGAAGGCCGTGCGCATCGCTTCAGGCGGCTCGCCGAGCGCATTGAACACGCCGGAGAAGATGCAAAGCGCCAGGTGCGAATGCGCCGCGGCGAACCGCGGTGAACGTGCGACGGCCTCGCCGAGCAGGCGCTTGGCCTCGAGGTGCGCGGCCGGCGTGTACTGCCACAGGTGCCACAGCCCGCGGTGGTACAGGTCCCAGGCATCAAGGTTGTCGACGGGCTTGCGCCGCACGCGCTCCTGTTCGGCCTTGGACAGCTCCGGCTCGATCGCACCGGCGATCGTGAGCGTGATCTCGTCCTGCAAATCGAAGACATCCGCCATCTCGCGGTCGTAGCGTTCGGCCCAGACGTGGTTGCCCGTGGCGGCGTCGAGGAGCTGGCAGGACACGCGAATGCGCATGCCGCTCTTGCGCACACTGCCCTCGAGCACGTAGAGCACGCCGAGATCGCGCCCGACCTGGCGCACGTCGTGGGCGCGCCCCTTGTAGGTGAACGAGGAATTGCGCGCGATGACCGTGAGCCAGCGATAGCGCGAAAGCTCGGTCAGAAGGTCCTCGGTGACGCCGTCGGCGAAGTACTCCTGCTCGGGGTCCTTGGAGAGGTTGTCGAACGGCAGGACCGCGAGCGAGGGTTGCGCGTTGGCTACCAGCGCGGCGGCGACCGGCTGGGCCAGCGGCGTGTCCCAGGCATAGGCATGTACCGCCTGCGGGATGTTCTTGACCGACTGCGGTCCCAGGTCGATGAAGCTCGCTTTGGTGCGCCCTCGCACCGCGCCTTCGACCGCTGCCGAGACCGTCAGGCCACCCGGCGCTGCGAGGCCCTCCAGGCGCGCGGCGATGTTGACGCCGTCGCCATAGATCGTGCCGTCGTCCTTCTGGATGACTTCTCCCAAGTGGAGGCCGATGCGAAAGCGCATGCGGCGCTCGTCGGGCAGGGGTTCGGCCATCTGGGCGAGATCGGCCTGTATCGCCATCGCGGCGGCCAGCGCCCCGCTCGCGCTGTCGAATACCGCCAGCACCGAATCGCCCGCCATGTCGATGACCCGGCCGCCAGTGGTATCGATATGGCTGCGAAAGACCGCGCGCGCGGCGTCAAGCGCGGCGACAGTTGCGCGATCGTCGGCGGCCATCAGTCGCGAATAGCCGCACACGTCCGCGGCGAAGATCGCGGCCAGGCGCTGTTGCATCATGCGGGCTGCGCCGCGCCTTTCAGGCAGGCGAGCAAGGTCGGATAGATATCGCGCGCGGCATTCCTGCCGACGTACATGTCCATGTGCGCGTAACCCTCGAAGATGTGCGTGTCGTAGAGCGCCGGGTCGTTGTGCACGCGCAGCAGCTCGCAGGTGCGCACGATGGTCTCCGGGTAGAAAAGCTGGTTCCGCGCGCCGGTGATGAAGTGTATCGGCAGCGCCAGGCGCTTGAGCTTGTCGGGTTGAAAATAGGTATCGGCGCCGTCGCGGTCCAGCACCTTGCCGCGACGCATGATGGCCGAGAGCTGTTTGAAGGGCTCGAGAGCGACCGCACCGAACATCTCCATCATCGCTTCGTGGGTCGCGTGGCTGAGCTGGGAATGCGTGTAGGAGGGGCCGAAGAGCGCGAAGATGCGGCGGCACACCGGGTTCTTGCACTCCTCGCCCTCGGGCACCGGAACGTTCCACGCGGCCGCGTCGATCTTGTAGTCGTCATCGGTGGGGGTGGTGCCGGGAACCGAGGTGAATCCATGCTCGAAAGGCGCCAACTGGCCGAGCAGTCCGACGACGTTCATGTCGGCCTTGGCGTAACTCAACCAATCGGTGACCGGATCGAGGGTCAGCGAGGAGCTGACGATCGAGCGCACGCCCGGCATGCCGTCCATGATGGCCATCAGGAGGCTCATCGAGCCCACGCAATGCGCGATCGCCTGTACGTCCTTGGCCCCGCTCGCCTTGCGTACCTGGGCGACGGCGGCCGGCCAGTCGATGTGCGCGATGTCGTCGACCGTGAAGGGCTTGATCGCGCTGCCTGAATCTTCGCTGGCGCGATAGTCGAAGAGCCAGACGTCGTAATCGTTTCCGGTGAGGTACTCGACCAGGTTCTGATCTACCGTGTCGGTAGCGAACGAGGAGGCCTTGACCGAAAAACCGGGAGCGAGGATCACTGGCCCACGCTTGCCGCCCTGGTAGCGGGTGAGCCTGATCGAGAACCCGTCGCCGACCGGCAGGACTTGTGACTGTGCCGGCGGCGCCTTCAGCGGGCGCGGCGTACGGGGGGTGTCGTGGTGGCGCTGCGCCGGAAAGTTCTTGAGATTGGAAAGAATGCCGCCGTAGGACTGGAACAGCGTCATGCCGAAGAACACGCCGAATTTCAACAGATACATGAGCGCGATCGCGTCCGCGGCACCCTGATTGAGCTTGGCGATCTCACCCAGGGCGCCCTTGGAGGTGTCGGTCTTGACGGACGCTCCCTGCCAGAGCAGGTCCTCCGGATTCAGGGTCAGCGTCCCCTGGGCCAGGAGCGCGCCCGCCGGACTGTCGCCCTCGTGCACCTTGATGAAGAGCGTGGTGACATCGTTCCAGGCTGACGAGCCCGGTTTCTGGTGCAGCACCTTGTAGCCGCTGAAATGCGCCAGTCCGTTGCCGCGCTGCATGACCATGTCGTAGTTCATGGTCCAGGTCTCGACGCGGTCGGCGTCGACCGGCAGCAGGTGGAACTCGCCTTTCAGGACCTGCATCGGCGCATCGCTCAAGGCCGGGCAGGTGACGGACCCGGTGATCGTCCCGGGGTGGGTCGCATCGTTGGTCAGGCGAGCGAGGTCGTCGGTGGCGATCGTCAGGTTGAACTTGAGGGTCGTGCCGGCCGCGCGCCCCCAGGCAGTGGCGATCTCGTAGTCGTCGGCGATGCGCTCTGCGGCCGGGCCGGGTGCGCCGCCGACGCGGGTGCTGACCCAGCCGTGCATGGTCTCGGCGAACGAAAAGCCGGGACTCAAGGCCTCCGGATGGGCGGCGACGATCTTCTGCACCGCATCCTTGGCCAGGTGGATCGCGCCGGACTTGATGTGGCCGACCAGTTCGTCGAAGCCTGCATGCAGCTTGTCGACGACTGCGCTCTCCAGATGCAGGAAACCGTCGCCGATGCGCTCGAGCAGGCCGCGATGATCGACCGGATCGGCCGGTGTCGCCGGCGCGGCGGCAGGCGGCGGCGCCGCGATCAGAAGAGCCACCTGCTCCGCGCTCTGCGTCTGGCGTGCCTTGTTGGTGTAGTCGATGGTCCAGCCGCGCTCCTGGGCCAGCAGGGCACAGGCCCGCTCGGCGACCGCGGAGATGGTGAGCAGCGGATTTACGCCCACCGCGCCGGGCATCGCGGCGCCGTCGCACACATACAGGCCCTTGTGCACCTCGACGCCGGCGCTGCCGGCGAAGACCTGGCATTTGTGGTTGACCACACCGCTCCTGGCGTCGTCGCCCATGCCGCAGCCGCCGACCGGGTGAACCGTGATGATCTTGTTGCCCAGCGGAGCGGTCCACAACGGATTGGGCATGAACTGGCCCTGGATGGCGGCGTTGGCCTCGCCGATCAAGGCGTTGTCGCGCGCGATCACCGGCGCGTCGCCGGCGCCGGGCCAGTCGATGCGCAGGCGGTCCTCGTTCAGGCGCAGCGTCCCGCCGGCGTCGTCCACGCTCATGACCAGGTAGGTCTGGGTGCGCGCCGCCGGGCCCTCGTAGGCCTTCTTTCCCAGGCTGGCGGGGTCGCCCTGCAGGGCTTCGCCGAAGGCCTTGGCGTCCATCAGGCGCGACTGGGCCTGCGCGACACCGTAATGGAAGAAGTTGCCCGCCAGCGCCTGCCCGAAAAAGAGCGCCACCGGCATTGGCATGGCCATCGCGCCGGGAATCACCCCTTCCTCGATGACCAGGCCTTTCTTCCAATCGTCGGCCCCGCGCATGTCGATGACGCCGGTGATGCAGGGACCGGGAAGCTGGTCAGCCCTCAGGTCGTTGCCACCCCTGCCGATGCCGTTGATGTTGGCCGGCTGCGGAGCGGCATTGGCCACGCCGGCGGCGTCGTCGCGCCAGTAGCTGTCATAGCCGAAGGCAAGCACGTCGCCGTTGCCCGAGAAGCGCTGCCCGAGCCGCTCCGAAAGCGCAAGGCCGCGTGCCTTGGAGCGCAGCAGGATCTCCGTCGACCCGAGGCTGCCCGCGCCCAGGATCACGATGTCGGCACCGACCGACTTGCCGTCACCGAAGCACACTTTCCACCCGGGGCCGTCGCGCTCGACATGCGAGACCCGCGCCTGGGTGAAGATCTCCGCGCCGTGATTGCACGCATCCGGCAGGTAATTCATGAGCGTGGTGTTCTTGGCGCCGTCGTTGCAGCCTGAAGTGCAGTCGCCGCACAGGGTGCAGCGCGGCTGTGCGACGCCGAAGGGGTTGATCTGGTCCTCGAAGTTGACCGCGATCGGCGGGCGATAGAAGGGCTCTTTCATCGCGCGCGCGGAGGCCTCGAGCGCGGAAAGCTTGTTGAGCGGCGGGAAGGTTTCCGGATAGGGCTTGGCGTCGAGCATGGCGCGCGCGCGCGCGGCGTAACCGGTCAGTGCCTTCTTGTCGCTTTGGAATTCCTGCGGCCAGCCGATGCCTTCGAACAGCCGCTCGTTCATCTCGAGCGCGACGTTGGCGTTGATCAGCGAGGTTCCGCCCAGGCCGCAGCCGACCATGGCGTAGACATCGTCGTTGACGTGCAGGTTGTAGAGGCCGTCGGCGGTGCCCAGCTTGCCGCGCGAGGTGTCGACCTGCATCTCGGCCTTGGCGCTCGAGAGGTCCTTGGGGTATTCGCCGGGACGGAGTTCGCGGCCGCGCTCGAGCACGCAGACCGAGCGGCCGGCACGCGCCATGCGCGAGGCGGCGATCGCACCGCCATAGCCCGAGCCGACGACGACGACTTCGTAATGCGGCTGGATGGCCGCGAGCGGTTTGGAGAGGCGCGCGTTCATGCCGTCACCCGCGCCAGCGGATTGCGGTCGTCGCCACCGTCGGCATCGAAGAATTCCCGCAGCAGGGTGCGTGCATGCATTTCGATGGCCTCCTTGGCCGCGGCGGAGAACTCCTTCCACAGCGGCTGGGTTTCGGCGAGGCGCGTCGACAGCGCGGCCAGGAGCGGGTTGTCAAGGTCGCGGAAACCGCCTACTCCGCGCACACTCACCTGCGTGTCGGCCCCGTCGACGGGGTCGTTGAACAGGCGCAGCGTAGCGACGTTGAGGGCCTCGTCGATGAAGATCGCAGAGGCGCCCTGCGCGGCGGCCATGGTCGGCTGGTCCATCACCCAGCCGCCCGTGTTGTAGATGCCTACCGGGGTCGGGTAGCCGGCCACGGGCAACTGGTCCTGGAAGGGCTTGTGGGTGTGGCCGAAGATGAAGGAAAGCTCGGCGACCGTATCCAGGCGCCCGGCGCGCCGCAACTCCTCGCGCAGCGGACCGCCCAGGTACCAGCGCAGGTCGGCCGTCGCGGACGTCGACATGACCGTCGCGTAGCTGTCGCGCCCGGTCTCGGCCGCGCGCCCGAGCGTCGCATCGACCATGCCGCGCACGACGTTTTCGATCGTCACGCCCATCGGCAGCTTGGTGCTGCCGCCAACGCCGATGGCGTGGCCGAGGCCGCCAAGCAGCGCGTCGCCGACCTTTTCGCAGAACCAGTGCGAGGCCCCGGCGTCACGTGAGATTTCGTACAGGGTCGCTGCGTCGCGCCCCAGTTCGCCCGACGAGCCGAGGTCGGAGAAGAGGAAATCGACCCAGCTGCCGTTCTCGGCCTCGATCTGCGCAACTGTCGCCGGCAGCGCGTCATTGCCCGTCAGCTTGCCGTTCAGGGTCGACATGGCGCGGTAGGTGGCATCGAGGTAGTGGCCATGGTGCAAGAGGATGCAGCGCCGGCCATCCGCGCTCGCCAGCCCCAGGTTGGGGTAGGCGATGCGCACCTGTGCCGCGGACAGGTGCGGGTACGCCGCCATGAGGGTGGTCAGCAAGGGCGAGGGCAGCGGCTCGGGATCGAAAAGCGAGGTCGCCTCGATCATGTCTTCGGCCGCCGCTCCGGGCGCAACGCGGGCAAGGCGTTCGACAAAGTGGCGGTCCTGCGCGCGCACCCACAGGTGGTGGTCGTGGTTGCCTGGTATGCAAATGACCTGGTCGGAGAATACCTGCGGACCGTCGCGCGGAAACAGGACCTCTATGAAGCGCTGGAACGCGCTCGACACCTCGACCATGGACGACAGGCCCATGTCGAGCACATCGCCCATGAGCAGGAGGGTTGGCGGCGTACCGTCTCCCAGAAGCGGCACCATGCGTCGCAGCGCCGCGCCGAAGGTTTCCAGGGTCCGGCTCGGCCGCGACAGGTCCATGCCGCCGCCTTCGCCAGCGAGCGTCATGAGGCTGTAGTCCGCACCAAGATGCAGGTCGGACAGGCAAACGTATCTGACTGGGCTCACTCTGTTTCCCCTCACTGACGAGCAGGTCACCGGCGGTCCGGTCCTGCATTGCCTTGCGTCGCTGCAGCAGCCGATTAGAAACGCCGGCCGCCGTTGCCCCACGCGTTAGGCTTTTTCTGATTGCACACACTATCACGCTGCAGCGGCTGCGGACACACCGCTTCCATGCCAGACAGCCTGTCCTGCAAGCGCTCGTCTGCGGCGTCGCCGACCGCCGCGCAAAGAACGCGGTCGAAACCGGTGAGGACGACTGGCAGGTCGCTGATGGCAGGGCTACTGATAGGATTCCCTCAACAATCGTCGGCGACATAATCCGCGCCCTTTCGCAAATGTCCGAAACCTGGTCCATCGTCAGAGATCCGCGCGGAACCTCCGCGCGCCGCAGCCGCCCGTCGGCCGCAGCCGGTACCGTGGTGCTGGAGGCCCTGTCTCGCCCGCGCGGCCGTTTCCTCGACTTTGCCGAAAGCGCCAACCGGCGCCGGCTGATCCTCGGCAATGCCCTGGCCCTGGAACTTGGCGGCAACGGGCGACTCGGCGTCAAGTCACGCGATGCGGCCGGTCGCTGGCGACCCGCGCCGCCGACACTCCTTGCGACGCCGATGCTGGATGCGAAGCGTCTGGCCGAACAGGCCGTCGTCCTGGCAGCCGAGAGCGCGATTGCCACCGGCATGACCGCCGCTGGCGGCACTCTGGCGCCCGCAGACCTGGCCTATTGCCGCCGCCGGCTTGGCGAGGACCTGTATCCCGAAGCCGCGGGCGAGCGCGCCGCGTGCGTATTGCGCCGGGCGCTGTTGACCGCATTCCTGCCGCACCCGCTGACGCGCGCAGCCTTGCTGGCATTCGGGCCCGGCGCGACCCTGGCCGACCGTGCCGACTGCCTGGCGGCCGGCGCCGCAACCCTCATCCGGCTGGCCGGGGAGGCGCCGAACCTGATGCCGCTCATCGTGCCCCTGGTGCGGCGCCACGCGCGCAAGCGCGCCGATGGGCTGCCCCTGGGCGCTTTTGGCGACACCAAGCGCAGCCTCGCCTGCCTGGGGCTTTCCGACGCCGGCTGGCGCTGGCTCGCACACCAGCCACGCTCCCTGGTCGCCGCGCTCTTTCCGGCCGCGCAGGACGCCCCGGCGCGCCACCAGGCGGTGGCCGCACAAGCGCTCTACGAGACCGGGCTGGCATCGATCCCCGCAGCGCTGCTGCCTCCCTTTTGCAGCGGCGGGCGGCTCGAAACCCTGCTGGAGCACCCGCGCTTCGACGCCGCGCGGCGCGCCGACCTGGCGCGACTGGTGCGCATCGTCGCCGTCGAAATCGCGCGCCGCGAGAAGCTCGGCGTTTCGCTGCGCTTCGTGCGCGAAGACGCTGCCTACCTGCTCGACTGGTGGATCGACCAGTCGGTACCGGGCCGCGCCCTCGTGCCGAGCGGAGCCACCTTCGCCTCGCTGATCCGCCGGCAGCAGCACTGGCACCAGGCGATGATCCTGCTCAACCCGGAATTCATGCGCCGCTGGACCAGCGCCGTGCCGGCGCACCTGACCGCCGGCGTGCGCGCGGTGCCGCTCACCGATTCGCTCATGCTCGCGCGCGAAGGCATGGAAATGCGCCATTGCGTCGCCAGCTACGCGAACGACTGCGCCGCCGGCGCGGCACGCGTTTTCGCCCTCGAGGATGAAGCGACCGGCGAGCGCGCCACCGCCGCATTGCGGCGCCGCGCCTGGGTCTGGTTCGCCGGCCAGGTCAAGGGGCCATGCAACGCCCCGGTATCGGCCGGGCTGGCCGAGGCCGCGCAGCGACTCGCCGCACGCTATACGCGCATGGCTGCGCGCTGATGCAGACTTGGGCGGGCGCGGCCACATATAATGCCGCCGCGCCCAAGACCGCGCGTCCGTCGGCTGCCCCATCGAGCAGCCGGTCAAGGCGCGCGCCACTGATCGGCTTTGCCGGCGTTTCCCGCCCTCTCAAAAATCCTCCATGTTCGGTCGCTTCCTGTCAACGGAACGTCGATTTTTCGACCTGTTCAACGAACATGCGGCGACCATTGTCGAAGGTGCCGCAGCGCTGCAATCCCTGATGGGCAGTTTCGACGACCTGCAGCACCGCGCGTATGCGATCGAGTCGATCGAAAAGCGCGCCGACAAGGTCACCCATGCCACCACCGAACTGCTGCGCAGGACCTTCTTCACGCCGCTGCACCGTGACGACATCCACCAGTTGATCTCGACCATGGACGACATCCTCGACTTAATCGAGGACGTTGCCCAGTCCATCTTCCTCTACGACTTCACCCGCATCACGCCGGACGCGCGCAAGCTGACCGAGATCTGCGTCGCCTGCGCAGGCAAGGTCCGCTCCGCGGTGGCGCTGCTGCCGGCCCGGGAAAGCCGCTCCGAGATATTCGCCTTGTGCGAGGAGATCGACCGGCTCGAGTCGGAGGCCGACCACGTCATGCGCGCGGCCATGGCCAAGCTGTTTCGCGAGGAACAGGACGTCCTGCAAATCATAAAACTCAAGGAGATCTACGAACTCCTGGAGTCGGTGACCGACAAGTGCGAGGCGGTCGCCAACATCATCGAGGGCATCGTGGTCGAGCGCGGCTGAAGCCGCAAACCGCGCGCGACTGCGCGGTTTGGGTCGCAGAAACACCGGCCCGACAGCCTCAGTGGCGCTTTTCGCGGAAGATGCCCAGTTTTTCCTGCGCCGAGCGGTCCGAGAATCCGAACAGCACCGTGTCGCTGGCAGGATGATGGGTATGCTTGAGCCAGCCCGGCACGACGAACACGTCGCGCGGCTTCCAGGTGAGGATGCGCACATTGCCGTCCGGCAGCGTGACGCGCGTCTCGCCGGCACCCTCGACGCAGACGAAGCCCAATCCATCCGTGGACTGGTAGGCACGCGTGGCGAAGCCGGCCGGCAGCCACTGCATGGTCGTGGCGATGGTCGGCATGGCCCAGTCCCCGCTGGCGGGGTTGATGTACTTCAGCTTGTGTCCGAAATGCGGGTCGGGGTCGCCGGCGCGATGCATGGAGAGGAGCGCCTCGCGGGTGCGCGCGTAGGGGTAGTTGAAAATCGGCGAGGTCGCCGATTGCGGCTTGTAGTCGATCGGCAACAGGCCGGCGCCGTAGCGCGCCAGCGCGTCGCCGTCGGGCCGCGACACGGGAAACTGCTCTTCTTCCCAGTCTTCGCGAAACTGCCCGTGAAAGTGCGCGACGATCGAAAGGTCGAGCACGTCCAGCCAGACCATGGGATTGGGCGAGTCGTTGCCGTGGTCGTGCCAGGTCCAGGCCGGCGTGATGACGAAATCGGCGTAATGCATGGTGGTCTTCTCGCCGTCAACGGCCGTGTAGGCGCCATCGCCGTCCATGATGAAGCGCAGCGCGGACTGCGTGTGCCGGTGCGCCGGTGCGACCTCGCCGGGCAGGATCAACTGCAGTCCGCCGTAGAGGACATCGGTGATGAGCGACTGCCCGCGCAGCGCGGGGTTCTCCAGGACCAGCACGCGACGCTCGGCCTCCTTCGCGGTGAGGAGCCCCCCGGACTCGAGAATGTGCGGACGGATCGCGTCGTAGTCCCAGCGGTGCGGCATGGCGGCAGGCCGGGGTTCGGCCGGCACCAGGCCCTTGAGCACCTCCCAGAGGGGCGCCAGGTTGTCGCCGTCGATTTTCGAGTAAAAAGCCTTGCGCTCTTCAGCGTTGCGCACCACGCCCGCGCTGTTCATCTCCATGGCGACCCCCTGCGAAACGAGTGATCTCGCAGTGTACCGCCGCGCGCCAGGTCAGGCGGCGCTCCAGCCCGATCAGTTAGCCGGCAGCACGGTGCCCGCGACGTCGCCGAAGCCGATGCGCGCGTAGCCGTCACGTGCGCAATGCCCCCTGAAGATCAGCGTGTCGCCGTCTTCCAGGAAAGTGCGCTTCTCGCCGTTGGGCAGTTCGACCGGGTTCTTGCCGCCCCACGACAGTTCCAGCAGCGAACCGAACTCCTCGCGCGTGCGCCCCGACTGGGTGCCGCTGCCCAGGAGGTCGCCGGGCATCAGGTTGCAGCCGCCCACGGTGTGGTGCGCGATGAATTGCGCAATGGTCCAGTAGGAATCGCAGAAGTTCGAGGCCGACAGGCGCACCGGCGCCTGTCCGGCCGCACGCATGCCCGCGGTCAGGAGCAGTGCCTCGAGTCTGAGATCGATACCCCCGGACCTGCGGTTCTGCGGCGAGTCGAGATAAGCCATCGGTGCCGGGTCGCCGGCGGGCCGGGCGAATTCGGCGACCCTGAAGGGCGCCAGCGCTTCCAGGGACACGATCCAAGGCGAGATCGTGGTGGCGAAGTTCTTCGCCAGGAATGGGCCCAGCGGCTGGTACTCCCAGCCCTGGATGTCGCGCGCCGACCAGTCGTTGAGCAGGCACAGGCCGAATGCATGTTCCTCGGCGGCCTCCACGCCAATGCGCCTGCCCTGGTCGTTGCCGCGACCGATCCAGACACCGACCTCGAGTTCGTAGTCCAGGCGCTTGGACGGGCCGAACAGCGGCGCCGGCGCGTCGGCCGGCTTGGTCTGCCCCAGCGGCCGCGGGAAGGCATGCGGACTGGCCAGCGAGCCGACGCGTATCGAGGAGGAACGGCCGTGATAGGCGATCGGCAGGTGCTTGTAGTTGGGCAGCAGGGGGTTGTCCGGCCGGAACATGCTGCCGGTATTGGTGGCGTGAAACACCGAGGAGAAAAAGTCGGTGAAGTCGCCAATCGTCGCCGGCAGGCCCATTTCAGCGTCCTTCATGGGCACCAGGCAGGCGCGCGCCCGTCCTTCGAGCGCGCTGCCTTCGCGCAGCGCCCGGAACAAGGCCATGCGCAGCGCCGAGGCCAGACCCATATCGGCACCCATGAACCCGTTGAGCGTGGGCGCGGACGCCAGCACGGCGGCTTCGGCGGCATCCTTGGCAAACATGCCGGTACGCATCGCTGCAGCGAGGTCGAGGATTTGATCGCCGATCGCGACTCCACCACGAAAGTCCTCGGCCTTGCCAGCTCGGCGAAACACGCCGAAGGCAAGATTCTGCAGCGGGAAATCCGCTCCGGGCTCGTTGGCGGCATCGACCCAGCTTTTTTGCTTGGAATCGTGGGTTTCGTTTATCGCCATGGTGCTCATCTATTGATCGACACGCGTCGCGCGGCTTCAAGCAAAAAGAGCCGCGATTCTACGCGCAAGGCGAGTTCGCCCAACCGGCTGCGCCGCGCGTGCGGCGCAGCTACTCGACGTCAGGCTGGGCGGCGGGCGCCGCACGCTGAAACGCCGGCAGTTCGTTGCAGGCTTCCCAGATGCGCATCACCCTGGGCACATGCGCAAAGTTGCAATCGAAGCGCATGCCGTTCGCCACTTGGGGCACCAGACAGCAGTCCGCCATGCTTGGCGTATCGCCGTGGCAGAAGCGGCCGCTCCTGCCGTCACCGAGCATCGCCTCGAGGCGCGCCAATCCGTCCTCGACCCAGTGCCGATACCATCCGTTCTTCTGTTCCTCGCTCACCTTGAGGACGCCATTCAGGTACTTGAGGGCGCGCAGGTTGTTGAGCGGATGGATCTCGCATGCGACTAAGAGCGAGAGCGCACGCACCCGCGCGCGATCCAGCGAAGTCCCGGGCAGCAGGGCGGGCACCGGGTGCATCTCGTCGAGGTACTCCATGATCGCGATCGACTGGGTCAGCAGTTGCCCGCCCTCTTCGAGCGCGGGCACCAGCCGGACCGGATTGACGGCAGCGTACTCCGCGCCGTTGTGCGCGCCCTTGGCCAGGTGCACGAACGCCGGCTCGTACTCCAGTCCTTTCAAATTGAGCGCGATGCGCACCCGGTAGGCAGCCGACGAACGGAAATAGGTATAGAGCTTCATGGTGTCGACCCCAGCAGTCGTTCCCGCATCGCGGCAGGAATTTCCATGGCGCGCATGCGCCGCGGTTCCGCATCATCATGGCGTGCAATGACGCGCTTTTCGTAACCCTCGAGCAGGAGCACGTCGTCGCGCCACACCTGGTAGGCAACCTTGAGAACCTTGGAGCCGACCTCCATGACCTCGGCACGGACCTCGATCCAGTCGCTGTAGTACCCGGGGCGCTTGAACTCGGCATGTGCCTCGACGATCGGATAGCCGGCAGCGACACCGTCTGCAAGGAGTGTGTTGTGGCTCACGCCCAATTCGTCGAAGAGCTGGTGGCACGCGGCATCGAACCAGCGGAAATAATTGGGGTAGAAGACGATACGCGCCGGGTCGGTGTCGCCCCACTCGATGCGCATTCTGATGGCTTGCCTGCGGCCCATTGCCCTGCCCTTTCCTGTCCAATTGGCGACTTTCCGCGACGGACGGTCTACCGGTCGCTTGGTGCGCGCGAATCGAAATGGATTGTACGTTTCATCGCGCGGCGCTGTGTCAGCGCCACGTCAGGCGACCGGATTATTCTTTGCGAACCGTTGCGCGAAGGCCCCATCACAGGTCAGGGCCGAGGGCAGCATACAGACGACAGGAAATGACAATGCAGAGCAACCCTCAGTATGTGGCCTCGACTTGGCTGCGTGGCCTGCGCGTGGCTACTTTCGCTTTCCTCGCAATGATGATTTCCGGATGCTGGAGCTCTCAATACACTCGCGGCCTGTTCCAGGGCTACGTGATGGAGCAGACTCAGGAAGCCGTCGCCGAGAAGTTCGGCAAGCCCGACGAAATTGACGCGTCGGATACCAAGCATCCGCGCTGGATCTACAAGAACAAGACCTTCGATCCGGACAACGGCAACCAGTCGGACGCCAGGACCATCCTGCATTTCGACGAGAAGGGCGGCAAGCTCGTCGTCAGCGACGTCAGCTACGGCTGACCAGCGGTTTCGCGCCTGCGGCGTCCGCGCTGCTGCTACTTCGCCCCGGCTTCGACCAGCAGCGGGATCACCGCAGCCTGCCCACGCGAGCGGGCATGGCCCAGCGCGGTGAGGCCCTGCCGGTCGGCGAGGTTGGGGTTGGCACCTGCGGCCAAGACCATGCGCACGATCTCGACGTACGCCGGCCCGCCGTCGCCGAGGATCACCGCTTCCAGCAGACAGGTCCAGCCCAGGTTGTTGACGTGGTCTATGGCGACCCGCGTCTTGAGAAGCTCACGCACTGTGTCGACGTGCCCATAGTGGCAGGCGGGAATCAGCGCCGTTCCACCGAAGCGATTGGTGCTCTTGAGGTCGGCGCCCGCGGCCAACGTGAGGCGCAGGATATCCAGCCGTCCGCGCGCACCAGCCAGCAGGTAGGGGCTGTCGGAAATCGCATCCTTGGCGTTTACGTCGGCTCCGGCGCCGATGAGAAGGCGCGCACATTCGACGCAATTTGACTGGGTGGCTGCAAGGAGCGGGGTGCGCGACTGGGCATCGCGCGCGCGAACGCTCGCACCCTGGCCGAGAAGGCGCCGCACTTCGCCCACGTCGGCGCGCGCAGCAGCTTCGATGAGCGCGGCATCGGTGCCCGGCTGAGCAGGGGCCGAAAAAGCAAGGCAGACGACCAGGAACACGAGCCAGCGCATCGGCATCCTTTCGCTTCGAAAAGCGCGATTATGCCGAGCCGGCGCGCCGCGCGACGCGGGTAGAATCGCACTCTTTGCCATGCAATGGAGAGATTCCACATGTCGCAACGCCTGACGGTGGTCGCGGGCAGTCCGCAGGAAGTCTCGATCAGCGGTGTGGATGAGATCGTCGCCGAATTGAAGGCGGGGCGCATGGTCGTGGTGGTCGACGATGAGGATCGCGAGAACGAGGGCGACCTCCTGATGGCGGCAGAGCACGTCACCCCCGAGGCGATCAATTTCATGGCGCGCTACGGGCGCGGGCTGATTTGCCTGACCCTCACCGGCGAACACTGCCAGCGGCTCAACCTGCCGCTCATGGTTTCCAGCAATGGCACGCGACACGGCACCAATTTCACCGTCTCGATCGAGGCGGCCGAGGGAGTCTCTACCGGAATTTCCGCGGCCGACCGCGCGCGCACGGTACGGGCCGCCATTGCGCCGGCGGCCAGCCCGTCCGACATCGTCCAGCCCGGACACATCTTTCCTTTACGGGCCGAGCCGGGCGGCGTGCTGGTGCGCGCCGGCCACACCGAAGCCGGTTGCGACCTGGCGGCGATGGCAGGAGCGACTCCGGCAGCCGTGATCTGCGAGATCCTCAATGACGATGGCAGCATGGCGCGCCTGCCGGACCTGATCGTTTTCGCGCGCACCCACGGCTTGAAGATCGGCACCATCGCCGACCTGATCCATCATCGCAGCCGCAACGAATCCCTGGTGCAGCGCGTCGCCGAACGCGAAATCGTCAACGCGCACGGCAAGTTCCGCACCGTGGTCTACCGCGACCACGCCGGTGGCGCCGCACACCTGGCATTGGTGCTCGGCACCCCGTCACCGGCCGAAGAAACCCTGGTGCGCGTGCACGAACCGCTCTCGACGCTGGACCTGCTCGACACTGCCGGTGGCGCACACTCGTGGAGCGTCGATGCGGCGCTCGCCGCGGTGGCCAGGCGCGGCAGCGGCGTGGTCGTGCTCTTGAATGCCGGCGAAACGGCCGACGAACTGGTGGCTCGCTGCAAGAACTTGAACGAGGGCGTGCGCCCGCGCTTCAAGATGGACCTGCGCACCTACGGGATCGGCGCACAGATCCTGCGCGACCTCGGTGTCGGTCGCATGCGCCTCATGGCCAACCCGCGCAAGATGCCCTCGATGACCGGTTTCGACCTCGAAGTCACCGGCTATCTGGCACCAGAGGCATGAGCGACGATCCCGCTGGTTACGACGATGCGCTCTCCGGCGAGGGCTTGCGCTTCGGCATCGTCCAGGCGCGCTTCAACGGCGCCGTCGTCGGCGCGCTGCGCGAGCGCTGCGTTGCCGAGCTGATCCGCCTGGGTGTCGCCGAGGACGACATCGAGGTCGTCTCGGTACCCGGGGCGCTGGAAATCCCGTTCGCATTGAAGCTCATGGCCGAATCCGACGATTTCGACGCGCTGATCGCGCTGGGCTGTGTCGTGCGCGGCGAGACCTACCATTTCGAGATCGTCTGCGATGAATCGGCACGCGGCGTCGGCCAGGTCCAGCTTGAAACGCGCATGCCGATCGCCAACGCCATTCTGACTGTCGAGAACGATGCGCAGGCGCAGGCACGTCTGGACAAGGGCACCGACGCGGCGCGGGTCGCCGTCGAGATGGCGCTCCTGGCCTCCGAATTGACACAATGAAAAGCGCGCGCCGCCGCTCCCGCGAGTTTGCGGTGCAGGGCCTCTACCAATGGCAACTCAACGCCAGCGAACCGGCACGCATCGCCGACGACCTGGCCGCAGCCAAGGGTTTCGAGCAGGCCGACGCCGCGCACTTCCGCGAACTCCTGACCGGCGTTGCAAGCCATGCAATTTCCTTGCGCGAAAGCCTGGCGCCTGCACTGGACCGGCCGGTAACATCCTTGTCGCCAGTCGAGCACGCGATCCTCCTGGTCGGCGCCTACGAACTCGCCCATCACCCGGAGATCCCCTACCGGGTGGTCATCAATGAATGCGTCGAACTGGCCAAGACCTTCGGCGGCACCGACGGCTTCAAGTACGTCAATGGCGTGCTTGACAAGCTTGCCGCGACCGGGCGAGCCGCAGAAGTCGCCGCCGCGCGTCGTTAGGAAATCTGCCGCAGCTCGCGGCCCCAACGCTCCATGGCCTCGGAATTCGAGCTGATCGAGCGGCATTTCTCCCGCCCCGGGAAGCGCGCGGTGCTGGGCATAGGCGATGACTGCGCGCTCATTGATGCAGCACCGGGCATGACGCTGGCGGTGTCCACCGACATCCTGGTTGCCGGCACGCATTTTTTTCCGCACACCGATGCGATGCGGCTGGGGCACAAGACGCTCGCGGTCAACCTCTCGGACCTGGCGGCCATGGGTGCCACGCCGCGCTACGCAACCCTGACTTTGAGCCTGCCGCAGGCCGATGAGGCCTGGCTTGGCGCGTTCGCTGCCGGCTTTTTCGCGCTGGCCGGGGAACACGGCGTCGAACTGATCGGTGGTGACACCACGCGCGGACCACTTACCCTGGGCGTGACCATCATGGGCGAGGTGCCGCACGGCGCGGCGATCCGGCGCAGCGGCGCCCAGCCTGGCGACGACGTCTGGGTCTCGGGTACGCTGGGTGACGCCGCGCTTGGCCTCGCGTTCCTGCGCGGCACCAAGGCACTAGATGAGCCTTTGGCCCGTATGTGTGTCGAACGACTGGAGGCCCCGACCCCGCGCGTGGCACTAGGCGTTCGTCTGGTCGGAATCGCCACGGCGATGATCGACGTGTCAGATGGCCTCGGCGGCGATCTGGCGCACCTGGCACGTGCGTCCAAGGTGACGGCGACCCTCCGTGCGTCGGACCTGCCACTTTCTGCCGCGCTCAACACGCTGGCGCCCGAGGAAGCCCTGCGCCTGGCGCTGGGCGGCGGCGACGATTACGAGCTGTGCTTCACGGCACCGTCCTCATTACGCGAGACGGTCAGGCAAGCGGGCCATGATGCGAAAGCACCGGTGACACGAGTCGGCAGTATCGATGGCACCGCGAACTTTGCGGGCGCGGTGCGTCTGGTTGGCGCAGACGGGCGCGAACTGCCGATGGCGCAGGGTTTCGATCACTTCCTGGCCGACGCGTGAAGCCTGCGCCGACACTTGCCTGGATGCTGGGCTCGCCGGCGCGCGCAATCGCCTTCGGGTTTGGCAGCGGGCTCATGCGGCCGGCCCCGGGTACCTGGGGCACCTTGGCAGGTTGGGCGGCGTTCGTGATCTTCCTGGCTCCCCTGGCGCCAGCCTGGCAACTTGCCGCCTGCGGCGGCGGCTTCGCGCTGGGTGTATGGGCTTGCGACCGGTGCGGCCGCGACCTGGGCGTGGCCGATCACGGCGGCATGGTCTGGGACGAAGTGATCGCCTTCTGGCTGGTTTTGATCCTGGTGCCCGCGTCATGGGTCGCCCAGGCAGCTGCGTTCTTGCTTTTTCGCCTCTTCGACATCACCAAGCCCTTGCCGATCCGATACATTGACGCCCATTGGAAGAACGGCTTCGGAGTCATGTTCGACGACCTGCTCGCCGCAGGCTACACCCTGCTCGCGATCGCTTTGTGGACGAGGATCAACTCATGAACGAACCGGAACTTGTCGCCCTGGCCGGGCGTGTCGGCCATGCCCTGCAGCGCCGCGGAGCCCTGGTGGCGACGGCTGAATCGTGCACCGGTGGCTGGATTGCGGCGACCCTGACCGCCGTCGCGGGCAGCTCGCAGTGGGTCGAACGCGGGTATGTCACCTATTCCAACGCTGCCAAGGAGTCGTTGCTCGGCGTGCCCGGCGTGCTCATTGCAGTCCACGGCGCAGTCAGCGAGCCGGTGGCGCGCGCGATGGCCGAAGGAGCGCTGGCGCGCTCGCGCGCGAACCTGGCGCTGTCGGTCACGGGCGTGGCGGGCCCGGGCGGCGGATCGGATGCCAAACCGGTCGGTACGGTTTGCTTTGGTTGGGCTGTGGCGGGCGCCCCCACCCGCGTCGAAACCCGGCTGCTGGCGGGTGACCGTGACCAGGTGCGCCGCGCCGCGGTAATCCACGCGCTCGAAGGACTGCTTGCAAGCCTTGGGGAACCGGGGTAGACTGCGTTTTACTGTATGAATTAGCAGTGCTGCTTTTTCATACATGCAAACGAATCTTCCGGTAGCCTGCGGCGCAAGGCACCGGACCCCGTAAACTCGTCGCCACGGAGAATCGCCATGGGTAGCGTGACCGCCATAGGAGCAGCAATGGAAGAAAACAGGAGCCGGGCGCTTTCGGCAGCACTGGCGCAGATCGAGAAGCAGTTCGGCAAGGGCTCGATCATGAAGCTTGGAGACCGCGGCATCGAGGACGAGCTCACAGTCGTCTCGACGGGGTCGCTGGGCCTGGACATCGCCCTGGGCGTCGGTGGCCTGCCACGCGGCCGCGTGGTCGAGATCTACGGCCCGGAGTCGTCCGGCAAGACCACGCTCACCCTGCAGGTGATCGCCGAGATGCAGAAAATCGGCGGTACCGCCGCCTTCATCGATGCCGAGCACGCCCTCGACCCGACTTACGCGCAAAAGCTTGGCGTCAACATTGCCGACCTCCTGATCTCCCAACCCGACACGGGAGAGCAGGCGCTGGAAATCGCCGACATGCTGGTGCGCTCCGGATCGGTCGACATCGTCGTGATCGACTCGGTCGCGGCATTGACTCCCAAGGCCGAGATCGAAGGCGAAATGGGCGACCAGCTTCCCGGCCTGCAGGCACGCCTCATGAGCCAGGCCTTGCGCAAGCTGACTGGCAACATCAAGCGCACCAACACGCTGGTGATCTTCATCAACCAGATCCGCATGAAGATCGGCGTCATGTTCGGCAACCCGGAAACCACCACCGGCGGCAACGCTCTCAAGTTCTACGCCTCGGTGCGGCTCGACATCCGCCGTACCGGCGCCATCAAGGACGGTGAAGAGGTGGTCGGCAACGAAACCCGCGTCAAGGTGGTGAAGAACAAGGTCGCGCCGCCGTTTCGTGAAGCGCATTTCGACATCCTCTATGGGGCGGGAATCTCGCGCGAGGGCGAGATCATCGAACTGGGCGTCGAACACAAGATCGTCGAGAAGTCCGGCGCCTGGTACAGCTACAAGGGCGATCGCATCGGCCAGGGCAAGGACAACACGCGCAACTGGCTGCGTGAAAACCCCGCGGTCGCCCAAGAGATCGAGGCGCGCGTGCGCGAGGCGCTGGGAGTCAAGGGCGGACCGGCTCCGGCGCAGGTCGCGAACGCCTGACCTACGACCGGACACGAAGCAATGTTTCGCCCGCCAAGAAAAAATCCGGCCGGCGACGCTGATCCGGTAACTCCAGCCGATTTGCGACGCCGCGCCATCGCCCATCTGGCGCGGCGGGAGCACAGCCGCGCCGAACTGGCAACGCGGCTGACGCGAAACGGCGGGGACGCGACCGAGGTCGATGCCGTTGTCGCAGCATTGGCCGAAGAGGGACTGCTGTCGGATCAACGCTTTGCCGAGTCGCTGGTGCGTTCGCGCTCGCAACGTTACGGCAGCACGCGCATCGCCGGCGAACTGCGTTCGCGCGGCGTCGCTCCCGGCGACACAGACCTCATGGAAACCTTGCGCGAAAGCGACGCCGCACGGGCCAGAGCGCTCTGGCAACGCAAGTACGGCACCCCTGCCGACGATATCGCCGGCAGGTCAAAGCAGATGCGTTTCCTCCAGGCCCGCGGCTTCCCGTCGGATGTGATCCGGCGAGTGGTTCCTCCTGTCGCATCAAGAGAGCGCCCGTAGCACACGGTGCCAACCTGATTCTGTAGCTGCGGCGCCCCGAACCGCGCTCGCGCCGCGCGCCGCCGCTCTTCTCCGCGGTGCAGGTACCAGGAGCGCTGCACGCACTGCGCGCGGGACTTCGGCAGGACCCTTTGCCATCCGCCTGCTCGCCACATCGGCAAAAAACCCTTTAGTCTCTGGCCCGCGGTACGGACGCTCGTCCGTGTCTGCCCGCCTGGCTGCATGTTGCTGGCTTTTCGAGGAGAACCAAGGTGAAGGTCCACGAGTATCAAGGAAAAGAAATACTGCGCAATTTCGCCATCCCGACTCCGCGCGGCATACCCTGCTTTTCGGTCGACGAGGCCGTCGCCGCCGCCGAGAAGCTGGGCGGACCGGTATGGGTGGTCAAGGCCCAAATCCACGCTGGCGGACGCGGCAAAGGCGGTGGAGTCAAGGTCGCCCGCTCGCTAGCCGAAGTACGGGAAAAGGCCGGTCAGATTCTCGGCATGCAATTGATCACGCACCAGACCGGGCCGCAAGGCCAAAAGGTACGGCGGCTCCTGATCGAGGACGGCGCCGATATCCGCAAGGAGTACTACGTCGCCGCCCTGACTGATCGTGCCAGCCAGAAAGTGGTGATGATGGCCTCATCCGAAGGCGGGATGGATATCGAGCAGGTTGCCCACGACACCCCGGAGAAGATCCTCAAGGAATTCGTCGATCCACTGAGCGGCATGTCCGACGCGCAGGCAGACAATCTCGCGCGCGGCATCGGCGTGCCTGACGCGTCCCTGGCGGGGGCGCGCGACGTGTTGAAAAAGCTCTTTACCTGCTACATGCAGACCGATGCCTCGTTGGCCGAGATCAACCCGATGATTCTCGAAGGCAATGGCGGCATCAAGGCACTTGATGCCAAATTCAATTTCGACGCCAACGCGATGTTCCGGCACCCGGAAATCGCGGCCTATCGTGACACCGACGAGGAAGACCCGGCCGAGATAGAGGCGTCCAAGTTCGACCTGGCCTACATCCAGCTGGACGGCAACATTGGCTGCCTGGTCAACGGCGCAGGCCTGGCCATGGCCACCATGGACACAATCAAGCTCTTCGGCGGCGAGCCGGCCAATTTTCTCGACGTGGGCGGGGGCGCGACGGCCGAAAAGGTCACCGAAGCGTTCAAGATCATGCTCAAGAATCCGGGCCTGAAGGCGATCCTGGTGAATATCTTTGGCGGCATCATGCGCTGCGACACCATTGCCGAAGGCGTGATCGCCGCTTGCAAGGCGGTCAACCTGTCGGTGCCGCTGGTGGTGCGCATGAAGGGAACCAACGAGCAAATCGGCAAGAAGATGCTGGCCGATTCCGGGCTGCCGATCATCAGTGCCGAAACCATGGCCGATGCGGCGCAAAAAGTCGTCGCGGCAGCGAAAAGGGGTTAGACGATGTCGATTCTGATCAACAAGAACACCCGAGTGATGACCCAGGGCATCACCGGCAAGACCGGTCAGTTCCACACCCGCATGTGCAAGGAATACGCCAACGGCGCGAAATGTTTTGTCGCCGGGGTCAACCCGAAGAAGGCTGGCGAGAGTTTTGAGGGCATCCCGATCTACGCCAGCGTCAAGGACGCGCGCGCGCAGTCCGGAGCAACCGTATCGGTGGTATACGTACCGCCCCCTGGCGCCGCGGCGGCGATCTGGGAAGCTGTCGAAGCGGACCTGGACCTGGTCATCTGCATCACCGAGGGCATCCCGGTGCGCGACATGCTGGAAGTACGCGCCCGTATGAAGGCACAAAACAAGAAGACCATCCTGCTGGGGCCCAATTGTCCCGGGCTCATCACGCCCGAGGAGATCAAGATCGGCATCATGCCCGGGCACATCCATCGCAAAGGACGTATCGGCGTGGTGTCGCGCTCGGGCACGCTCACCTATGAGGCGGTTGGCCAGCTCACCGAAATTGGCCTGGGCCAGTCCTCGGCCGTCGGCATCGGCGGCGACCCGATCAACGGCTTGAAGCACATCGATGTGATGAAGATGTTCAACGACGATCCGGAGACCGATGCGGTGGTCATGATCGGCGAGATCGGCGGGCCCGACGAAGTCAACGCGGCGCGCTGGATCAAGGACAATATGAAAAAGCCGGTGGTCGGCTTCATCGCCGGGGTGACGGCGCCGCCGGGCAAACGCATGGGCCATGCCGGGGCCTTGATTTCGGGTGGCGAGGATACCGCGCAAGCCAAGCTCGAAATAATGGAAGAATGCGGCATTCGCACCACCAAGAACCCGTCGGAGATGGCCGCGCTGCTGAAAATGATGCTCTAAAAACGATCCGGACGCGGCAAGCCCTGGCCTGACCAGGCGCTTCCGCGAGCCAGGCGGCAGACACAACACCACAAGAATTGGGGGGAGAAAATGGACTCGATGCAATGGCTGACCTTGATCGTGTTTTCGATCACGATCCTCGTTGTCGTCAGCAACAAGATCGACGGCACGCTGGCCGGCATGGTCGGCGTGGTGGTCATGATCTGGCTAGGCATCATGAACGAGACCGATGCCTTCGGCTACGTCGACTGGAACGTGATGGCCATTCTGGTTGCGATCTGGCTCATTGCCGGATACTTTGGCAAGAGCGGCGTGCCGAGCTGGCTTTCGGTGCAGGCGCTCAAGCTCTCGGGGGGACGCCCCGGCTTGCTGGTCATCATCCTGACCTTCCTGGCCGGGGTGATCTCGATGTTCGTCGACAACGTCGTCACCATACTCATGATGGCGCCGGTGGCCCTGCCGCTGGCCCGCGCAGTGAAGTTGCCGGTCGCCCCGGTGATATTGATGATCGGTTTCGGCGCCAATTTCATGGGTACCGCGCTCATCATCGGCGACCTGCCACCGCAGATGCTGCACAGCGTCGCAGGCGCCGAGTTCTTCGATTTCATCTGGCAACACGGGCGGCCGTCGTCGTTCCCGATACTGATGGTCACCTTCGTCATCACCCTGGCGGCGATGTGGGCCTACGGCTTCCGCGGCCACAAGCGGGTCACAGATCTCGCCAGCCTGGGGATTGACGCAAAGATCGCCAACCCGCTCTTCGCCACCTTGGTGGTGGTGTGGTTCCTGGGCACGGTCATTGCGATGTCGATGCGCGAGTACATCGGCGTCAAGCTCGGCTTCATCGCGCTGACCGGCGCGCTCTCGCTCGTGCTGGTGCTGCACTTCCTTGGCGATCGGGTATCCAAGGAAGCCCCCGACTTCGAGACCATGGTCCAGGAACTCGACTGGCGCGCGATCTTCTTCTACATCGCGCTCTTCGCACTCGTCGGCGGGCTGGAGAAGGTGCACATCCTCGACAAGCTGGCCGTCGCGATGAAGCCGCTTTTCGCGGAAAATTACGCGCTTGGTGCGACTGTCCTCTATTGGGTCACCATCCCCATCGTCGGACTGGTCGAGCATGACGCCTACATCCTGACCTTCCTTTACACCATCAAGGACCTGGGCGCGGCCGGTATCGAGCCCTGGCCCCTGTATTGGGTGCTGTTGTGGGCCGGTACCCTGGGCAGCAATCTGACGGTAGCCGGTGCGCCCGCGCTCTATGTCGCCTTGTCCCTGGCAGAGAAGGAGGAGGGGCGCAAGGTGTCACTGCGCGAATTCCTTGCCTGGAGCGTACCGTTTACCCTCGTATGCTCGTTTGTCTGCTACGTGCTGGCAATGCTGATCTGGGTGCTACCGTACGCAAAATAGGAGATCTCCATCATGTACCGCAATATCCTCCTGCCGACCGACGGCACCCCCTTGAGCGTCGCCGCGGTGCGCTCCGGGGTCAAGCTCGCGTCATCCCTTGGTGCCCGCGTGACCGGGCTGTTTGTCGCGCCGGTACCGACCCCCCTGGTTTATCGCAAGCTGCTGCCGGTAGGTATCGACACCCTGCCGCACAACAAGGCGGCCATCCGCGCCGCCGCAGAGCGGCATCTTGATGTCATCGTGCGCGCCGCCCGCGCTGCGGGGGTGCCCTGCGAGACCGCCAGCCTGACCAGCGACTTTCCCGCCGAAGCAATCCTTGACGCCGCGCGCAAGTACAAGTGCGACCTGATCTACATGGCTTCGCACAGCCGCAAGGGCATGAAGGCGATGCTCTTGGGTAGTCAGACACAAAAAGTGCTTGCCCACGCGGGCTTGCCCGTGCTCGTGTACCGTTAATTGCCTGCCCCTGCGATACACGGAACCTGCGTCCACCGACAGGCATCGGTCGACGAACCCGCCGCGTGCTGCCATTCGCATTTGATGCAAAACCGCAACAATGCGTATCATCGCCCTGTTTATGCTGCGTTTTTTGCTTGGTAGGCGGCACTTGACGTAGAATCCGAATCTCGCAGTCCGGGCGGCCGATGCTTGCAGGCATCGGCTCGTTCGGCTCGCTTAGAGCGGCAAAGACTGCTTGCGCCAACCGGTGATACGGGGACCGAGGGCGTTTTCGGGGCGTGCCGCGCCGACGAAGGGGGAATGGAATGGCCAAGCTAAAACTCAAGGGGGACTTCTGGAAGTCCGACTGGTTTCTTGGCGTCGTCATCCTCATCCTGATCCTGGCATTCAAGAACGGCGAATTGCTGCAAAGCCTCGAGCGCAAGGCCTACGATCTGGGCGTCAAGGCTTCCTCCAAGGAACCCAACAAGAACATCGCGATCATCGCGATCGACGATACCAGCATCAACAATATCGGACGTTGGCCCTGGAGCCGCGACATTCACGCCAAGATGGCCGACATGCTGTCGGCGGCCAAGGTGCGCGTGATCGGCAACACGGTCTTCTTCTTCGAGGAGCAGAAAGACCCGGGCCTGGTTTACATCGGCAAGCTCTCCGAACTCTTCGGCAAGATCTCCGGCGACCCGAGCGCCGCGCAAGGCGACCTGGCGCAGTTCGGCACCCTGCTCAAGCAGGCCGAGGCTGACCTCAACACCGACCGCAAGCTGGCCGAGTCCTATGGCAAGGCCGGCAATGTCATGCTGCCCATGGTGTTCGCCCTGGGAGAGCCGCGCGGCAAGCCGGACAAGGCACTGCCGGAATTCGCCGGCAAGAGTTCGTTCGAGGACAAGAACGGCGAGGCGGTACCGTCTTCAGCGATCCAATTGCCCATCGACGTGCTCGGCAAGAGCGCCGCCGGCGTGGGGCACTTGAACGACCTGCCCGACGTCGACGGCGGGGTGCGCACCGAACCCCTGGTGGTGCAGTACTACGACCGCTTTTTCCCGTCCTACTCTCTCATGATCGCGGCCAAGAGCCTCAACCTGGGAGTGGGCGACATCAAGGTCACCTGGCGCGAGCAGCTGAAGCTGGGCAAGCTGGCGATCACGACCGACTCTCAGAACCAGATGTACACCTACTACTACAAGGATCGTGACGGCAAGAAGGCCTTCCAGATCGACTCCTTCTATGATGTCCTGACCGGCAAGATCAACGCTGCCGAGCGTTACGCCGGAAAGATCGTGCTCATCGGGCCCACCGCCGCAGGCGTGGGGACGAGCTTTCCGACCCCGGTCTCGGCTGCCATGACCCCGGTCGAGAAGATGGCGCACTCGGTCTCGTCGATCCTGTCCGAGCACTTTTTCGTCACGCCGGGCTGGGCGATCATCGTCGAACTCCTGGTGCTTGTCCTGGTGGCCGCCTACCTCATTGCCCTGTTGCCGCGCCTGAAAGCGCGTCCTGCCGCGCTGATCACGCTCGGCATTCTGGTCGTGCTGCTGGCCACGCACTTCGGCCTGATGGTCTCGGCCGGCATGTGGATCCAGTTGATGGTGCCGGCCACATTGCTTCTGGTCGGGCATCTGCTGCTCACGACCAAGCGGTTCATCGTCACCGAAGCCGGCAAGCAGAAGTCGGATGTCGAGTCGGCCGAGTCGAACCGCATGCTGGGGCTTGCCTTCCAGGGCCAGGGTCAGCTCGACATGGCCTTCGACAAGTTCCGCAAGGTGCCCTTCGACGGCGCGGTCATGGACAACATGTACAACCTGGCACTGGACTTCGAGCGCAAGCGCCAGTTCAACAAGGCGCAGGCGGTCTACGAGCACATGGCGGGTTACGATCCCAAGTACAAGGACTTGGAACAGAAGATCCTCCGCGCCAAGAACCTTTCCGAGACCGTCATACTGGGGGGCGCATCGGGTCGCACCAATACCAGCATCCTCGATGGCGCCGGAGCCGGCGAAAAGCCGATGCTGGGCCGCTACCAGATCGAGAAGGAGCTCGGCAAGGGTGCGATGGGCGTGGTCTATCTCGGGCGCGACCCCAAGATCAGTCGCGTGGTGGCGATCAAGACCATGGCGCTGTCGCAGGAGTTCGAGGCCGAGGAACTGGATGAAGCCAAGGCGCGCTTTTTCCGCGAGGCCGAGACGGCCGGCCGGCTCAATCATCCGCACATCGTCACCATCTACGACGCGGGCGAAGAACACGACCTGTGCTTCATCGCGATGGAACTGCTCAAGGGCAAGGACCTGGTGCCCTTCACCAAGCCCGAGACCCTCCTGCCCCTCCCCAGGGTGGTGTCGATCACCGCGCGGGTCGCCGACGCGCTGGGTTACGCGCACCGGCAGAACGTCGTGCATCGCGACATCAAGCCGGCCAACATCATGTACGACCTGGAGTCGGACAACCCCAAGGTGACCGACTTCGGCATCGCGCGGGTGACCGACTCGTCCAAGACCAAGACCGGCATGGTGC
>JBJXGS010000101.1:0-4435 GCA_046160545.1 Burkholderiales bacterium
TGCGCGACCGCTTTGCCGGGGCGCACACGATTGAAGTCGCTTCGAACAAGGCCTGGACGGCGGCAAGCTTCAGAACTTCGACAACTGCGCTTGCCCGCGAGACCCAGCCCGGCATGCCCATGAGCGGACTGAGAACCCTCCCGCGCTTTCTCGCCGCTGGTGGCGGTCTGGTCATCGAGGCCGGTGGCAGCAGTCTCGGGGCGATCGGAGTGTCTGGCGCGCCAGGCGGCGAGGCCGATGACAAGTGCGCCATGGCGGGCATTGCCGCAATTCGCGACAGCATCGAGTTCTAGCCCCAACCCCGTCATCGGTCACGCCAAGCCATTAGGTTGCAAAACACCCATGTCGAAGAGAGCCGAACGAAGCTCTGCTTGTTGCTGGTCCTTGTGGTACAGGAAAGTCATGGCCGAAAAGCACAGGCTACCTCGACATGCAGCAGTCGGCGCAGGGTAGTCAAGGTGTGATCACGGTAAAGTCCAACGCCAGCAGCATCTACGTGAAGCTTTGCGAGGCCGCGCAACAGCCTTGCCCCGGCCTGCGTCACGCATTCATGAGGGAACTCAGCGTGTTCTCCTTCCGCGATCTGCCGCCCGGTTCATACGAAGTCAGGTTCCTACCGATCCATAACCCCGGGATCGGCGGACGGTCGCAGCCGATCACGCTCTCCGGGGATGTCGCGGATGAAAAAGTCGTGACGATAGGAGACTCGCTTAGCCTGGGATCCAAGGGTCCGGTGGTTGGCATCTCCCCGAAGGATTTCTGACGCATGGCGGCCAGGACTAACCCGACATATGTGGAATCCGACGCATGACCATCGCCGACGATGTCCGCGAAGCATGGGGCTGGAAGGGCATTGAATCCGTCGTGGTCCTGGCGACCAACAAGTTCGGCAACGTGATCTTCTCCGATCAGGCCGGCAGCTACTGGCGCCTATACCCGGAGGATCTGGAGTGCGAGGTGATCGCGGACTCCGCCGCCGAGTATGAGCGCCTGCTCGGCGACCCGGAATTCATCGAGGACTGGGAAATGGCGCGCCTGGTCCAGATGGCCGAGAGCAAGTACGGCGTTCAGCCGGCGCACCGCTGCTTTTGCCTGAAGATGCCCAGTGTCCTGGGCGGCGCCTATGAGATCGAGAACATCGGATCCATCGGCATAGGCGAACTCATTCGCCTCTCCGGGGATATCGCGCGTCAGATCAAGGATCTTCCGCCGGGCAGCAAGATCCAACTCAAGGTCACCGACTGAAGATGCGATACGACAATCGGTTGCAGTGCTGCGCGATCGCTCCGGTACTGCCCGCCGCAGCCTGCGCCCCTCATTGGGAGTGCTGCGTGTGACCAGCGCCGAGGTTGTCCGGCAGCTCGTTGCCCGAACTAGGGCCGATTTCGTTTCCTATTTCGCGGGCTCGCAACACGCGGAGCGAGCTGCCGAGCTCGTTGCCTGGGCGCAGGCGGGTGACCCGCGCCTGAACAATTGCCCGGCGGAGATAGACGCCATGCTCCCCGATACGGAAGACGACGGTAGCTGGGCAGCTTCATACGCGCTCAACGCGGGAGGCATCATTTTGTGCCTCATCGAACTAAGCGCCGGGAATACCGCGGCCTATGAAGAGGCGGTGACCCTCTACTTTGATACGGTGGACTTCAGGGTACAGCAAGACCTTGAGGCGGCAGGCATCAAGTACCCCACCGAAGCGCAGATAGCGAACCATCCGATAATGGTGAGTGAGAACACATGGTTCGGGGCAAACGGGGGAGTGCGTGACCTGCCGGATTGTTGAGCGAATCAGATCTCACGTTTCCATTTGCCAATCGAAAGGAGTATTACGAATGAAAGCGGCACTTGCGGTCGTACTGCCTTTTGTCCTCGTTCTTGGCGCGTGCTCAACTTATACGACACCTCGCTATTCGATAAATGCGGATACCAACGTGGGTTTGAAGTCGCTTGGTGTGGTCAATATTGGCGTCGGCGCTTTCTCAGGGCCAGCCAGCTTTGATAACTTCTGCCGCGGCGCGGGCCCGCTTGCGCCGCCTGATGGCCTGACTCACACTGAGTACCTCCGCAAGTCGTTTGAGGACGAACTGAAGGTGGCAGGGGCTCACGGAGCCACCAGTCCCCGAGTCGTGCTGACGGGCGTCGTAAGCAAGCTTGAATTCTCCTCAAGCAGAGGGTTGACTGGAGGTTCTTGGGACATCGACTTGACCCTGTCCTCGTCAAACGGAAAGAAGCTGTCGGCCGCGGAGCGCTACGAATTTCAAAGTGGATTCATCGCCGATACCGCATGCAAGCAAACGGCGGAGGCCTTCTTGCCGACAGTCCAGAATCTGATCAAGAAGATCATTCAGATGCCGGACTTCAAGGCGCTGGTGCAATAGCTCTCAAGCCGGCGTCCGCGGTGGCGGCTACTACGCCAGCCCTGCCGCGCGCCCCAGCCAGGCCGCGTCGGCCAGAGTGTCGAGCGTATCGACGGCCGCGATCATCGCCGCGCCCGCGCCGATATCTGCCGACTTGAGCGCATGGCACATGCGGAACTTGGCCAGGTGCTCCTCGTGCGACAGCGGGTTCAAGGGATGGCCGATCGCGAGTTCGATCACCTTGTCCCAGACGCGCCCGCCCTTGAAGGTCATGCGAAAGCGCTGCGGCCAGGGGACGTTGGGGTCGGGGTTATCGTCCAGGTGCACCTTGACGCGGCTGGCGACCGCGTGCACATCCGGGTCGATGAGCGCGTCGCCCCAGAACGACTGCGGCACCACTTGGCGATGCACCGCCTCGACGCCGAAGACGAATGGCACGCAAAGCTTGGCGTAGTTGGCATGCGGGGTGGGGATGTTGGGGCGGCCGCACAGGCGGTGCGCCAGTGGCGGCAACCAGCACTCGACCGACTCGATCTCGTCAAAGCCGAAATCGGTTTCCGCGCGCGCGCGCCTAAGCGCATCGACCGCGGCGTGCGTGAGCCGGCCGCTGGGAAACGGCTTGTGCGCCAGTTGCCGCACCTGCCATTCGCGGCCCAGCTTGGCCCACCAGGGGCCTAAGTCGGATTCGGGCTCGATGAGCTTGTAGTAGCCATACATGCCGGTCAGGTTTTCCTTGGGGCCGGTGAATCCGGCCTGCGCCAGGTCCACCGCGGCCAGCCCGGCGCGTGCATTGAAGCCGACCTGCAGGCCCAGCACCATCGACCCCTCGACATGCGCCTGCATGGTTCCCGATGTCTGGCCGTAGAGGATGCCCCAGGCGTTGAGAAGGGTTGGTACGTCGAGGCCCTCGAGCTTGCCGATCGCTGCGACCACGCCGAAGCCGCCGGCGGTGGCCGGGCGAAAAAAGCGCATGACCGACTTGGACGAGGCGCCGATGACCGCCGCCGTCTCCACGCCCAGCGCGACCGCGAGGATCAATTCGCGTCCGTTCACCGGCCGTCCCTGCGCGCTGCGTCGCTCGGCGTGCGCCAGCACGGCCGAGAAAAGCGTGGCCATCGGGTGCACGACAGCGGGTTCGTGGACGCAGTCGAATTCCAGTGCGTGGATCTGGTAACCGTTGACTACCGCGGCGCTGCCTGCGGGCAGGCGCGCACCAGAGCCCCACACGGTCGCCTCGTCGCCGGCACCCCATGAACGCGCCACCTGGGTCAGCGCGGCTATGGCGGGCGCGGTGCTGCCGGCGATGCCCACGCCCAGGGTGTCCAGGATGAAGACCTTGGCGCGCGCGACCGCTTCGGCCGGCAGGTCTTCGTAATGGCTTTTCACGACCAGTTCGGCGATGTCCACCAGCGGGTTTGCATTCATGGCGATTCCTTACTCTCGGTCCGCGGCCAGCGCCGCCGTCAGGCGCGCGACGCCGCCTGTCTCGATGCCAAGCATCGCGTCCTGCAATCGGTCGATCTGCGCGGGCGTGAATCCCAGGGCCGCGTTGTCGCGAAACTTGGCGACGACCTCATCGTCGCGCAAGGCGCGTTCGGCCGAGCCGCGGTTGATCGCCTGGCGTTCGGTCAGGGTGCGGCCGTCGGCGAGCGTGATCGTGACCGCGCCACCGTAGTAGCGCGGGTACTCGAAGCTGTCGTCGACCTGGTACTCGACCTTTTTCATCAGCGCGCGTGTGGCCGGGCTCGCGAGCGCTTCGCTGTCGAGCTCGGCTAAGCCCAGCTTGCCATGCAGGAGCGCAGTGGCCACGCAATAGGGCAGGCTGAACTTGGCGTCGTAATCGGTCACCGGGTGGCGCTTGGCATCCAGCGGTTCGCAGATCACCGGCACCACGCCCGGCGGTACGCGCGCCTCGACGCGCACGATCTCCATGCCGCGCACCTCGCGGGACAGGATCGCCGCGGCGTCGGTGCAGGCGTGCACCAGATGGCACAGCGGGTAAGGCTTGACGGCGACGTTCATGGTCTCCCACACGCGGCCCAGGTCCGCGGCGGCGCGTTGCGGTTCGTGCGGCGCGCGCG
>JBJXGS010000102.1:0-53241 GCA_046160545.1 Burkholderiales bacterium
TGCCGCACTCCAGTCTGCCAGTCCCAAACGCCATTCCCAGGTTGAGCCCGGGGCTTTCACGTCTGGCTTGGCAAACCGCCTGCGCACGCTTTACGCCCAGTAATTCCGATTAACGCTCGCACCCTACGTATTACCGCGGCTGCTGGCACGTAGTTAGCCGGTGCTTCTTCTTGCGGTACCGTCATGAAGAGCCGTTATTCACGACTCCCTTTTCGTCCCGCCCGAAAGAGGTTTACAACCCGAAGGCCTTCTTCCCTCACGCGGCATGGCTGGATCAGGGTTGCCCCCATTGTCCAAAATTCCCCACTGCTGCCTCCCGTAGGAGTCTGGGCCGTGTCTCAGTCCCAGTGTGGCTGGTCGTTCTCTCAAACCAGCTACTGATCGTCGCCTTGGTGAGCCTTTACCCCACCAACTAGCTAATCAGGCTTCGGCCGCTCCGATAGTGAGAGGTCTTGCGATCCCCCTCTTTCCTCCGTAGAGCGTATGCGGTATTAGCACAACTTTCGCTGCGTTATCCCCCGCTACTGGGCACGTTCCGAAGTATTACTCACCCGTTCGCCACTCGCCGCCAGGGTTGCCCCCGCGCTGCCGTTCGACTTGCATGTGTAAAGCATGCCGCCAGCGTTCAATCTGAGCCAGGATCAAACTCTTCAGTTTAATCACTGTGTGCGAAATTTCTTTCGCTACTCAACTCAAAATACTGACAGGTAAATACTTTCATACTTACCTTGATTTCAAGTATGAGCGTCTGTTGCTTGTTGCTTCACCGCGGAAGTCATCCTTGCGGAATATTCCGCGGGAGGCCTGGCGTTCAGGCGCCCACACTTATCGGCTGTTGATTTTTAAAGAGCGGTGCTGCGTAAAAAACTCGGGCAGCGAAGAAGCGGAATTATGTAAGGTTTTCGGGCACATGTCAACCCCCATGCGCAAATCCGAGCCAAAGGGCCGTGGTCCCGGCGCAACCCTCCTATCGCCTAGCGATGGGAAAAGGTCGCCTTGCGCTTCTCGACGAAGGCACGCATGCCCTCTTTCTGGTCAGCGCCGGCGAATAATGCGTGAAACATGCGCCGCTCGAAGGCCACTCCGTCGGACAGAGGTGTTTCGTAAGCGCGATTAACCGATTCCTTGGCCGCCATCACCGCCGGCAGAGACATTTCGCCGATCAGCGCGGCAACACCAAGGGCCTCGTCCATGAGCTTTTCAGCCGGGACCACACGTGAGACCAGCCCCCCTCGTTCGGCCTCCTCAGCGTTCATCATGCGCGCTGTCAACACCATGTCCATTGCCTTCGCCTTGCCGATGGCTCGCGGCAGACGTTGGGTGCCTCCTGCGCCGGGAATGATGCCCAACTTGATCTCCGGTTGACCAAATCGCGCAGTGTCGGCCGCGATGATGATGTCGCACATCATGGCCAGTTCACACCCGCCGCCGAGTGCAAAACCCGCCACCGCAGCAATGACAGGCTTGCGCACCTTGCGAATCTCTTCCCAGTTGCGTGTGACATAGTCCGCCTTGTAGACATCCATGAAGCTCCAGGAGGCCATCGCACCGATGTCGGCACCTGCCGCGAAGGCTTTTTCACTGCCTGTGATGACGATCGCGCCAATTTCGTCGTTGGCATCGAACGCAGCGAGCGCCGCACCCAGTTCATCCATCAGCTGATCGTTCAGGGCGTTGAGCTGCTTGGGACGGTTGAGAGTGATGAGCCCGGTGCGTCCTCGCGTTTCGACAAGCAGATTCTGGAAATTCATTGATTCCTCCTGAGCAAATAAGGTTGAAAGCCGAGCCGTCAACGACGCGCTGAGCCAAGCACTCGATCGCCGACGACACGAAACCGGTTGGACACGAAAGCGGCGTCACATACCGTGGCATTCCCGGCGGGATTGATCCCAGGTCCGTGATAGTCACAGAACGGCAACTCATCATTGACCGACTGCTCCTGGGAGAAATTGACACACAGGGTTGCACCGACCTCCGTGAACGCATCTTCCACAGCCGCGCGCACACCGGCGTCAAGCGTGAAAAGCATTGCGTTCAGCGCACCCTGGGTACGGGCAGTAGCGGCCGCCAATGAGATGGCGTCGGCAGTCGACTCGCATTCGACCAGAAAGGCGACCGGGCCAAACCATTCGCGCATCCACACGCCGCGATCCTCAGCCTTCAGTTTCACTACGGCCGGGGTGCAAACCTGGGCACCGGGGAATTCCGGGTGCTCGAAAGTGCGCGACTCCACCAGCACTTCGCCAACCGCACACGCGCCCAAGACCAGCGCCTTGTACTCGCCTTCGCGCATTGCTCCGAGCAGGCGAGCTGCCAATAAATCATCGCCCAGCTGGCGCCTGAATTCGAGCTCGAGAAGCTCGGCGAATCGGTCAAGGTCAACCATCCCTTCCGGGGTCGAAATCCCCTCACGCGGAACAAACATGACACGCGTCGAGGTACACATCCGACCACCGAACTCGCAGATCGACCGGACTACCGAGGCAATCGTTCCGGCGAGATCTGCCGTGCTGTCGATGATCGCAGGATTGACTGCGCCGCCGAACACGTGGCAGCGAGCATGCCGGGCGTTCTCAAGCAACCATGCGCCGAAATCACCATTGCCGGTGTAGTCGACGATCCGCACCTCGGGTCGTAACGCAATCGACTGCGCAAGGGGTCTCGAAGCATCATCGACCACCAGCGTCACCAGATTCGGGTCGCCCCCCGCCTCCTTGATGACATGGCGGGCCACGCCGACCGTGATCGCCAGCGGCAGCACCGCCTGCGGATGAGGCTTGACGACCACCGAATTGCCGGTCACGAGATTGGCGAAAATCCCCGGGTAGGCACGCAGGGTCGGCTGTGTCGAACAACCAACCACCAGACCAACACCAAGCCCTTCCAGTCGCCAGCGCCTCGCGAGAACCACCTCGCCGGGAAAACGCGGATCAGCCGCCCCGCTCTTCGCTGGCACACCTCGCATTTCCTGATAGGCCATCGCCAGAACCTCCAACGCGCGATCCTGGGCAAGCAACGCCCCCTGACGTAGCGCCAGCTCGCGCGGCGCTCCGGTCGTATGCATGGTGGCCAGGCCGATTTCGCGGGAGCGGATGTGCAGCTGGTGCAGTATTTCCAGGCAAATGCCTGCCCGTTCATCAAGCGAAAAGCGACGCCAAGCCTCGCGCGCCCGCGCTGCAGCGGGGAGGATGGTGTTGAGATTGGTCTTCGGATACTGGATCTCGAGATTCGACGCGTACGGCGAACGCTCCCCACCGATTCGCTCCCCGACTCCGGGCTGGTCGAGGTAAAAGTAAGACCCGCAGTAATTGGCGAACGCCTCGCGTGCCTCAGCTTCAAGCACCGCTTCCGCATCGGGTGATTCTTCCGGATGCGCGGTAAAGCCAGTTCGCGTCGCTGTCGCCGCCAGTGCGAGATCGAGCAGCGCGCGGTGGCGCTCGAAGAGTTCTAGTGACATGTTTGCCCGCGCTAAGCGCCCATCTCCAATCGGCCGATCAATGAACCTTTTGGGCGGCCTCCTCGACTGAGGATTCTAGCTTGATTGTTGTATGCTGCTTCGCTGCAATCACAGCACCATGCGGTTTTCATGCTTAAACCCTCGATCCTGCTTTCGATCATCGACGGCGTCGCCGAAGTCACGCTAAATCGCCCGGCGAAACTCAACAGCATTACCGCATGCATGCACCCGCAACCCGCCCGCGAAGCCCGCCCGCAGGGCCAGGCTGCCGACGCGCACGACTACCGAAATGGCATGGCGGTCTTTCTCGGCATACGCCAGCCTGACTTCCAGGGTCGCTAGACATGACCGGCGCGGAACAGCTGGCACGACTGGTCGGCGATTCGATGTTCGGCAGCGACACCTGCAGCCGCTGGCTCGGGATGACCCTGGAAGAGGTCCGCCCCGGTTACGCGCGCATGCGCATGCCAGTGCGCCCTGAGTTCCTCAATGGCCACGGCATATGCCATGGAGGTCTGATGTTCACCCTGGCAGATTCGACTTTCGCGTTCGCCTGCAACAGCCATAACGTACCCGCGGTTGCAGCCGGCTGCTCGGTCGAATATTTGAAACCTGTTCAAGGCGGCGACGAACTCCTCGCCGAGGCGCGCGAACAGATGGTTTCCGGCCGTCACGGCATCTATGACGTTCGCGTTACCAATCGTGCCGGAGAGGTTGTAGCCATGTTCCGCGGCAAATCGGCGCAGTTCAAGGGCCACATCCTGTCACCCGAATCTAACCAGTCCTCGTCAGCCTAGGCCATAAACCGATGAAACTCATACCCACCATCCTGTGCGGAGGCGCCGGCTCGCGGCTCTGGCCGGTTTCCCGCGACCTGCATCCCAAGCCCTTCATTGCGCTGGCCGACGGCAACAGCCTCCTGCAACACGCGTTCATGCGTGCCGCGCGACTCGACTCGACCGCCGAGATTCTGACGGTAACGAACCGGGAACTGCTGTTCAAAACCAGTGACGAGTACCAGGCGGTCAACCCGGCCGCACTCCCGACCAGCTTCATCCTTGAGCCGGTCGGGCGCAATACAGCACCCGCAATCGCGGCAGCCGCCCTGGTCGCGGCGAAGCATCATGGCGACGATGCCATCATGGTCGTATTGCCGGCCGATCACCTGATCAAGGAACTGGGGGCATTCCAGGAAGCGGTCACAACGGCGACCCAACTGGCGGCAAAAGGCAGCATTGTCACTTTCGGTATCCGGCCGGACGCCCCGGAGACCGGCTTTGGCTACATCGAGGCTGACGGCAACCGAGTCTTGCGCTTCGTGGAAAAGCCTGCGCTGGAACGCGCACGTGAGTACGTTGCCTCCGGACGCTTTCTCTGGAACAGCGGCATGTTTTGTTTCAAGGCCGGCGCGATGCTTGCGGAGATGCGGCGTCATTGCCCGGACGTTCTGGCGGCGACCGAAAAGTGCCTCGCCGCATCGCGCGAAGTTTCCGGCGATTCGCGTCGCCAACTAGAGCTCGATGCAAAAACCTTCTCCCAAGCGCCAGACGTCTCGATCGACTACGCGGTCATGGAGAAGTCCACGCAGGTCGCTGTCGTGCCGTGCAGCATCGGCTGGTCCGACATCGGTTCCTGGAATGCGCTAGCCGACCTGGTACCGGCCGATGCGCAGGGCAATCGCGTACGCGGTGAAGCGATACTGCACAACGCCAGCAACACCTACGTACAGAGCGACCAGCGCATGGTTGCCGCCGTAGGGGTCCGGGACTTGCTGATCATCGATACTGCCGATGCCCTGCTGGTCGCTGACCGGGCAACAGCCCAGGATGTCAAACACATACACGCTGAACTCAAGCGGCGCGGCAACGAAATCCACAAGTTGCATCGTACGGTGCATCGGCCATGGGGCACCTATACCGTGCTGGAGGAAGGCGCCCGCTTCAAGATCAAGCGCATCGAGGTCAAACCGGGGGCTTCCCTATCACTGCAAATGCACCATCATCGCAGCGAACACTGGATCGTTGTTTCAGGAATGGCCAAGGTCGTCAATGGCGAGCAGAACCTTTTCGTCAGCACCAACGAGTCCACGTTCATCCCCGCCGGTCACAAGCATCGCCTGGAAAATCCGGGTGTGCTCAATCTCGTCATGATCGAGGTACAAAGCGGCGAGTACCTGGGCGAAGACGACATCGTCCGGTTCGAAGACAAGTACGGACGCACGCCTGGCTGAAGGAGAACGCCCTCGGGGTGACGGGACTGGGCCCGGTTGCGGACCCGCCCTGCGTTCTTGCTAGCGGAAGATCATCGGCGGCGGCACATTGATCGACTGAATCAACGCGTCCAGCCCGCCACCCTGCTGAATGAAGATCGGCGTATCGCGCAGAATCTGCAGCGCCTCTTCGCCGGGATTCGGCCGCTGCGGGGCAAACGCCGTCTGGCGTCTTTGCACATCGGTCGCGGGACCCTGTGCCAATTGAATGTTAGTACGTCCGTCATGGACGTGGTTGTAGACCCCGGCACGCGCCTGCGGACCATCCTCCTCGATCACGGCAACCTCGAAGTCAGTGCCGCGAATTCCGATAGTGGCGGTGCGCGCCATGATGCGAACGCCGCCAGGGTTTTCACGGCCAATGAGCCCGGACACAATACGGGCACTGCCACGCACCAGGGTCGACAGGAAACTGTCTGTCGCGCGACGCTCGTGCCGCACCTCGTTGAACTGGAACAACGTGTTCTGGCGCAATGCAACCGAGGAATCATCGACCATACGCACCAGCACCTCGCCTCCGGACTCGGTACGAATTGACTCGCCGGAGCGCACGGTTTCGCGGGCTGCGGCAGGCCGCTGGGCGTTGTCGGCGCCGATGATCATCGCATTGCCGGTGACCCGTTGCACGGTGCCGGCGTTGGACGCAGTCTGCGCCGACGCCCCGGACACCAGGCCCATCAACAGAGCCGCTCCAAGTATTCCAGTGATATTCATCGCAGTGACTCCCAGATTAAGGGGTATTCCAGTGAAGTATGAGCCAGGTACGGCTCAGATCAACCATCGATTAGGGCATGATAGTCCACAATTTCCGGCGTTTTGGCGATCTTTGGACGAGCTTGGTGAAAAACTTCACGCCGGAGCCGATTGAAATGGCAAACCGCATCGAACTTGCGAGAATGCAATTGCAGCGCATACGCGACTCGAAGCGGCACGCCTTCACCATGGACATGCGATCGCGATAGGTCTCGCTATGGAGTTTCCGGAACCGCTAATTGCAGCCCTCAAGCGCGCGCGCCGCGTCGCAGTCCTCACCGGCGCCGGCGTCTCGGCCGAATCCGGTGTGCCGACGTTTCGCGACGCGCAGACCGGCCTGTGGGCGAAATTTCGCCCTGAAGAGCTGGCTACCGTCGAGGCTTTCCGGCGCAATCCGCCCATGGTCTGGGCCTGGTACGCGGAGCGTCGCGCCGCGGTCGCAAAAGTGGCGCCCAATCCGGGCCACCATGCACTAGCGCGCATGCAGGACCTGGTCGAAGGTTTCACGCTAATTACGCAGAATGTAGACGGACTGCACGCTGCCGCCGGCAGCCGTGACGTCATCGAACTGCACGGCAATATCCTCTCCAGCAAGTGCCTGGCATGCGATGCGCCACAAGTCGTGGCGCCCGGCGATGCCCGCTCCCCGCCACCCTGCGAGTGCGGCAAGTCGCTGTGCCGGCCGGACGTCGTATGGTTCGGCGAGTTGTTGCCCGCTGCGGCGATCGCCCGCGCCGAGTCCGCAGCGCGCGAATGCGATGTCTTTCTTTCCATCGGCACGTCGACCCAGGTCTACCCGGCAGCCGAACTGCCCTTCACCGCCAAGCGCAGCGGTGCCCTGGTCATCGAGATCAATCCCGACGAGACCCCGTTCACGGCGCACGCCGACGTGAGTCTGCGCGGCGCCAGCGGCGAAGTGCTGCCGGCGCTGGTCAAACGATTGGTCAGCTGAACTCTCAGGCAGCCAGCCGGTAGCGAATCGGGACGGACTTGTAACCACCCAGGAAGTTCGACTCCAGGATGCGCGCCGGGCCTTTCATTTGCATCGACTCCACGCGCCTGAGCATCTCGGCATACCAGGTCGTGAGTTCCAGGCGTGACAGCACCATGCCCATGCACACGTGCGGCCCGAAGCCGAAGGCGATCTGCCGGTTCGGGCTGCGGTCGATGCGAAACTCCTGCGCCGCGTCGAACACTTCCTCGTCGAAATTCGCGGCAAGGTAGAACATCGCAATCGCCTCGCCGGCGCGGATCGCCTGCCCGCCCAGCTCGCAGTCACGCGTGGCGGTGCGCATGAAGTGCTTGATCGGTGTCACCCAGCGAATCATCTCTTCAGCGGCGGTCTTGAGCAGCTCCGGCTCGTTCTTGAGTCGCGCCCAGGCCTCGGGGCGCTCGGCCAGCGCCTGGCAGCCGCCTGCCATGGCTGCCGCAGTCGTGTCGTGCCCGGCGACGGCCATGGTGATGAGGTAGGACACTGCCTCCAGTTCACCCAACGGCGCGCCTTCGACGGTGCCATTGGCGATCACCGTCGCCAGATCGCTGCGCGGGGCACGCCGCCGATCGGCGATCACTGCAAGGAAGTAGTCGGTGAACTCGGGTATCGAGTCAAACATCGAAGCGCCCGCATCGGTATCCGCAGAAAAGTCCGGGTCCTGCGGCGCCGAGAGGGTCTTGGTGAGGCGATGCATCAGCGGCAGGTCTGAAAGCGGAATCCCCAGGATGGACATGATCACGCGCAAGGGAAACCAGGTCGCGACCTCAGCCGCAAAGTCGATCTCCCCAACGCCGTCCGCCCCGGCGCGAGCGGCCAGCCTGCCCATGAATTCGTCGGACAGCTCCTTGAGTGAACCCAACTGCTGGCGCACCGCAAGCGCATTGAACCAGGGCTGCGCGACGGCGCGGTAGTTGCGATGGTCGGGCTCGTCCATGTGCACCAGCGTGCGCAGGACCGCACCATAACGCTCGCCCCCCTTGAAAGCAGCCGTCTCCTGGAGTCGGCTCATCAGGTTCAGGCGCCGGCTGCTGATGAAGGTAGCGTTGTCGCTCGAAGCGGCGACGACCTGAGCATGCCGGGTCACCGCCCAGAACGGGCGATAGCCATCCGGTGTCACCCAGACGGGCCGGCCATTCTGGCGCAAACGTGCCAGCAGGTCATGAATGCCAGGCAGGTCGGCGAAGTGCTTGGCCGCGACCAGGGCATTCCCGGTGGCGACGGGATCGATCGGCAGCGACGCACTCACGGCAGACCCGTCATGTCGTCGGAGTGGCGCGCCCGGCCAATCGCGACAGGACAGCGGCCAGAGTGCCCGCAGGATCGGCGGGCAACTCGCGGGAGCGCCAGGCCACATGCTGATCCGGCCGCACGAGAATGGCTCCGCTGTCGCCGACTTCGCGCTGGCGTCGCCACGCATGGTCACGATCGGCCACCTCGCCGTCATCGCCCAGCACGATGGCGGCGATCGGCGTGCCGCACGCAGCCGCGGCGGCGCGCGCCGCGGCGATCCACGGTGAGGCCGCGTGCGCTACAAGGAGTGTGAACCGGTCCGGCGCGGCGAGGTCGAGGGTGGATACAAAGTTGCCCCGGCGCGTAATCCATGCATGCGGCAGCCGGTGCCCGGGCCGCGTAGTCGCGTGAAAGCGAAGCCCGGTCGGATCGCGGCGTGGTGCCGGCGTACCGTCGGGAATGATGGCGCCGGCGTCGTACCAAAAGCCGATCTCCAGGTCGTTGGCCTGGAACTCGGTGCGATTGACTGCCATCACGTGGTCCAGGCGGCAACGGCGCGCCGCGCCTTCATCGTCGTCTGTCAGCAGGGCGCGGATGTTGGAAAGGCTCGTCTCGGGGTTGCCGGGAATGATGCCCAGGGCCGGCCCCGTCAACTGCGCGTTGGAGAACGCGAACAGCGACCAGCGCACGTTGCGTGCGGCCACCGGCCGGCGCTCGGCCTCGTAACTGTCCAGGAGCGCCGCATCGGCCTGGCCGCGCAGCACCATTGCCAGCTTCCAGGCCAGGTTGTGTGCGTCCTGGATACCAGAGTTGAGCCCCAGCCCGGCAGCGGGCGGGTGACGGTGCGCCGAGTCGCCCGCCAGGAACACGCGCCCAAAGCGATAGCGATCGGCCAGAAGGCCTTGCACGGTCCACGGCGCGCTGCCCAGAATTTCCATTTCCAGGTCAGGAATCTTGAGCAGCTCGCGCACGCGCGCGATCAGAGTGGCGTGGTCGTACTTCTCCGGGTCGCCTTCGCGAACCGCGCTGTGGAACAGCCACTCGCGGCAGGTGCGGTCGTAGGGCGGGCCGATCTTGCCAAGCGCACCGCTGCCCCAAAAAGCGGTGTCGCCGGCCGGGTTGACGAAAATGGTCGTCGATAGCTGGTCGCTGTCCATGTAACGCTCAAGATCAGCCTTGAAGTACACCGTGATCATCTCGCGCAGCTTTGGCGCGCCCTGCAGGCGCGAGCCGACGATCGGGCCGACGGTGCGCCCGGCATCGGCTGCGATCAGATACTTTGCACGAACCAGAACGCGCTCATCAGTACCGCGGTCGCGTACCACAGCGCGCACCTCGGCTGCGTCCTGTTCGAGCTCGATCAATTCGGTGTTGAACATGGTCCTTCCGACCCCGATCGCTTCGCCCTGGCGGCGCAGAAAGGGTTCGAGGCGTACCTGCGGGTACATGAGAATCTTGCCGAACGGACTGCCCGCCTCGTACTCGGCCGCCAGCGCCCCGCCGCCGAACGAATCCATCTCGTAGAGTGTGCGGCGGTCGGTGTCACCGTCGCCGCCCAGGCTGGTCATCCAACGGATGCGCGACGCATAGCCACCCGGCATCCCGCCTTCGCGCAGCGCGTCCTCGATTCCGAACTGGCGCAGCACCTCCAGCGTGCGCCGGTTCAGTCCGCGCGCCTTGGGCATTGGCGAGGGCGTGACATGCCGTTCGACCAGCAGCGATTCCACGCCCAGTCGCGAGAGAAAGATGAACGCTGAAAGCCCGCAGCCGCCACCACCGGCGATCAGCACCGGAACCGAGAGTTCACGCATGGATTTCCATTCTCCGCAGGCTGCCGGTCGGACCCGGCTCATGAGGCGAGTATAGGGGAGCCGAAAGGCGCGCTCAGCCACGCAGGAATCCTTCCACTGCCCCGATCACAGCCTCGACGTCGTCCGCCCACAGGTCATGGTCGTCGCCGGGTGGCACCATGAGGCAGGCACCGCGGACGTTCTCCGCGAGGTATCGCGTCGGCCGGGCCGCTCCACCTGCTAAGCGGGATTCCGATGCGACGAGCGGAGCTCGGCGGAGCACCGAATGACACAGAACGTCGTCCAAAAGCAGATGCCCAACCACTTCATTCCATCTTCCAAAAAATACTGCCAGTCCGCAAGGCGCCACATCCACGGCTCCAGGATCGCATCCACAAGAACCGAACTGCCGAGAAACACCAAGGCAAGGACAAAGAGCACTCCGTCGGGTCTCATGAGTGAATGCCGGAATCGCCAGATGTAGACGGCGGTCGCAAGCCCGAGCAGGCCATAGACGGCTCGCTCTGAAATGTGCAGGTAAGCGGGCGCGAGGCTTTCGTGAATCTGGAACAGGTCGTCCAGCGCGAGGTAAACCGACAAGGCACCGGAATAAGCGAAGAATCCGCAGCCCGCCTTGTCCACTTGCTTGCTGCGGATCAGCGCAGCAAAGAACCAGATCGACGCACTGGTCCACCAGGCAAGTATGCCGATTGATGAGAGCATGCCCGCGAGGGGATGGATGTTGGCGATGGCCGCTACATCGCGCGTCATCTCCGTTATCTTGATCTCCATGAAGACACGAACGACCGCGACTCCCAAAAGAGGAATCATCGCCAAAGCACCGGTCGTGAGAATCACTCGTCGATGAGCGATCACGATTCAGCCCCCCTGTGTCGCCAGTTGGGCTCCAGGGCGCGATGTCCGGACGCAACCGGCATCCCAGACAGTATGGACACTGGACAATCCCGACGGCAGTGCATTGTTCTTCTTTTGTATCTGCGTGTGGAGTGCTGCAGGGCGATTATGCGGAAATACTCGCAAGCCGTCGACCTGGCGATTCTCCCTGCGTGTAAAGGACATCCTGAACCCGATTCGCCGCGACGTCAACCGACGCCGCCGACGCACGACTCGCAGGGCGCTAGCGGGGCAAGCCGAGACCGCGCTGCGCGATCAGGCTCCTCTGAATCTCGTTGGTACCGATCGAGATCACCCACATCAACGAGTGCCGCAGCCCCTGCTCGAAGCGACCGTTCGCAAGCGAGTCTGGCGCGCCCTGCGATAGCGTCGCGCGCATTCCGAGGATTTCCAGCGCGGCCTCGCCGAAGCGCTCCATCAGTTCCCCGGAAAATACCTTGCTCATCGCGCCCGCCTCGGGCGGAGTCTCGCCGCTGCCGGCCAGTTCTGCGCAGTGCATCATCATGAGGCGGCCGACCTCGATCTCGGCGGCGAACTGAGCGACGCGCTCGCGCACCAGTGCGTCCTCGCGCATCGGCGCGCCATCGATGAAATTGGTGCGCACCAGCTCGCAGAAAAGTTCGAACGCGTGCAGCACCTTAAGCACGATGCCGCCGCCGACCAGGCCGCGCTCGGTGGCGAGCGCGCTGGTGAGCACCTTCCAGCCGCCATTCTCCGGGCCGATCAGCGCATTGGCGGGTACGCGCACGTCGTCATAGAAGATGTTGGCGAAGGTGCCGTCGTACATGGTGCCCGCCGGTTTCACCTGGATGCCCGGGGTGTCCATCGGCACGATGAACATGCTGATGCCAGCGTGCGCGGGCTTGGCGGCCGCGTCGGTGCGGGCAGCCAGGAACATGTACTTGCCCCACCAGGTCGTGGTCCAGATCTTCTGGCCGTTGATGACCCAGCCATCACCGTCGCGCACGGCGGAGGTCTTGAGCGCGGCCAGGTCGGAGCCGGCCTGAGGCTCGCTGTAGCCCATGCCGTGCATCGCCTCGCCGGCCAGGATCTCCGGGAGGTAGCGGCGCTGCTGTTCGGGCGTGCCGAACAGCATCAGCGCGGTGGCCTGCACCGAGGCGCCGATGCGCGGACCTTCGGCGCGCTCCATTTCCTCCATGAATGCGACCTGCTCGACAGGCGTGCGTGCCTGACCGCCGTGCTTGCGCGGCCAGGTGAGCCCGATCCAGCCGGTCTTGCCGATGGAGCGTGCGAAGCCGGCGTCGAACTCGCGATCGTGGAACGGCCGCGCGTCGAACTCCGCCTTGCGCTCGCCTGACCAGTGCGTCGCCAGCCAGGCGCCGACCTCGTCGCGCAGCGCATTGCCTGCCGCGCCGAGGTCGTAGCGCGGCAGTTGGCCGTTGGGCGCATCGAGCAGGCTCTCCGCAAGCTCAGCGCGGGCGCGTCGTGCACCGCCCATGGCCAAGGTGTCCAGATGCACTCGCCTGAAGTGGCGTGGCGCCTCGTGCTCCTCGGCGTAGCCAACGGCACCGAAGGCGTGGTGGGTCTCCAGCGACACGCGGCGCAGCGCCGGGCTACCGAAGGAAACCGCGGCGGCGACGAAATGCCGCCAGGCAGCGTCGCCGGCGTCGGCCAACCGCGCGGCATGGGCGATCAGGAGTTGGACGCCTGTCAGGTCGATCAAGCAATTGGCGAGTTTGTGCTGGATGGCCTGGAAGCTGCCGATCGCACGGCCGAACTGGTGACGCTCCTTTGCGTAGTCGACGGCCATTTCAAAGGCGCGGCGCGCCGCGCCGTGGGCGCGCGCGAGGAGCGCCAAGCGCTTTAGGCGTGCGAGATCGGCGATCGGCAGCGCGCTTGGGATCGCCCATGCGGCACCGCAGCCACGCACGGTCAGCTGGTCGAACCCTTGCATGCCCAGGGCAGTCGCAGGCACCCGGGTGACGCCGGGGGCATCACACGCCACGAGTACCAAGGTCTCAGCATCGCCAGTTGCGACCAGCAGATGGGTCACCCCGGACGGAACAAACCGGAGCGTCCCGGCGATGCGTCCGTCGCTGAGCGACAGCGCTCCCGCTTCGGAGTCACCGTCGTGTCCTCCAGGCGCGACGTCCACGCGGACCTTGCCATCGGCCAGCGTAGCGCGAAATGCCGCAGCTTCTCCGGACGCATTGGCCAGGGCCTGCTGAGCAAGGAAATTGTCGGCCAACGGCACCGGGCAGGCTGCGCGGCCCAGTTCTTCCATCACAACCACGTGTTCGGCGACCCCACCCAGATCCGGGTCACCGCCCAGTGCAGTCAGTCCCTGTTCGGCCAGGCCCTGCCAGACCGCAGCCAGCGCTGCGGGGTCGCCCTGCCGGGCCGGCGCGCCGGCTACCGGCCAATGGCGCGCGAGGAAGCCGCGCACCGAATCGCGCAGCAGTTCGCGCTCGGCGGCGCGCTGGTCCGCGGACTCTCCCATGGCGCCACGCGCGTGAGGATCGCGCGCTACTCAGCGCGGATGTTGTTCTCGCGCACGACCACGCTCCAGCGCGCGGCGTCCTCGGCGATCATCTCACCCAGGCGCCGCGGCGTCGTGGTCCTGACCTGCACGCCGAAGCCTGCGAAGCGCTGCTGCACCTCCGTCGGGGCGAGTGCCCGGTTGATCGTGTCGTTGAGCCGACCGACCACATCGGGCGGCGTGCCGGCAGCAGCGATCACGCCGAACCAGGTTTCGGCGGCGTATCCGGGCACGACGCTTGCCACCGTCGGCGCGCCGGGAGCGAGCGGCGACGGTTCAGTCGAACCCACGCCGAGGAGCCGCACCTTGCCCGCAGAGATGAATCCGTTCATCGCGGCCGAGGTCGTGGTGATGAGGAGCTTGACCTCGCCGGCCACGATCGCATTGGTGGTCGGCGCCTGGCCCTTGTATGGCACGTGCGTCATCTTCACCCCGATGCTGCGCGCGAAGAGCTCGCTGGCCAGATGACCGAACGAACCGGTGCCGGCCGAGGCATAGTCGATGCTGCCGCTTTGCCGCTTGACCCAGTCGACGAAGCCCTTCAGGTCCGTCACTGGGACCGAGGCCGGCACGACCATGACCAGTGGCGAGAGTGACACCAAGGCCACGGGTGCGAAGTCCTTGACCCCGTCGATGCCGGCGTCCTTGACCACGTAAGGCGCCACGGCGACGATGCCGCTATTGATGAAGAGGAGGTTGTAGCCATCGGCCGGGCCACGCGCCACTTCGCGCGCCGCGATGAGCCCACCGGCGCCTGGCTTGTTTTCCACCAATACCGGCTGGCCGAGCGCCTTTTGCATCGGTTCCTGGAGGGCGCGCGCCATCAGGTCGGTGGTGCCGCCAGCCGGGTAAGGCACCAGGATGCGGATGGGCTTGCCCGGCCAGACTTGGGCCTGGGCGGAAGACGCGCCCACAAGTGCACCTATGCTGGCAGCGGCCAGCGTACAGGCGGCAATGGCCACGCGGCGCGGCAGGGTGACAGGCTTCATCATCGTTCTCCTATCTCAGAAGATCACGCGCGATGACCATGCGCTGGATCTGGTTGGTTCCTTCGAAGATCTGTGCAAGCTTGGCGTCGCGCATCATGCGCTCGACCGGATAGTCCATCGTGTAGCCGTAGCCGCCGAAGACCTGCACTGCATCGGTAGTGACCTTCATGGCGACGTCGCTGGCGAAGCATTTGGCCATCGACGCCAGCACGTTCAGGCGCTGCCAGTCGCCGGCATCGCCGGCGCGCGCGCACTCGTAGACCAGCGCACGCGCGGCTTCGATCTGCATGACCATGTCGGCCAGCATGAACTGCAGGCCCTGAAACTCGGCGATCGCGCGCTTGAACTGCTTGCGCTCCTTGGCATAGGCCACCGCGGCGTCGAGCGCGCCCTGCGCCAGGCCCACCGACTGCGCGCCGATGGTCGGCCGATTCAGGTCCAGCGCGCGCATCGAGGCGCGGAATCCGCGGCCCTCCTCACCCACCAGGTTTTCGGCGGGGACGCGCACGTCGTCCAGAAAGATCGGTGTGTTCGGCGCGCCGCGCCAGCCCATCTTGCGCTCGTGCCGACCGAAGGTGATGCCCTTCATCTTCTTGGGTTCCAGTACAAAGGCACTGATACCGTCCGCGCCGGACTCGCCCGAGGTGCGCGCCATCAACACGATGAAGTCGGCAACCACGCCATAACTGCACCACTGCTTGCGGCCGTTGATGACGTACGAGTCGCCGTCCTTGACCGCCCGCGTTGTCATCGCGCCCACATCCGAACCCGCCTGCGGCTCGGAGATCGCGATCGCGGTGACCACACCCCCTTTGGCGATCACCGGCAGGAAGCGCTGCCTCTGCTCCTCAGTACCGAAGTGCAGGAGCGGCATGATGAACATGGTGTTGAGGCCCGCAATCGAGCCCATGGCCGGCGAGACGCGCGACACCTCCTCGCGGGCGATGCACATCATCGTCAGGTTGCCATCGGGCCCGCCGTACTTCTCCGGCACCCATAGCTGCATGAGGCCCATCTCGCCGAACAGGCGCACGATCTCCTCGGGAAAACGGTCGCTCGCGTCGACCTCGGCGGCGATCGGCGCGACGTGCTTCTCGACCACGCGCCGCACGCTGTCGCGGAACGCCAGTTGTTCTTCTGTGAAAGCCATCGCCTCTCCGGCACGGTGCTCCAAGACACGAAGCACCCTGAGTTGGTACTTGCAATTAATGGTAGTACCATTCATACTAGTAGCTTCGAAAACCCCTGTCAAGCCAACGTGACCATGACCACCGCCGTCGACTATTCCCGCTATGAGTGCCTGAAGATCGAGAAGGAAGGCAAGCTCGCCATCGTCACATTGAACCAGCCCGAGACCGGCAACCGCATCGCGCAGCGCTTCCATGTCGAGCTGCAGGACATCTGGGCCGACCTTGTGCGCGACCGCGACCTCAACGCGGTATTGCTGCAAGGCTCGGGCAAGTACTTCTCCGTCGGCGGCAATGTCAAGGGCATGCTCGAACGCCCCGGCGGCGACGTCTTCGAGGAAGGCGAGATGATGGAGCCCGCGGGCGGCCGACGCATCGTGCAGAACATCCTCGATTGCGAGTTGCCCATCGTCTGCGCGATCAACGGCGACTGCATCGGGCTGGCCGCGACGGTCGCGCTACTGTGCGACATCACGGTGGCTTCCGAGACCGCGCGCATCGCCGATCCGCACGTCAAGATCGGGCTGGTCGCCGGTGACGGCGGCGCGGTCATCTGGCCGCTCCTCATCGGCCCCAACCGCGCCAAGGAATTCCTCATGCGCGGCACCCTGATCAAGGGCGCGGACGCGGCGCGCATGGGCCTGGTGAACCACGCGGTGCCGGCCGAGCAGGTCTTCACGAAGGCGCGTGAGATCGCCGAGGAACTCGCCGCGGGACCCACCTGGGCGATCCGCTGGACCAAGCTTTCTGTCAACAAGCAGTTGAAGGACCAGTTCAACCTCATCATGGATACCTCCTACGCACTGGAGATGATGAGCTTTCGCACCGAGGACCATATGGAAGCGGTGCGCGCGTTTGTCGAGAAGCGCAAACCCAGCTTTACAGGGCGCTGATCGCGCGGCATGCCAGGCCCCGCATACGCAAGCATCGAACCGGAGCGTTTCGCACCGATCCGGACCCGGCGCGCCTTCGAGGAGATCGCACGGGTCATCCGCGAGCGTATTGCCGCCGGCCTGCTCAAACCGGGTGACAAGCTGCCGGCGGAGCGAGACCTGGCGCAGCAGCTGGGCGTCGGGCGCAATGCCCTGCGCGAAGCCCTGCGCAGCCTGGAAATCGCCGGCATCGTAAGACTGCAAAAGGGCGTCAAGGGCGGCGCCTTCATCTGCGACGGCGATAGCGGGCGCATGGACCAGTTGGTCGAAGACCTGCTCTCGCTTGGAACGATTTCGCTCGAAGCCTTGACCGAGGCAAGGTTGCACATCCAGGATCTGGTGGTGCGCCTGGCTTGCGAGCATGCCACACGCGCCGATATCGACGCGCTTGCAGCCAACATCGACCGCACCGAGGTCATGACACAGCGCGGCGACTACTTGAGTCGTGTTGAATGCTCGCGCGAGTTCTACACCCTGCTCGCAGCCGCAACGCGCAATCCGGTCATGTCGATGGTCGTCGCGTCGTTGACCACGGTGTTGATGCGCTTTGTCTACGACCGCGTGGCTGCTGGCGGCAAGCCCCAGCCGCGGCTGGTGGAGAAGCGCCGCGAGTTCCTCGCTGCCCTGCGCTCACGCAATACGGTGCTCGCCGCCGAACTCATGAAGTCCCACCTGGCCTCGGTGCATCGCCTGCTCAAGGACGCACCTGCCGCAACGGTCCCGGCACCGGCGGCGCAAGGCAGGGCGCGACGTGCGCGTGCCACAATCCGCAAGTCCCCATGAGCTCCCGCAAATCAATGACCTCCAAAAGCGCACTCGCCGGCGTGCGCGTGCTCGACTTCACGAGCATGATCGCCGGCCCCTATGCCGGGCGTCTGCTCGCCGACGCGGGCGCCGAGGTCGTCAAGATCGAACCACCCGAGGGCGAGGACATGCGCTCGCGCCAGCCGCAGCGTGACGGCCACAGCCTCTTCTTCGGCCAGTTGAACACCGGCAAGAAGAGCGTCGCCCTGGACCTCAAGAACAAGGGCGGCGTCGCAATTGTCAAGCGATTGGTTGAGAAAGCCGATGTGGTGCTGGAGAACTTCCGCCCCGGCGTCATGACGCGTTTGGGGCTCGACTATGCGGCGCTTTCTGGCATCAACCCGCGCCTCATCTATTGCGCAATCTCGGGCTACGGCCAGACCGGCCCCAACCGTGACAAACCGGCCTATGCACCCATCGTGCATGCGGCAAGCGGCTACGACCGGGCGCTGATGCGCTATGCCGCCGACCGTACCCAGCCGGCTGCCAGCGCGATCTTTGTCGCTGACTTGATGGGCGGCATCTACGCGATGTCGGGCATCCAGACCGCACTGCTCGCGCGCGCGCAGACTGGCCGCGGGCAGATGGTGGACGTGGCCCTCATGGACTGCATGCAAAACCTGCTGCTCTACGAAATAGCCGCCGCGCAATTGCCACCACTGCCGCCCCGCCTGACCTACGGCCCCATCACTGCCGCCGACGGGGACGTCATTGTCGCGCCGATCACCCAGCGCAACTTCCATGCGCTTGCCGAGGCGATCGGTCGGCCCGAACTCAGGTCCGATGAACGCTTTGCGCGAATCGCGACGCGCAGTCGTCACTGGCGCGAACTCATGGGCGAGATCGAGACCTGGACGCGAACCCGGCGGGTTGCTGAATGCCTGCGGGTTCTTGAAGCCGCCGGTGTGCCGTGCAGCCATTTTGGCGAACCCGAGGACGCGCTGACCGACGCGCACACCCGTGAGCGCGGGCTCCTGAAACCGGTGCGCGACGGTGCCGGCGAGTTCCTGGGCGTCAATCCGCCCTATCGTCTTTCCGACACCCCCGTTGAACTGCATTCGCCGGTGCCGGCCACCGGAGAACATACCGACACCTTGCTCGCCGCCTGGCTCGGACTGGACGCGCCAGGACTGCAGCAGGCGCGCGCGGAAGGCGCCTTCGGACGGGCTTGATCGACCTGCTCACGCCCGGACGTCGTCGAAGCCGGCATCGGCTCGGCGTGCGCCAATGCAAGCCTCATTTCCGTCGTATCGACAGACGGCGCACCAGACCATGACCATACGCCGCAAAGCCTCGCTCGCCGGCAGCGGTGCGCGCCTGCGCCCTGCTATTCGATGTGCCGAATGCTAAACTCAATTCACCGTTGATCCTGCCGTTATAGGATCGTCAGCGACCAAATCACAGGGCCGTATTGCACGGGGGTCGTGCAAGCGTCCCATGCCGCTTCTCCGGCGGTCCGATCGACCTCACCCGCCAGCGGATAGAACATGAAAATTTCAGTTTTCGGCCTGGGATATGTAGGGGCCGTTTCCTGTGGCTGCCTGCCCGAACTGGGACATGAAGTAGTCGGTGTCGACGTCAATCCGCAAAAGGTCGCGATGATCAGCGCCGGCCAGTCGCCGGTTGTTGAGGAGAACATCAATGAGCTCATCTCCTCGGCTGTCGCCACGGGTCGCCTCCGGGCCACCGCGGACCTGGCCGCAGCCATTCGCGATACTGAAGTCTCGCTGATATCGGTTGCCACGCCCTCCAAGCCCAACTACGCGCCCGACCTCTCGGCCGTCTTGGCAGTTGTGCGCGACATCGGTCGTGCCTTGCGCGACAAGCCCTCGCACCACACCCTGGTCCTGCGCAGCACGGTGCCGCCCGGAACCACCGAGGAACTGATCCTCCCCGCACTTGAGGAGGCCGCCGGCCGCCGGGTGGGAGATCGGTTATCCCTGGTGTTCAACCCGGAGTTCCTGCGCGAGGGCTCCTCGGTCAAGGACTTCCACCAGCCGCCGCAGACCATCATCGGGTCGCTCGACGAAGCCGGCTATGTCGCGCTTGAGCGCATGTATGCGGGACTGCCCGGGGCCATGGTGCGCACCACCTGCCGTGTTGCCGAGTCGGTCAAGTACCTATGCAACGTCTTTCATGCGCTCAAGATCGTATTCGCGAACGAGGCCGGCTCGGTGCTCAAGGCCTGCGGGCTCGACAGCCGGGAGGTGCTGAAGCTGTTCTGCCAGGACACCCAGCTCAACATTTCATCGGCCTACCTGCGTCCAGGGTTCGCGTTCGGCGGATCGTGCCTGCCCAAGGAGGTCAAGGGCTTCATGACACTGGCGCGCGAGCACGGCGTCGATATCCCGGCCCTCGGTGGCTTGCTCGAAAGCAACGAAGAGCACATCCGGCGCGCCTACGACCTGATCGCCCGCGACGGTCGCAGGAAGATCGCCCTGTTCGGCCTGGCCTTCAAGCCGGGTACCGACGACATGCGCGACTCGCCGCTGGTCCTCCTGGCTGAACGCCTGCTGGGCAAGGGCTTCGATATTTCGATCTTTGATCGCAACGTCAAGCTCTCGCGCCTTCTCGGCAAGAACAAGGACTTCGTCGACCGCGAAATCCCCCACCTGGATCGCCTGCTGCGGGATACGCCCGAGGCAGCCCTCGCCGATGCACAAGTCATCGTGATCGGCCACGCCGACAAGGAAGCACGCGCGGCAATCGTGGCGCGCGCTGCCGGGACACGCATCGTCGACCTGTCCGGATATGCCGAGCTGCGTGGCCTGGCGGGCTCTGAATACGAGGGCATCTGCTGGTGACCGGTCGCCCGCTAAAGCTCGCGTTCGTCTCCCCGATCTTCCTGTTTCCCGCCGATACCGGCGGCCGCATCCGCACCACCAACATCCTGCGCGGCCTCAAGGGCGGGCGCTTCGAGGTCACGCTCCTCTCCCCTGCTACCGACACGCAGGAGCGGCAACATGCCGCCGATCTCGCGGCGATCTGCGATCAATTCATCTCCTGGCATGCGCCGCGTCCGCCGCGATGGCGGCGCGCGCTGGATCTGCTCGGGCACCTGCCGGTCAACGTGGCGGCCGACGCGAGCCGCGCCGGCCGTGCGACAGTCGCGCAGGCGGCTGCCGCGGCTCCCGATTTGATGGTGTTCGACTTCGTCCATGCCGCTGTGCTGATGCCGGAACACGTGGCTTCCGCGACCCTCTGCTTTACACACAACGTCGAGGCGGAGATCTTCGCGCGGCACGCGGTCACTGCCGCCAATCCCCTGATGCGGGCCCTATGGCGCTCGCAACACCGCAAGATGCTCGATTTCGAAGCGCAGTCGCTACGCCGCTTCACCACCGTGGTCGCAGTCTCGGAACGCGACGCCGCGCACTTCGGCAAGCACTACGGTATCGCGCGGGCCGATCCGATCCCGACCGGCGTCGATCTCGAATACTTCTCTTGGAAAACGCCGCCGGCAAACGACCCGGCTGAGCCTCCGACGATTGTCTTCACCGGCTCCATGGATTCTGCCGCCAACCACGGCGGCGTCGAGTACTTCATTGAGTCAGTGTGGCCACGGGTCGTCGCGACACGACCGCAGGCCCGCCTGATCATCGTCGGACGCAATCCGCCCGCCTGGCTTGTCGCATTGGGCCGGCGCCATGCAGGTGTCGAATTCACCGGCTCCGTGCCGGATGTTCGCCCCTACGTCGAACGGGCGCACGTATTCGTGATCCCGCTCCTGGTGGGGGGTGGCACGCGCATCAAGGCATTCGAGGCGATGGCAGCCGGCTGCCCCGTGGTTTCAACCACGCTGGGAATCGAAGGGCTTGAAGTCGAGCCGGGCAGGCATTACCTGCGCGGCGACGACGCTGAAGAGATGGCCGCCGCCATACTGCGCCTGCTGGACGATGCCGGTGAACGCGGGCGCCTGTCCAAAGAGGCACGTGCGCTGGTCGAGGCACGCTTCGGGCATGCGGTCGCCGCCGCGGCCTTCGAGAAGCTGTGCCTGGCGGCCGTCAGCGCCGCCGGTGCGAAGGCCTGAGGGACCGCGGGCGCATCAAGTCAACGAAAGCGCAGGTCCGGCGAGTGCTCGCGCAGCCACTGCTCAAGCATCATCGAAATCCAGATCATCTCGCCGTAGTACCCGGGATGTTCGTGCAAACGCACGCTCAACAGGTTTTCCGCGAAGGCTTCGCGCAGCACGCCACGCGCCGCCAGCCCGCGCACCGAATCGGCCGCCAGGTTGAAGAGCGCCGCATGTTGGGCAGCCCACGGACCGAAGGGCAAGCCGAAGCCCTGCTTCTTCTTGGTGATGATTTCGTCGGGCAGGAAGCCACGCAGTGCCTCCTTGAAAAACCAGCGCAGCTTGAGGCCGCGCACCTTGTAGGAGGCCGGCAAGCGCAGCGAGAAATCGACCAGTCCGTCGTCGAGCAACGGAAAGTCCACCGGCAGACCGGCCAAGCGCGTCGCGCCGACCACCTTGGGCAGGTCAATCTCGCCCAGTGTGTAGCGCCAGTCAAAGGCCAGCATGCGGTTGACCAGGGCATCGGCCGGACACTCCGCATAGACCGCCCGCTGATGAGTCAACGGCGCGTCGGCATTGACCTCGTGCAAAAACTGCGGTGTGAGTGCGTCAGCGATTCCCAGCCGGCCCAGCAGGTTGTAACTCTGCATGCGGTCCGGCATGGGCACCCGCGCCTGGCGTACATAGCTGGCTGCCTTGCGCACCAGCGGCAGGCGGTCCGCGAGCGGGTTGTCGGCCAGCAGCGGCTCGAACAAGCCCCGGCGCAACGCACGCGGCACGCCGTCGTAGACACCGAAGACGCGTTGCTTCGCATAGCGCGTATTGCCGCCAAAGAGCTCGTCGCCGCCGTCGCCGCCGAACATGTGGTCGACACCCTTGTCGCGCGCCATCAACGCACAGTAGTAGGCCGGCACCATCGATGAGTTACCGAAGGGCTGGTCGTAGGAAGCGGCCGCCTTGGGGATGCTGGCGACCAGATCATCCGGCGTGATGTAGTACTCGTTGTGGTCCGTACCGAAATGGCGCGCCGCGATGCGCGAAAACTCCATCTCGTCGTAACCCTGGGCGTCGAACCCGATCGAAAACGTGCGTGCGGCGCGCCCGCCAACCCGGCCGAGCATGCCGGCCACCGTCGAGCTGTCGGTGCCCCCCGACAGAAAGCAGCCGACGCTGCCGGTGGCACGCGTGCGCACCGCATCCTCGAGTCGCTCGAGGAATTCGGCCTTGAGTGCTGCGAAATCCGGCCGCGCCGGCTCGCTGAAAACGGGGGTCCAATGCCGCCATACCTTGAGCGTGCCGCCCTGAAAATGTGCCGAGTGGCCGGGCTGCAGGCGCGCCACGCCGCGGAAGACCGTGCGCGGTGACGGCACGACGTGAAAGTAGAGATAGTCGAACAGTGCTTGCGGATCGATGTCCCTGCTCTCGGCAGCCAGCTGATCCGCACGTTCGGCAAAGCGGATGCAACCGCCTTGCACTGAGTAACAAAGCGAGCGGATCGCGAATCGATCCACCGCGAGGAACACGCTGCCGTCGTCACCAGTCAAGGCGACGGCGTAGTCGCCACCGACCTGCGCCGCGGCGTCGGTCCCGAGCTTGCGAAAAGCCATTCGCCAGGCGGCAAGTGCTCCGTCCCGTCGTGAAACCTCGGCCAGGTCGCCGGGAAAACGCGGATTGCCAATGGCGAAGTCCGGGTCGGGTCCGCGGGCGGCGGCGCCGTCGGTCTTGGATTCGTTGGATTGCATGCGCGGAGTCGAGCGATTCGATGAAGTGACCGGGAGATGCGAAAACCGCCAAACGCACGCGGTGGCGTTTGGAATTGCCGGCAGCTTCCTGGCCGGTCGCAATCATACAGGTGCGCACAGTGGGCCTTGCGCTTACGCGCGCAGGCGGCCAATCCAATGCTAGGATTCGCGCCTCATCAATCGCTACGCTGACCATCGAATGAGCATAAAGCGCAAGGCCGCCATCGCCGGTGCCTACGAGCACCCGACGCGCAAGGCAGAAAACAAGACTGTCGCACAGTTGCACGCCGAGTCGGCGCGTGGTGCACTCGAAGATGCTGGACTGTCGTTGAAGGACGTCGACGCCTATTTCTGCGCCGGTGATGCACCGGGCCTGGGCGGCATGAACATGGCTGACTACATCGGCGTCCGACCGCGTCACATCGATTCCACCGATACCGGCGGATCCTCCTACATCGTGCACGTGGGCCACGCCGCGCAGGCCATCGCCGCAGGCAAGTGTGACGTGGCACTCATCACCCTGGCCGGGCGGCCGCGCTCCGAGGCCTCCAGCGGCACACAGCCGCGCGCCTATGCGCCCAACCTGCCGGACCAGCCCTTCGAGGCGCCGTACGCCGCCGTCACCGTAAACATGTACGCCATGGCGGCCATGCGGCACATGCACGAGTTCGGCACCACCAGCGAGCAGTTGGCCTGGGTCAAGGTGGCTGCATCGCACCACGCCCAGCACAACCCGCATGCCATGCTGCGCGATGTGGTGACGGTCGAAGAAGTGGTCAATTCGCCACTGGTCTCCGACCCCCTGCACCGCATGGATTGCTGCGTGGTCAGCGACGGCGGTGGCGCGCTGGTGGTGGTGCGCCCCGAAATCGCGAAAAGCCTCAAGCGCCCACTCATCTACGTGCTGGGCGCCGGTGAGGCCGTCAAGGGCCTGGGCAACGGCGAGATAGACCTGACGTTCTCGGCGGGTGCCTGGTCAGGACCGCGCGCGTTCGCCGAGGCCGGCGTGACGCCCGCGGACATCAAGTACGTGTCGATCTACGACAGCTTCACCATTACGGTGGTGATTCAGCTCGAAGACCTGGGGTTCTGCAAGAAGGGCGAAGGCGGGCGCTTTGTCGCCGACGGCAACCTGATTTCCGGCACCGGCCGCCTGCCTTTCAATACCGACGGCGGCGGCCTGTGCAACAACCATCCCGCCAACCGCGGCGGCATCACCAAGGTCATCGAGGCGGTGCGCCAGTTGCGCGGCGAAGCGCATCCGGCAGTGCAGGTGAAAAACTGCAACCTGGCGCTGGCGCACGGCACCGGCGGCCTCATCAGCGCGCGCCACGGCGGCGCTACCGTCATTCTGGAAAGGGCATAGGGCCATGACACTTCAGGCACAAGACCGCAAGATCGTCGCGCCGGTCACCTACCCGGACAACATCGAGTTCTGGGCTGCTGCAAAGGACGGCCGGCTGCTGGTGCGCCACTGCACCTCCTGCGGCAAGCCGCACTGGTTTCCGCGCCCGCAATGTCCGTACTGCATGAGCGACGCGACCGAGTGGCGCGCCTCGGCCGGCACCGGGTCGGTCTACTCCTTCAGCGTCACGCGGCGCGGCGTGCCGATTCCGTACGCGATCGCCTATGTGCGCCTGGACGACGGCGTGACCATGCTCACCAACATCGTCGACTGCGACCTGGACGCGATTCGCATCGGCGATCGGGTACGGGTGGTATTCAAGCCGAGTGAAGGCGGGCCGCCCGTGCCCTGCTTCGCTCCCGCCTAGCGCGACGGACCGTCGGCGCATAAGGAGCGGTCACGGCGCGATCAGGTCGCGCCGCTCCGGCGCGCCGTCGATCCACACCCCATGAGCGACGGGGCACCGATACGCCTGTCCAAGCGCATGAGCGAGCTGGGCCTGGCATCGCGCCGCGAAGCCGATGCCTGGATCGAGCGCGGCCTGGTCAAGGTAGACGGCGTGGTCGCGATCCTTGGCACCAAGGTGCTGCCGGGCCAGAAGATCAGCATCGACCGCCAGGCCGAAAGCGAGCAGGCGCGGCGCCACACGGTGCTCCTCAACAAGCCGATTGGCTACGTGAGCGGGCAGGCGGAAGACGGCTACCAACCCGCCGCCGTGCTTGTACTGCCGGAAAACCAGTGGCACGACCCGCGCGTGCGCGAGCGCACGGCGCCGCCGCGCAAGGCGCTGCTCGGCTTGGCGCCGGCCGGACGCCTGGACATCGACTCGACCGGGCTCCTGGTGCTGACCCAGGACGGGCGCATCGCCAGGCAACTGATAGGTGAAGACTCGGAAGTCGAGAAGGAGTATCTGGTGCGGGTGCGCTATGCGCGCGGCGCGCGGCTTCCGGAAGCCGACCTGCGGCGCCTCAACCACGGCCTGAGCCTGGATGGACGGGCCCTGCGTCCGGCCAAGGTGGGCTGGCAGAACGAAGACCAATTGCGCTTTGTCCTGCGCGAGGGGCGCAAGCGCCAGATCCGCCGCATGTGCGAAGCCGTAGGCTTGCAGGTCCTGGCCTTGCAGCGGGTGCGCATCGGCCGCGTGCTCCTGGGCGCGTTGCCGCAAGGCAAGTGGCGCCTCCTCAGTCCGGATGAAGGCTTCGCGTGACCACGCTTGGCGCCCCTGCCGGCGAAGCCGCGCTGATCCACTGGCGCGAGAACGGCGCGGCGCGCATGGCGCACTGGCAATCCGAAGCGGGCCTCGCCCCGCCGCAGCGCGTGCGTGTGGCCGACGACCGCGTCAAGGCCGATGCCGCCTATCGCCTCGCCTGCGAGGGCACGGCGCTGCTCTGGCGGGGCGATTTCCAGAATGCGCGCGCCCTCCTTTCAGCGATGTCCAGACGCTGGGATGCGAAACCGCGCAAGCGCGGCGCCACGCCGGCGGAAGACTTTCACCTGCACCGCATGGCGCAGGCACAACGCGCCCGGGCCCTGGGCATGCTGCTCGTACCTTTCGAGGCCGACCATGGGATCGCGCTCAAGCGCGCGCCCGACGTGCGCCTGGCCTGCGGCGAAGCGCGCGGCGCGGGCGGCAGCCGCTACGTCGCGTCGCTGCGCGAGTTGCTGGGCTTGATCGGCGCGCACGAGTGGCGCAAGGCCGGCGTCGAGATCGACGAGCTGGGCGCCCGCATCCACCCTCACTACGGTGTGTTTTCGCCGATCCGCGGCGAATACGTCACCCTGGTGGCCCGCGCACCCTTGCCCTCCGGCACGTTGGCATTCGACATCGGCACCGGCACCGGCGTGCTCGCGGCGCTGCTGGCGCGACGCGGTTTGAAGCGCGTGGTCGCGACCGACAACGACCCACGCGCACTCGCCTGCGCGCGTGAAAATATCGGCCGTTTGGGGTTCGCCGAACGGGTCGAGGTCATCGAAGCCGACCTCTTCCCCGCGGGCCGCGCGCCACTCGTCGTCTGCAACCCACCGTGGCTGCCGGGCAAGCCCGCCGCCCCGATCGAACGTGCCATCTACGACCCGGACAGCCGCATGCTCAAGGGTTACCTGGCCGGGCTCGCGACGCACCTGGCGCCGGGGGGCGAAGGCTGGCTGATCCTCTCGGATTTCGCCGAACACCTCGGGCTGCGCACCCGTGCACAGCTCGAAGAGTGGTTCGAGCGCGCCGGCCTCACAGTGATCGACCGCCTCGACGCGAAGCCCCGCCACCCCAAGGCAAGCGACCCAAAGGACCTTCTATTCGCAGCCCGTCGGGCCGAAGTCACATCCCTGTGGCGCCTCACGGCGCGGGCGTAAGCCTGCGCGTTATCTAGCAATTGACCTCGCGGCCAACGGGCAGGCCTGGCAATTGACTGTTAAACGGATAATGGCTAGACTTTTTGAATGGCGATTCAGTCGTTTTCGTGCACGGATACCCAGGCACTTTTTACAACTGGCAGGAGCGCGAGATTCGCGAACATCAAGAAGGTAGCCGAGCGAAAGCTAGCCCAACTGGACGCCGCGCCGTCGCTTAATTTCATGAAGGCGCCTCCCGGCAACGACCTGAAGGAATATGACGGGGCTTGGCACGTGCGAATCAATGATCAATGGCGATTGACGTTCAAGTGGGGCTCGAACGGCCCCTATGACGTCCTCATCGAGGATCCGCATTGAATGCGGCTGGGCTCCTGAACAACTGAGCAACATTGGAGTGCAACATGTTCAAAAATGGCATGCGTCCTGTCCACCCGGGCGAGATTTTGCTGGAGGACTACATCAAGCCCATGGGCGTCAGCGTCCGGGCGCTGTCCTTGGCCTTGCGCGTCCCATACTCGCGACTTCGCGAAATCGTAGATGGCAACCGAGGGGTTTCTGCCGACACTGCGCTGCGCCTGCAGCGTTATTTCGGCAGCGATGCGCAAGGCTGGCTGAATCTGCAAAGCGCTTATGACCTGAGAGTCGCCGAGAAAGTGAGCGCCAAGACCATCTCGAAGGAAATCTTGCCCCTGGCGATGTCTGTTTGACTGACCCAGAAGGGGCAAAGGAGACTCCCGGAGCGCACGGCGACCGATCCCGTTGCCGGGTACGAACGCATGGCGTCGCTACGAGCACGAAACGGCGTGCCCGGGTTCAGCGCTTGCGATCGCGCAACTCAGTCAGCACTTCCTCGGTGTGTTCGCCCAGAAGCGGCGGCCGGCTGCGCACGGTCAGCGGATTGGTTTCCATGCGAATCGGCGTGCGCAGCATGTCGATCCTGCCCGCGACCGGGTGCTCCACGGTCGCGACCATGGTCTCGCGCACCTGCGGATCAGAGAACACCTGCTCGAAGTCGCGCACCGGGGCGAACAGGGTATCGGCCCTGGACAGGCGCTCCAGCCACTGCTCAAGCGTCGCGCCGGCAAAAGCTTGCGTCAGGATCGCGTCGAGTTCGGCGCGGTTGGCAAAGCGTGTCGGGCCATCGATGAAGCGCGCATCGGTGAGCAGCGCGGGCCGGTCGATGGCCTTCACCAATCCGCGCCAATACTTGTCGTTGTGCGCGATCACCATCAGGTGGCGATCGTCAGCTGTGGCGTAGGCGTTGTACGGCGCCAGTTGGTAGTGCGCGTTGCCGGTGCGCGCCGGCGGAGTCCCGGTGGCGAAGTAATACTGTTCTCGCGGTGTCATCGTGAAGATGACGGCATCCATCATCGACACCTCGACGGCCTGCCCGTGGCCGGAAGTGTCGCGGGCGCGCAGCGCGCCCAGGATGCCGATGACAGCGAAGAGTGGCGTGGTGAAGTCCGCGTGCAGTGCGCCGCTTTTGAGAGGCCCGGTTTCCGGCGTACCGTTCAACTGCATGTAGCCCGACATGGCCTGTATCACGGGGTCCAGCGCAGGCCGGTCGCGGTAGGGGCCGTGGCTGCCGAACCCGGACACCGCGCAGTAGATGAGGCGCGGATTGGATTGCTTGAGACTCGCGTATCCCAGTCCGAACTTTTCCATGGTACCCGGGCGGAAGTTCTCGATCACGATATCGGCACCGGCTGCTAGCGCCTTGCACATTGCGACGCCTTCGGCCGTCTTCAGGTCGAGGACGACGCTGCGCTTGTTGCGATTCATCGCGAGGTGATAGTCACTCTCCCCGCCGGGTCGGTTGCGCCCGATCAAGCGTCCCGAGTCGCCCTCCGGCGGTTCGATCTTGATGACCTCGGCACCCATGTCAGCCAGGATCAGGGTCGCCAGCGGCCCGGCGACCATCTGCGTCAAGTCGATGATTCGGATGCCGTCGAGAACCCCGCTCATGCCGCAGCCTTGGCCACTGGTTGCGGGCGGGCTGATTCGATCTCGCCCACCGCCGCCTTGCGCGGATCGACTGGCGCGCCCCAATAGTCGAATGACTCGCGGATCGGCTCAAGCACGCGCGGCTTGCGCGGCGCGATCTCGGGGAATTCCTCCATGCCAAAGCTGTATTCGAGGGTCATGCCATCAGGGTCCAGGAAGTACAGGAACATGCTGCCCGAGGGAGGGTGTCGGCCAGGTCCGTTGACGATCGGGACCTCAGCGCGGTTGAAGCGCCACAGCGCGCGGCCGATGTCGTCGACTTCGGTGACCATGAAATTGACGTGGTGCAGCCCGCGCTCGCGGCCGCTGCCGATCCCCAGCGAATGATGAAAGGGGTTGGGAAAACAGCGCAGAAACGTCACCGCTCCGTCGATGCTGTCGGATATCCGGAAGCCCAGCACGTCGGTAAAGAATTCGACGGCGCCTGCGTACTCGGGGGTGCGCATGACGACGTGGCCCAGGCGCTGGATGCGCGCCACCGTGGGCACGAAAGGTTGGCCGCCGAATTCGCGCATCGATTCGTAGAACTCCAGGGTCGCGCCGGTGCAGGGCTCGACCAACCGGATGCCGCTCCCCTGATGCAAAAGAGCGCATTCCTCGGCACTCATCTCCCGCACCGCATGGCCCCCGGCCACGAGCGACGCATGCAGCGCTTCCAACGCCGCGCGGCTCTCCATTTCGAAACCAATGCGCTTCAGACCCGGCCGCGGTGCGGCATGCAGGATCACGTTGTGGTGATCCTCCGAGCAGCGCAGGTAGCGCACGTCCCCGCTGGCCGGCGCTACTGGCGTCAGGCCCAGAAGATCAACGTAGAAGCGCGCCGAGCGCTCGATATCAGTGACATTCAAGGCTACATAGCCCAGCTTGCGATAGCGCGGCGTCATCGCTAGGCTTACTCGAACTTGGTGCCGGACTCGCGCACTAGGCGGGTCCACTGCGCAAATTCGGCTGCGATCAGGCTCGCGAATTCGTCCGGCGCGTTGCTGATGGCGTCGGCGGAAAGATCGTTCAGGGCCTTGCGCACCGCGGGCCGTTGGACAGCCTGCGCCACCGCCGCCTGAATGCGCCCGATCACATTGGGCGGAGTCCCCGCCGGCGCCAGGATCCCGAACCATACCGAGCCGTTGAAACCCGGCACGGCCTCGGCCACTGTCGGCACCCCGGGGGCAAGATCGGTCGGCTTTTCGCTCGCGATGGCCAGGATCTTGAGCTTGCCGGCGCGTGCGTGCGGCAGGCCATCCAGGCCGGTCATGAACATGTACTGCACCTCGCCGCCGATGAAGCCCAGCATGGCCGGCGCGCCCCCCTTGTAGGGAATGTGGGTCGCCTTCATTCCGGTGACGAAATTGAAGTACTCGCCGATCAGGTGCGAAGCCGAACCGATGCCGACCGACCCATAGTTGAGCTTCCCCGGGTTGGCGCGCACGTGCGCGATCAGCTCCCGGGTGTTGTTGACCGGCAGGGACGGATGCACCGCAAGGTACAGCGGCAGGTTGGTCACCAGCGAGATGGGTGCCAGGTCGCGGATCGGGTCGTAGGGACCGCGCTTGATCGCCGGTCCCATGGCATTCGGGCCGGAATTGCCGAAGACCAGCGTGTACCCGTCAGGCGCCGCCTTGGCAACGTGGTCGGTGCCGATCGCGCCGGCAGCCCCGGCGCGGTTGTCGATGACCACCGGCGTGGCGAGGATCTCCTGCATCGGCGCCTGGATGATGCGCGCCATCTGATCGGTCGCGCCTCCGGCGGGATAGGGCACGACGATACGAATCGGCCGGTTCGGAAAGGTCTGTGCGAAGGCCAACCCGGTCAATACGACGGCCGCGAATGCGGCTACTGAGCGCAGCGTGGCAAGTTTCATGATGATCCTCCCTGTTTGGTCGGCGCTGCCAAGGTTACGGCATCGCGCTGCCGCCATTGACGCTCAATTCCTGCCCGGTGATGAAGCCGCTCTCGCGGCGCGCCAGAAAGCACACCGCGTCGACAACCTCTTCGATCTCGACCCCGCGCCCCTTGGGGATCACGGCCGCAAATCTCTGCGCCAGTTCCGGGTCGGTCTGGCACAGGGCCTGATAACGCGGCGTGTTGATGAGGCACGGCGACACGGTGTTGATGGTGATGTCGTGCGCGGCGAAGTCGCGCGCCAGCGCCACGCTCATGCCGATGACCCCGCCCTTGGCCGCGTTGTAGCCGGCGTGGTTGGGTATACCGGTGCGCAGGGAGTCGGCACCGACATTGACGATGCGGCCGAAATTCTGGCGCACCATGTGTGGCAGAACCTTGTGGCAGCACCAGATCGTCGTCCAGAGGTTGCGCGCCAGGGTTTCGGTGAGCGATGCGGCATCGTGTTCGAGGAAAGGGCGGATGATGCCGCCACCGGCGTTGTTGACCAGAATGTCGATGCGTCCCCAGGCGGCGATGGTCGCCTCGACCATGCGCACGACGTTGGCTTCGTCAGCCAGTGAACCGACATGGAACTGGGCCTCACCACCGCAGGCGGCGCGCACTTCGGCAGCGCTCTCGGCCACGGCGGGGTCGACGTCGGCCAGCATCACCTTGGCGCCGCCCCGGGCCAAGCGCAGGGCCAGCGCACACCCGACCCTGCCGGTGCCGCGCCCGGCACCGGTGACGATCGCGCTCATGCCGGCATAGGGGCCCGCCGATGCGGTCACGGTACTCACGGATTGATGCTCACAGGATGATACTCACCTTGCCCTGCGGCCGCAGGGCATCGACATCGAGGATTGCCCGCTTCATGCGGATGCGCAAGCCCTCCTCGGCGACGACGAGGTCGTAGATGCTGTGCCCCGGGTAGACGTCGTTGATGCCGTTCTTGGACCGATAGACGACAAAATTGCAGGTCGCGCGGCAGCCCTTCGGGGTCGGCACAACACGCACGTTGGAGATCATGTGGCGGGTGCGCGAATGCGGGAACTCGGCGTGCGCCGACTTCTTGAGCAGGCGCTTGGCACGCTCCTCCAGACGATGCCGGTCGTCGTAGATCAGGAACAGGGTTTCCTGCGGCAGCGCATCCGGTGCATCGGTGGCCGGCACCAGGTACTGTGCGTCAGCGGTGAAAAGTTCAGCCCATTCCAAAAGGCGCCAGGTGTCGAGCAGGTCGGCTTCGAGAAACAGGAAGTCCTCGACCGCAGCCCGTGAGCACTGCGTTGCTGCCAGCACTGTGCTCACGCCGCCACCTTGCTGCCATCGGCTAGGAGTGCCTTCCAGCGCCGCCAGAAGGTGCGCATCTGCAGCTCGTCCTGCTTGGCCGGATTGGGCCCGTCCTCGCTTGCCATGCCACGCGACAGGTCGTTCCAGTCCACGCCGCCCAAGGCGGCGTAACCGCGCTGGCAGGATTCGAGCATCTCCTGGTCGTCGGGAGTGGCGAAGCCGCCCGGCCCCAGGAATTCCAGGTAGTTGCGCATGCGCAGGTCGCGCAATGCGGGCGCCTCATCGATCGGCGCCAGCCCCCAGGCCGAGATCTCGAAGTAGTCGGGCGCCTGGGGATAGAAGGTGCGGATGGTCAGGGCCGTCACGTCGTTGACCACCAGGTTCGGAAAAATCAGCAGGTTGCGGTCACCGTGGCAGATGAAGGTGGCCTTTTCCTCCCCGAGTCGATCGACCATGCGCCGGTGCACCTCTTCCAGGGCGCCGCGCAGCGACTCGCTCCACGACGGCATCCAGCGCGCCGTCGGGCGCCCCCAGGGTGTGCCGTTGAGGGACTCGGAAACGCTGTGGCCATTGCCGAGATTGCGCACCCGCCCGAACCCATTGGCCGCGTACAGGTTCTTGACCGCCCCTTCGCGGCTGCGGATGTAGTCAAAGTAACTCGCGTGGGTGGTGTCGGCGTGGTAGCCGTCGGCGCTGTTTTCCTGCAACAGCTTCCAGTTGGCGCGCGCGCTGTAGGACTGCGATCCGGGCAGCACGGTCATGCCCTTCTCGCCGTGCAATGAAGCGAGTTCCAGGTATTCGCGCGCGCCGGCCAGATAGTCCTCCAGCGATTCGGCACCGGCATCGTAGTTGAGGAACACGAAACCGCAGTAACTGGCCGACTTGGGCACGCGCTTCAGGTCGAGTTCACCGTTTGCGTTGCAGTCGGCAGAGTAGGACTCCGGGATCGGCTGGTGCCTGAGCGCCCCGTTGTCGCCGTACACCCAGCCGTGATACGGACAGGTGAAGTTGCGCGCCTGCCCGGCGCTCTCGCGGCACACCTGCGCGCCGCGGTGCATGCAGGCGTTGAAGAAGACGTTGATGCGCCCGCTGGAGTCGCGGTTCATGAACACCGGCTTGCCGCCCACATTGCGCGACACGAAGCGTCCGGGTGTCGCCACCTCCGACTCGTGCCCCACGTACAGCCAGCAGCGCTCGAAGATGTGGCGCCGCTCCAGTTCCAGCACCTGCGCATCGACAAAGGCGCGCCGGTTGACTCGGAACACGCCGCGCGCGCGGTCATCCACCACCGCCCAGGAAAGAGGATCGAAGCCCGGTTGTCGGTCCATGAGGGTTCCCGTATGATTGCCCGACCTGTCATCTGGTGGGGCCAAATTGGTACTACCAATCGAGAATGCGCATCATACCGGCCGCGTGCGCCAGCCGTCAACCGCCGGTGCCGAGGCTGCCGGGCACCTGGTGAGCCGGGTGCTGGACTTCATTGGCGAGCATCGCCTTACCGCCGGTGACCGCCTGCCGCCCGAACGCGCGCTGGCGGCAAAACTGGGCGTCGGGCGCAATGCGCTGCGCGAAGCCCTCGCCACCCTGGACTCGCTGCGCGTGGTCGAGACCCGCGCCCAGTCCGGGGTATACGTGCGCGGCGGCGCGCCCGGCGGCAGCTTCGAGACCACCGTGCTGTTAGCCGCAACCGGTGCCGCCCCCTCACCGCAGGAGGTGCGCGAAAGCATGGAAGTGCGCGCCCCTCTGGAGCGTCAGGTCATGCTGCTGGCCTGCGAGCGGCGCAGCGTGGCCGACCTGGCGGCACTCGAACAGGTGCTCTCGGACACCGACGCCATGCTGGCGCGTGGCGGCAATATCGCAGACTGCGACCAGGCCTTTCACCTTGGGTTGACCGCCTGCGCGCACAACGGCGTCTTGGCGCGCGTCCTCGACGCCTTCTACTGCCTGTCGCTGCCGCGCCGGCGCGCCTATTTCGCCGACGACAAGCGGGCGCGCGCCTCGGCGCGCGAGCACCACCGCATCTTCGCGGCCATCAAGGCCCGCGACGCCCAGACCGGGGTGTCATTGATCGACCGGCATCTGGGGCATGCGCGCACCTATTGGCGCGAGGCATTGACCAAGCCGAAGACGACCTGACGCCGGCGGCGCATAAGCGCCGCCGCGCCGTTACCCGGGTGAGGACGCCTGACGGCAGGCAGGCACTCCTGCAGGTCGCCGTTGCCACCCCCGGTGGCTATAATCCGCGACCCCCACCCGCCTCCTTTGCATCCCGTATGGGCAACCGCCTCTCCAAGATCGCCACCCGCACCGGTGATGCCGGTACCACAGGCTTGGGCGACGGCTCGCGCGTTTCCAAGGATGCGCTGCGCATCCATGCCCTGGGGGATGTCGACGAACTCAATTCGACCCTGGGACTGCTCTTGTGCGAGGACTTGCCGCAGGCCACGCGCGACGAACTGCTGCGCATCCAGCACGACCTCTTCGACCTGGGGGGCGAACTGTGCATCCCCGGCTTTGTGAACGTGACCGAAGCCCAGGTCGAGCGCCTCGACGCGTTGCTGGAAAAGTACAACAGCTCGCTCGAACCATTGAAGAACTTCATCCTGCCGGGCGGCGCGCGGGCTGCCAGCCTGGCACACGTCGCACGCACGGTGTGCCGGCGTGCGGAGCGCAGCGTCGTCACCCTGGGCAAGACCGAGGCCGTGACCGATGCGGTGCGCCAGTACCTGAACCGGCTGTCTGACCTGCTGTTCGTGCTGGGCCGGGTGCTCAACCGCCATGCCGGCGGCTCGGACGTCCTGTGGCAGCAGGGCGCCAACCGCGCCGCCTGAACCATCGTGGCCTCGAATCCTGAACTCGACCTGCGCCTCCGGCAGCTGCTGGCGACCGCCGGAGCGCGCAATGGGGAGTCGCAGGCGGCGTTTGAAGCCCTGTATCGGACCACCTCCTCGAAACTGTATGGCGTTGTGCTGCGTATAGTCAGAAGACAGGATTGGGCCGAGGAAGTGTTGCAGGAATGCTACGTCAATATCTGGAATCACAGTGCGTCCTACCAGGCGGGCCTATCAGCGCCCATGACCTGGATGACCAGCATCGTGCGCAACCGCTCGCTGGACTGGCTGCGGCGCCCAAATTTCGAGGATGCGACCGACGACAACACGGTCTTCGAGGCGGCCGAGTCGCCCGAACCGGGGCCGCTGGCCCAGCTGGAGTCGTCGACCGAGGCCGGCGCCATCGCGCGCTGCCTGGGCGGGCTGGAGGAAAAGCAGCGCCGAGCGATCAGCATGGCCTTCTTCGACGGTCTGACCCATGTCGAGCTGGCCGAGAAGCTCGACCAGCCCTTGGGCACGGTCAAGACCTGGGTGCGCCGCGGGCTTCTCAAACTCAAGGACTGCCTGGGTAACGCCGGCATCGTGGGCACCTGAACCGCCATGCGATATCGCGACAAATCCGAACTCAAGGATCGCTTGGCGTCCGAGTACGTGCTGGGCACGCTGGCGGGGCGCGCGCGCCGACGCTTCGAGGCCTGGATGATTGAGGACGCCGACCTACGCCGCACGGTCGCAGAGTGGGGTACGCGCCTCAATCCGCTGACTGCTGCCCTGCCGGACCGGGCGCCGCATGCGCGGGTATGGAACGCGGTCGCCGCACGCATTGCGGCCAGAGGAATAAGCGGGGCGGCCGCAGCAGTCAAGCCTTCCCTTTGGGACAGCCTCGCCTTCTGGCGCGGCCTGGGGCTTACCGCCAGCGGACTGGCCGCGGCGCTGCTGGTATTTGTCGGGGTCCGGCCGCCGCAGACCATCGAACGCGTGCAAACGGTCGAGCGCGAGGTCGAAAAGCCGATGCGCGTCTCCGACGGCGCCAACCCCTGGCAGCCCTCCTACGTGGCCACCTTGAAGGACAAGGGTGGCAAGACCATGCTGATGATCTACGTCGGCCGCAAGTCCGACGAGCTGTGGGTCAAGTACGAGGGCGACGACATGCCCAAGGACGCCAGCCTGGAGCTGTGGGGCCTGGACATGAACGGCCAGCCCAAGTCGCTGGGGCTGATCAAGGCGACCGGCAAGAACATGATCAAGCTGCCGGACATGGCCGAGAAGTCGGTGGCCACCTACAAGACGCTGGCCGTCAGCATGGAGCCCATGGGCGGCTCGAAGATGGGCACACCGACCGGGCCGGTCATGTACCAGGGCGACTGCCACACCTTCTGGTAGCCGGGCCTGCCGTCGGCAGGGCCTGCCGATAACGCTGATGTTCCGCCCTGTCCGCCCGGACGGATCCAGTCGCTCTGTGCGCGCCTACTGCTCGAGATAGTTGACGAGTTTGGCGCTGGACTGGCGCAGGCGCTGCGATAGCGTGAACACCAGCTTCATGAGGATCTTGGCCGCCAGGCGCGGCTCGCGATTGACCAAGCCCTGCAGCGTCGGGCGGGTCAGCATCGCGAAAGTGGTCGCCTCGATCGCGGTGCAGGTGGCAAAGCGCGCCTCGCCGTCGATCATGGACATTTCGCCCAGGGCCTGTCCAGGCGGGGTCACGGCGATACGCTTGAGCTGGCCGTGACGGTCATTCTTGGTCACGTCGACCAGGCCGGCGACGACAAAGAGCAGGAAGTCGCCTGCATCGCCCTCGCGGATGATCACCCCGCCGGCCGGGGCCAGATACATCTGCATGTAGGGCCCCAGCTGCGCCAAGTCGGCCTCGGTAAAGTCGTCGAAAAGCGCGTTGTGCCCGACCACGGCGCGAATGCGGGCCGCATAGGGTACCGCGTCGCCCAGCGACTGGAAGTCGGGAAAGCGCGCATCGCTCATGGCCGGCATTGTGCCTCAGGCCCGCAGCGCCAATCCGACACCGCCCGCCACCAGCAAAAGGTTGACCGCCATGCGCATCTTCGCGATGTCCACCCCGGCGTGCCAGCGCATGCCAAGGCGCAGACCCACCCATACGCAGGGCAGGAGCGCAAGCCAGGCCAGCCAGAGTTCCGCTTCCAGCATCAGGCCGGCGATGAGAAACAGGACGAGGCGCACTACAGCCGAGATCGCGATCAGGGTCGCCATGGCGCCGCGCAGCTGCCCCGGGTCGTCGATGCGCCGCACCGCATACATCGCGAAAATGACCCCGCCGGTGCCATACAGGCCGCTGGCAATGCCGCCGATGAAACCCGCGGGCACGACCCATCCCGGGGCAATAGGCGCTGCCCTGGCACGCGCGACGATGCCGTAGACACCTACCAGCGCGATGAAAAGCCCGAGGAACAGCAGCAGCCAGCGCTCCGGTGCACGCGCCAGCAAAAGGACCCCGAGCAACATGCCTGAGAGCATGAAGGGCAGGATCCGGCGCACCTCCGCATGGTCGCGCTGCGGCGCGCCGCTGCGACGCAGAAAGACCGCCGCGGCGAGATCGAGCAGAAGTACGAGGGGCACGACCAGGTGCAGCGGCAGGAAGTACGCCAGCGCCGGGACCATGATGACCGTCGAGCCGAATCCGGTCAGCCCGAACACCATGTAGGCGAACACGGCCGTCAGGGGTGCGGCGACCCAAACAGTCAAGGTGAAGTCCATGGGCATGCCTGCGTGCTCGCGCCTCGCCCGGACCCGGCCTGCCGCGCCTACTTCCTGCGCCGCTTGCGCACTGCCTGCGCCAGGTCCTCGAGCACCCCGGCCGACTGGTCCATGTCGATGCAGGCATCGGTGATGCTGCGGCCGAACTCCAGCGCGCCGGGCGCGTCCTTGCCCGGCGTGAACTTCTGGTTGCCGGCCTTCAGGTGCGATTCGACCATGACGCCGAATATGCATTCGCTGCCCTGCGCGACCTGGGCCGCGATGGCGCGTGCGACCTCGATCTGGCGTTCATGCTTTTTCTCGCTGTTGGCGTGCGAACAATCGATCATGAGCCGGCAGTCGAGCTTGTTGGCCTCCAGTTCCTTGCATGCGGCCGCCACGCTCGCCGCGTCGTAGTTGGGAGTCTTGCCGCCGCGCAGGATCACGTGGCAGTCGCGATTGCCGTTGGTCTCGACGGTGGCGACCTGACCGTTCTTGTGCACCGACAGGAAGTGGTGGCCGCGCCGCGCGGCCAGGATGGCGTCGATGGCGATGCGGATGTTGCCGTCGGTGCCGTTCTTGAAGCCGATCGGCGCCGACAGACCCGAGGCCAGCTCGCGGTGCACCTGCGACTCGGTGGTGCGCGCGCCGATCGCACCCCACGAGATCAGGTCGGCGATGTATTGCGGCGAGATCACGTCCAGAAACTCCGACCCCGCCGGCACGCCCAGGTTGTTGATGCGCACCAAGAGGTCGCGCGCGATGCGCAGCCCTTCGTCGATGCGGTAGCTCTCGTCGAGGTAGGGGTCGTTGATGAGGCCTTTCCAGCCCACCGTGGTGCGCGGCTTCTCGAAATAGACGCGCATGACCACCTCCAGGTCGCGGGCGAACTTCTCGCGCAGCGGCTTGAGCCGCTTCGCGTACTCGACGGCGGCCTCGGGGTCATGGATGGAGCAGGGACCGATGATGACCAGCAGGCGCTCGTCACGCCCGGACATGATCGCCTGCACGCGCTTTCTGGTCGCCGCCACGAGCGCTTCGACCGGCCCGCCCGCGATCGGGAAAAAGCGGATCAGGTGCTCCGGCGGCGGCAGGGGCGTGATCCCGCGTATGCGCTCGTCGTCGGTACGCGAGGTGCGATCGGGCAGTGTTGCTCGGAGCGTGGACTCGGGTGTGGGCATGATGGCTCTCCTGCGATGGCGCTGTGACGAGTGCGGTTTGGTCGGGACAAAAAAAACCGCCGGCGCTTTTTGGGGCCGGCGGTTTTCGAGAATTCGGTACTTCAGGTCAATGCGCGTCTTCTCTACTGTCTCCGCCGGCGGCGAGGTAGAAATAAAAGTGAAAAAAGTAAAAGCGCGCAGTCACGTCGGATGGCTTGAACCTGAAAGGATTCCTGACTTTACCCGGAAAGACCCGACCCCGCAAGCCTGCGCTGGCGCGGCTTGGCGGGCGTCCGGTCATCCACGTTCCCCGTCAAGCGCAGCCTCCAGGCGCGTGCAGAGGGTCTTCAACATGCTGATGCGCGCGTAAAGCTTGTCATTTGCGCTCACCAGGTGCCAAGGCGCCAGCGCGGTACTGGTGCGCTCGACCATGTCGCAGACAGCGCGCTCGTAGGCGGCCCACTTCTTGCGATTTCGCCAGTCCTCCTCGGTGATCTTGAACTGCTTGAACTCGATGCGCTGACGCTCGCGAAAACGTCGCAACTGTTCTTCCTTGGTGATCGCGACCCAGAATTTGACCAGCACCCCGTCGTGCTTGACCACCTGTTCCTCGAAGTCGTTGATCTCGTGGTACGCGCGCATCCAGTCGGCCTCGGCGCAAAAGCCTTCGACGCGTTCCACCAGGACGCGGCCATACCACGACCGGTCGAAGATGGTCACGCGCCCCTGGCGCGGCAGGTGGCGCCAGAAGCGCCACAGGTAGGGCTGGGCGCGCTCCTCCTCGGTGGGAGCGGCGATCGGGATCACCTGGTAGTGGCGCGCATCCATGGCCGCGGTGATGCGGCGGATGCTGCTGCCCTTGCCGGCGGCATCCTGGCCTTCGAAGACCGCGATGACCGAACGTGACCGGAAGCGCGCATCGCGCGTGAGCATGTTGAGCCGCCCCTGGTATTTCTCGAGCTGCTTGACATAGTCCGAGCGCGACAGCTTCGCGCTGTAGTCAAGCGTATTGATGACGTTCCTGGCGTCGGCAGCACGGGATGCCACCGCCGGCGCTGCGCGCGCAACCGGATTCCTCTCACGCCCGGTCCGTGCTGCGCCGAGGCGCGCACGCAGCGCCTCGAGCAGGGTCTGGCCGGCGGTGAGCGCGCGATAGTTCGCATCGGTTCCCTCGATCACGGTCCAGGGCGCCTCGCCGGTCGAGGTCTCGCGCAACGCGTCCTCGGAAATGCGGCGAAAGCGGTCGTACATCTTGAAACGCGCCCAGTCTGTGGGGGCCACGCGCCAGCGAGTCTTGGGGTCCTTCTCAAGGGACTTGAGGCGCTTCTTCTGCGCTTCCTTGGACATGTGGAACCAGAACTTGATGACCAGCGCACCCTCTTCAGCGAGCATGCGTTCGAAATGGCGGATGCTTTCGATCGATTGCATCATCTGTGCCGAACCGGTGCGGCGCAGCGCGCGATCGACGATGGGCGCGGTGTACCAGGAGCCGAACAGGATGCCGATGCGCCCCTTGGGCGGCAGCGCGCGCCAGAAGCGCCACATCGGGGGACGCTCGGCTTCCTCGTCGGAGGCCTCGCCGAAGGCGCGCGTGACGATGTGGCGCGGATCCATCCATTCGTTCAGGAGGTTGACGGTCTCACCCTTGCCGGCGCCGTCGACCCCGCCGATGACGATGACGACAGGAAAGGCGCCGTTGCGCAGCACGTCGTACTGGGCCTTGAGCAGCGCCGCGCGCAGCTCGGGTTCGCGCTTCGCGAACTCCTCCTTCCCGACCTTGTGACCGATTTCAGCGGCTTCGAACATGCGTTTTCTCCTTTGCGTCCTGCCAGTAGCCGGCACACGCGACGGCGTTTGCCGCAAGCTGCGGCAGGCGTGCTCGCGCGGCCTGCGCGGCGGCCTGCCATTCGCGCATGAGCTGCGCAGCCGCGCGCGTTGCGATGCCCGTCTGCGTCAACAATACACGACCACTCGCCAGATCATTGATGCGCCCCAGCGCGTCCTGCAGCGCCGCCAACGCGCGCACGTACCTGCGCGCACGGGCTTCCCAGCCGAGCGTGGTGAAGAACTCGGCGGCGTAGCGCGCGCGTTTGACCTCTATGCGCAGCGCGTGAAGCGCCGGCTCTTCCAGCGCGGCGACATCTCGCGCGGCGCGGGCCAGCGGTCGATGCGCCCGGCTCAGTGCGCGCGCGGCGAAGGGCAGGATGGCAGCGCCCCGGGTGCCGCCGTCCGCGGCCAACGCAAGCGCGAGGCGCTGCTCCAGGCGCGCGTGCTGCGGCCCGTCAAGCCATGCGCGAAGCTTTTCGCGCGCCAGGGCGTGGTGCGGCCCCAGTCGCGCCAGGGCGGCGCGCCGCGCGGCGGGCGCAAGGCCGGCACCGGCGATATCGCCAGTGAAGACGTCCAGATCGCGCACGCCACCCAATACCCGGCCGAGGCTCTTCAAGGCCTGCCGGTCGCGCCTGGACAACAAGTGCTCATGACCACGAAACAGGCGCAATGCCGAACGCAGCCGACGCAGGCCGACGCGCATCTGGTGCACGTATTCCGGATCGTCGCCGGCGCGCGCGCCGTCGCGATTGCCGATGACTTGCGCGATCGACGAGCCGGCAATGGCGAGAAACGCCGCGCGCCGCGACGCGCCGGAGGGCAGGCGCAGCCGCTCTGCCCGCACGGGCCCGGCCCGGCTGCGCGCAAGCTCTGCACGCGTCCGCGCCGGCATCACTTGCCTCAGGCGGTGCCGCCGACGGTCAGTCCGTCGATGCGCAGCGTAGGCTGGCCCACGCCTACCGGCACGCTCTGGCCGTCCTTGCCGCAGGTCCCGACCCCGCTGTCCAAGCGCATGTCGTTGCCGATCAGCTTGACCCGGGTCAGCGCGTCAGGGCCATTGCCGATCAGCGTCGCGCCCTTGACCGGGCGGGTGACCCGGCCGTTCTCGATCAGATAGGCCTCGGAAGCCGAGAAGACAAACTTGCCGCTGGTGATGTCGACCTGGCCGCCACCGAAATTCTTGGCGTACAGGCCTTTCTTCACCGAGGCTATGATCTCCGCGGGGTCCGTGGTTCCACCGAGCATGTAGGTGTTGGTCATGCGCGGCATGGGCACGTGGGCAAAGGACTCGCGCCGCCCGTTGCCGGTGGGCCGGACCTTCATGAGGCGTGCATTCTGTGCGTCCTGGAGGTAGCCCTTGAGGATGCCGTCCTCGATGAGGGTGGTGTATTGGGTGCGGTTGCCTTCGTCATCGACGTTGAGCGAGCCGCGCCGGTCCGGCAGCGTGCCGTCATCGACCACCGTGACGCCCTTGGCCGCAACGCGCTGGCCGACGCGTCCGGAGAAGGCGGACGAGCCCTTGCGATTGAAGTCACCTTCCAGGCCGTGGCCGACCGCCTCGTGCAAAAGGATGCCGGGCCAGCCGTTGCCGAGCACCACGTTCATGGTGCCGGCCGGCGCCGGCCCCGCGGCCAGGTTGGTCAAGGCCGCATGCACCGCCTGGCCGGCGTACTCGGCCAGGATCGCATCGCTGAAATAGGCGTAGTCGAAGCGGCCGCCGCCGCCGGACGAACCGGTCTCGCGCCGACCGCCCTCTTCGGCGATGACCGTGACCGATACACGCACCAGCGGACGCACGTCGGCACTGATGACCCCGTCGCCGCGCGCAACCAGCATCACCTCGTAGGTGCCGCCGAGCGAGGCCATGACCTGCACCACACGCGGGTCCATGCCGCGCGCGATTTTCTCGACGCGCTCCAGGAGGGCGACCTTTTGCTCGGCTGCCAGCGAGGCGAGCGGATCGACGCCGCCATACAGACCGCGCGAGCGCGGCGTGCCGACGCGCGCCCGACGCGCGTTGCCGGCCGCGGCGATCGCCGAGGTCGCAGCGGCGGCATCCTTCAATGCAACCAGGCTGATGTCGTCCGAATAGGCGAATGCGGTCTTCTCGCCGGCGACCGCGCGCACTCCGACGCCTTCCTCTATGTTGAAACTGCCGGACTTGACGATGCCTTCCTCGATGCTCCAGCCTTCCGAACGGACGTACTGGAAATACAGGTCGGCGTAATCGATGCGCCGCTGGAACATCGAGGCGAGTACACCTTCCAGACGCGATTCATCGAGGCCGTAGGGTTCGAGGAGCAGCGAACGGGCGAGCGCCAAGCGCTCGATATCGGGGGAGACGACTTGCATGGCTATGACCTATTGCCCCAACATGGGGCTTGGAGGAGGTGAATTCTAGCCCTGCAACCCCGCCGGGCCGCGTTAGAGCGTGCGGTGCGCCAGGGCAGGCAGGCTGGCGCGGCAGGCGGCGACGTGCCCGCCGGCTATCGTGCCGGCAACGATGCCTGCTCCCTCGGGCAGGCAGGCCAGGACTTCGCCCCAGGGATCGATCAGCATGCTGTGACCATGGGTGCGCCGGCCATTTACGTGCAGGCCGCCCTGCGCCGGCGCCAGCACGTAGGCCAGGTTCTCGATGGCGCGCGCCCGTAACAATGCTTCCCAGTGGGCGCGCCCGGTGGTGGCGGTAAACGCCGAAGGCACCAGCAGCAGGTCGCATTCGCCCAGCAGGCGATAGAGTTCGGGAAAGCGCAGGTCGTAGCACACCGACAGGCCCAGGCGGCCGAACGGCGTGTCGAGTGCGACCGGCGCGTTACTGCCGTGCACGATGCTGCGCGATTCGTCAAAACTCTCCACCCGACCATCCTCGTGCACCTTGGTGAAGCTGAAAAGGTGGATCTTGTCGTAGCGCGCGACGCGCTTGCCGGTGGCGTCGAACACCAGGCAGGTATTGAGGATGCGAGTGGCGGATCCGCAATCGACCGGCAGCGTGCCGCCGACGATCCACACACCGTGCCGGCGCGCGGTCTCGGCCAGCCAGTCGTGGATCCTGCCACCCGAGTCCGGGCCCAGCACCTCGCGCGCCTCGACCTTGTCGGTCTCCTTGCGACCGAGGATGCAAAAGTACTCCGGCAGCGCGACCAGCTGCGCGCCCTCGCCTGCCGCACGCGCGATCAATTCGCCCGCAGCGGCCAGGTTCTCCGCCACGACCGGGGTGGATACCATCTGGATCGCGGCGATACGCGCAGTGTTGCTCATCGCTTGGGCTCCTCGCGCGCGGACCGCGCGGCATCGCCGGCGGCGCTCCCGGATTGGGATTCGCTCGCGCCACCGGGTGCGGCTTCGCCCGGGGGAGCCGCCGGCGGCGGATCTGGCGGCCCCAGCGCCGGGTCACGAGCAATCACGAGTGGGCTTTCCACGCGCGCCACGCGCGCCACGCGCGGGTCGGCCCAGGTGCCGGTGACGGCGTACTCGAACGAGAAGGCGCGCGATATCGGATTTTTCAAGGCCCGCTGCGCGAGGTAGGTCGCCAGACCAAGGATCGGATTGCCGAGCAGTGCGGTGACCACCGATCCCATACCGCCGGTGAGGTCGGGCAAAACCACAGCACGCAGGTTCTGGGTCTCGCGCACCAGGTCAACCTCGCCGTTCATGAGCACCGCCGCAGACACACCTTCCATCTTGAAATCGGTAGTCGACAGGATGCCACGATTGATGTGACTGGAGGCCGACACGCGGTCGAAGGCGAATCCTTCCGAGAAGACGTCACGAAAATCCAGCGTCAGGCGCCGCGGCAGTGCCTGCAGGCTCATGATGCCCAGGAGCTTGCCGACGCCCGGGTCGGCCTTGAGAAACTGGCCCTTTTCGACGCGCACATTCATCGTCCCCGCAAGCGACGGGTAGTCCACGGCGAGCGGCGAACCATCCCAGGTCAGATTGCCTTCCAGCCGGCCGCTTCCTGCCCGCACGGTTCCGGGAAAACCCAATCGGTCCAGCAACTTGCCCGCATCGTAGGCCTCGAGCGTGAAGTCCAGCCCCAGCTTGCGCCGCGCCTCGCCCTGGCGGCGCGCGCGCCATGCGCCGCTGCCGGCGAGCACGCCGTCCGGATTGGCGAGGTTGAGGCGCTGGATGCGCCACTCACCCGCGGCGTTGATGGCCAACAGTTCGAGGGCGCCCAGCTTCTTGTCGGCGACCTCGAAGGCATCGATCTGCGCGTCGACCGCAGGCAAGTCCTCGACCATGCGGTCCAGCGGGGTCTCGCCGCGCGAGTCGCCGCGCGCCATGCTGGCTGGCACGGAAAGGTTGCGCAGCCGCACACCGAGGCGACCGGGATCGCGCCCTTCGCCGGGCCGGAAGGTCAGCGCGCCGTTCGCCTCGCGCGAGACTATGCCGGCCACCCAGGTCGCGCCGTCCTGCGACAACGCGACCTGCACCTGGTTCAGGCGCTTGCCATAGACGTCGAGGGCATCGGCCTTGAGCGTGGCCAGAAACGGCTGGTATGCGGAATAGCCCGCGCTGCCGGTTCCCGGAGTTGCGACACCGTCGCGCGCGTCGACCAGGCGCGCTTTCCAGAGTTCGAAATCGACCACAGGCGCCGCCACGGCGACCGATAAGCCGTTGCGCGGCAACGCCGGCGCGACATCGCCGATACCGATCGCGCCGCGCAGGAAGCGCATGTCCTGGCCCTCGGGCCGCCTCTGCATGCGTGCGCTGAAGACGCGCCCCAGAGTCACGTTGAATTCATCCTCGCCGCGCGTACCGCCGGCCATCGGGGTGCGCACGACGCGCAAGGGCGCTTCCACAGCAGCGGCCTTGCCCAAAGGGGCAGGCAGGTCGATGGTCAGGCCGGAGAGATTCGATTCGACGGTCACATCGCCGCCACGCCGACGCACGTTGATCGTGGCGCGCCAGGTGGATCCGCCGGTCAGTGAAGTGAAGATCGGATCGTCAATCCAGGTGCGCACGCCTGGAACGGTGAAGTTGCCGCTGGCCGTCAGCGTGGTGGTCGCGTCGCCCCGCGAACTGCCGGCCACATTGAATTGCCCGCCCAGTGCATCACCACGCACCTGGCGCACCGAAAAGCCGGTCTCGCTGAAAGCGAGCACGCCATTGACGCGACCGAGCTGCGGCAGATCGTCGTCGAGCTTGATGTCGTTGTTGACAAGCGTGTATTGGCCGGTCACGCGGGTTTTCTGCATCTCCTGGATCGGCAGGGTCAGTTGCAGCGCCAGTCGTCCGGTTCCGGTGGCTTGCATGGACTCGGTAAAGCGTTCGATCATGCCGGCAACCGGACTGTCGTCGATGAATTTCAGGAAGGCCTGGGTCGGCCCCTCCACCGTGCCGTTCAACGAGACCACAGCCGGGTTCGCGTCCACGTCCGCAATCTTGACCTCGAGGCGCCCGAGCCGAGTACCGCCGATGGTGCCCGGCGTGTTGCCGCGGAATTCCATGCGCTCGCGTTCAAAAATGAGATCACCCTTGACGTTCTCCACCCGCGGCCAGTCCGGGGCGTACTTGAGCACGCCGTCACTGATCTTGGCCAACACACGGAAACTGCCCTTCCTTGCATCAATAAACGGGAAGTCGTCGATATTGCCCTTGACGGCAAACGTGGCCTCGTCGACACGGCCCTTTTCGACAGCCACAACCAGCCAGCGGCGCACATCCTCAAGGTGCCGCGGCAGGTAGCGGTGCACACGCGCACCGTTGGCGCGCGCGACTTTGGCAGTGAACTCGAGATGGCCCGGTGTGTCGGGCACGACTCGATAGAGACCTTGTGCGGAGCCGCTGCCATCCTCGTTGGCAAATTGCACGGCATCGGCACGCACTTCGAGCCGACCGTTTGGAAACGCCCAACGCAGATTGGCGGCGAACGTATCAAGACGCAAGCGCGGGTCCTCGAACACGCGCGGCAGGTCCAGTACCGTAGTGCGACTGGCCAGCATCATCGAACCGCCCTTTTCAGTCGCATCCACCGTCCCCGACAGGCCGGCAAATCCGGGCACCAGGCCGCGCGCTGCCAGGGCCAGGTCGGAAAAGCGCGCCCGCGCCGAGAAACCCTGGGGCGCATCAAAGTCCCCGCGCAAGGTCGCGTTGAGGTCGAAGACTTCGCCGCGGGGATTGAACTCGGCCAGCGCGCGGCGCGCCGCGGCGTCGACCGGGAGGTGCTCGATCAAGGTCGCGAGCGGCTCCAGGTCGAGCGAATTGGCCTCGACCTCGATTTCCTGGGGGCGGTTGGCACGCGCCCCCTGCGTCTTGACCACGAAATCGGCAGGCTTCAACACCATGCCATCTACGGTCGTCAGGGCAATCTGGCGCGCGCGCACCTCGAATCCGGTGACCTCCTTGCTGCCGATGCGCATGAATCCCAGCGCCTTGCCTCCCATGGACAGTTCGCGTGCGCCGATGCGTCCGGAAACTGTTGCCAGGGCCAGGATCGGAAGGTCGGGAGCCAGGCGCGCCTGGGCGCGTTCCAACCCCACATCCGCGGTGAAGAACTCAAGGTGGCTGCCCACGAAGCCGAGCCAGGCGCGCAGGCTCCCCTGGCCCGCACGGATGTCGGTCGGATAGTCCAGCCATGCGCGCCATGCGGCCAGGTCGATGTACTTGAGGTCGGCATAGAGGCTGCCGCTCCACTCCTTGAGGCGGTTCAGCGACACACCGGTCAGGTCCGCGCGCAGGTCCAGGCGCGACGCCAGCTCACGCGGCGGGTCGGCGGCAAAGCCGAAGCGATGGCGGTTGCCGTCGTTCTCGATCACCGCACGGATGTTGGTCAGGGCCAGCTCGGGGGCTTGGCGCGCCTCGTCGTTCCAGCGCAGCCGCGATTCGGTCACGACGATGCGTCGCTGCCCCAGGATCCAGTCGGACGTGTCGGCGTCATCGCTCTCGGCCGCCACTTCGACTCCGGCAATGACGATCTTGCCGGCACGTGTGCGCCGAACGTCAAGGTCAGCGCCGACGATCTCGAGCTGATGCAGGCGCAACTCGCGCGCCGGGACCGACCACCACGAAGGCGTGACCGAAAGAAAAGGCAGGGCCAGCGCAGGCCGGCCCTGGAGGTCATAGAGGCGTACGTCGAAAAGATCAAGATCCGGGCGCAGGCCGTCCCAACCGGCCTCCATGCGACCGATGGTGACCTTCTGCTTCAAGGCCTGTGACAGCGCCGCCTCCACCTGCGGGCGATATTGCTCGATGTGCGGCAGGATCGCGTAACGCAGCGCGATAAAGGCCAGGGCGATGCCGAAAAAAGCCGCCCAGAGCAGCCACTCGACGGTGCGCAGGGTCCGCACAATCATGCGCCGGATATGGAACGCGACGCCCGGGGGCGAAGAAAGGCGCGAGGAATCCATGGCGTTTACCGGGAGCAATGTAGCATAGGCATAGCCGATCAACGCCCCAGCGGTCCACCAGGACGACACGGAAAATCATTTGGAAACAAGTACTTCAATCTTATTGCCGGCGGCCAGCGCGTTCAGTGCGTGGGCGCGCCGCGAAATCGGTGCGCGCGTGGCCAACGCCACGGCCGCAACAGCACTCACAGGCTCGCCCGTGGATCGCCCGGCCATCGAGGGCGTAATCGCCGCGCAGGGCGGTGATTGTGCCCTGGCACTGCGCAAGGCGCGCGCCACCCTCATGCTGGCCACCATGGAGCGCGACCTTTGCGGACAGGCTGCTCTGAGCGAAGTGACCGGCGCGATGTCGGGTTTTGCCGATCTGGCCATCGCCGCGGCGCTCGCCGAAGCCACCGCCACCCTGGCCGCGCGCCTGGGCGAGCCGTTCGGCGAGGAAAGCGGACTGCCGCAGCGATTGCATGTGGTCGGCATGGGCAAGCTGGGCGGTGGCGAACTCAACGTGTCCTCCGACATCGACCTGGTGTTTCTCTACCCTGAAGACGGCGTCACACGCGGCGGGGTGGCCGAGGCGTCCAACCGCGACTTTTTCGAGGCGCTGGCCAAACGCCTGATCAACCTGCTCGACGAGGTCACGCCAGAGGGTCGGGTGTTTCGTGTCGACATGCGTCTGCGGCCCTGGGGCGACGGCCCGCTGGCGATGTCCTTCGCTGCCTTCGAGGACTATCTGGTCGCGCAAGGGCGCGACTGGGAACGCTATGCCTGGCTCAAGGCACGCGTGATCACCGGCGATCGTGCGGACGAACTGATGCGGATCGTCACGCCCTTCGTCTACCGCCGCTACCTCGATTACGGCGCCATCGAGTCCCTGCGCGGACTGCATGCGCAGATCAAGCGCGAAGTCGCACGGCGCGAACTGTCCGACCACATCAAGCTGGGGCCCGGTGGCATCCGGGAGATCGAGTTCGTGGTCCAGGCTTTGCAGATGATTCGCGGCGGGCGCGACGCCGGCCTGCGTGTACGACCGACGCTGGCGGGGCTCTCCGCCCTGGTCGCGCGCGGACTCCTCCCGCAAGCGGCCGCCGACGAACTGGCGGCGGCCTACGATTTCCTGCGCCGGGTCGAACACCGGCTGCAATACGCGGACGACCAGCAGACCCACACCCTGCCGCGCGGCGCCGAGTCCAGGCTGCTCCTGGCAAAGGCCATGGGATTTCCCGATTGGGAAGGCTTTCTGGCGGCGCTGGACCAGGTGCGCGCCCAAGTGACCCGGCACTTCGACGTACTCCTGGGTGAAGAGGCGCAACCCGCAGGGGCTGGCCGAGACGCAGGTGCCGGCCGCGCCCGCAGCGTGCCGGAACTCCTCGAAGGCGGCGGTTTCGCTGAACCTGGCGAGTTGGCGCGCCTGATCGAGGCCACCACTGAGGGCGCACGCTTTCGGCGCCTGGCCGACGCCACACGCGTGCGCTTTGACGCTCTCCTGCCGCGCCTGATCGAGACCGCCGGCGCCAGCGCTGCGCCCGACCTGGCGTTAAAGCGCACGCTGGCTTTCCTGGAAGCCATCGCCTCGCGCGCCAGCTACCTGGCGCTACTGGCCCAATCGGCCGGCGCACTCACGCGCCTCACGCGATTGGCCGCAGCCTCGGACTGGGCAGCCAACTATCTGACCCGCCACCCGATACTGCTCGATGAACTCATCGACGCGCGCAGCCTCATGGCCCCTCCCGACGGGATGGCCTACAGCCAGTTCGCGACCGCGGCCATGGAGCGCCTGCGCGACGATCCGGAAGCGCAGATGAACGCACTGCGCGAGGCGCACCACGCGGCCCTGTTTCGCCTGCTGGCGCAGGACATCGAAGGCATGTGGAGCGTCGAGCAGCTGGCCGACCACCTGACCGAACTGGCCGATCGCACGCTCGCGGTCGCGCTCAACGAATGCTGGCTCAAGGTGCGCGAACGGCACCGCGACGACCCGAAATTCGCCATCATCGCCTACGGCAAGCTGGGCGGCAAGGAACTGGGCTACGCCTCGGACCTGGACATCATCTTCATCCACGACGATGCCGACGACAACGCCGCGTTGGCCTACGCGCGCCTGGCGCAGCGCCTGACCACCTTCCTGGAGACCCAGACCACCGCGGGGCGCCTGTTCGAGATCGACACGCGCCTGCGACCGGACGGCGCCGCCGGAGTCCTGGTGACCAGCCTCGCGGCATTCTGCGAATACCAGGAAAAGCGTGCCTGGACCTGGGAGCACCAGGCCCTGACACGGGCGCGCTTTTGTGCGGGGGATGCGGACATCGGTGCGGCCTTCGAGGCGGAGCGGCGCCGCATCCTGTGCCTGCCGCGCGAGCCAGATAAATTTCGCTCCGAAGTGCGCGACATGCGCAAGAAGATGCACGCAGGACACGTCAACAAGACCATCCTCTTCGATTTGAAGCACGACCCCGGCGGCATGGTCGACATCGAGTTCTGCGTGCAGACCCTGGTGCTGCTCAACGCCGGCGCGCATCCGCAACTGCTGGGCAACCTGGGCAACATCGCTCTATTGGGAATCGCCGCCGAGTGCGGCCTATTGCCGCGCGAGTTGGCGCGCGAATGCGCTGATGCGTATCGCGTCTATCGCAAGCGCCAGCACGCGCTGCGCATGAACAACGCCGCCGCGGCGCGGGTGGATGCCGCCGAATTCGCAGGTGAGATGGGAGCGGTAAAGCACCTGTGCGGCGCGGTGCTGGCGCTGGAGCGCTAGGCAAGCGCGCCTCGCAAGCGAGTACTCAGCGCCGATTCGGCGCCGGCTTGCCGGTACGCCGCTCGTAGTCGGCGAATTCCTCCGGGTAGGACTTGTAGTGCGGCACGCGCACGATGAAGCGCTTCAGGTTGGTCCACTTGACCGGCGCGTCGGCCAGCTCACTCTTCCAGTAACCGTCGGCCTTGGCGATGAAATCGCCGGGATCGGTGCGCCAGTAATCGCGCGCGTAGTCATTGACGAAGATGAACAGCCGCCCGTCGCGAATCTCGTAGACCTCCGGATTGCCGCCGGCGCGAATCGCATACGACACACCCTTGGAGCAGAAGCCGCCGTACTGCGGGGCGTAGCGGTCGGGATTGGCGATGAATTTCTCGCGGCTGGCGGCCGAGGCGAAGCGATAGGTGCCGTGTCGATGGCGTGTAGTGAGCGAAGCGAGGCCCCGCGCCGGACGCGCGCCTTCGAAATAGGAGACCGGGTCGAAGCCATGCAACATGAGATCCGTGTCCGCGCCGTCGCTGCTCGTGTTGTAGACCGCGCATCCTTGCAGTAGGGCCAGCAAGGCCACAGCCACCATGCCAATTGCACGCGTCATACCGCCCGCGCGTCGACTCTGAAACTCGTCGCCAGGTCCTGGCCAAGCAGCATCATCGGCTAGCGTCGATCTATGGGATGGTGGCATGGCGCAGGTCCATCAGGTCGGAGTTTCGTCCAGCGGCGTCAGTCGAACCTGTATTCTGAACCAAAGCCATCCTGCAGGACCGAACAGAAAGGTCAGCGCAAGGGCCGGCAAGCGCCCCAGAGCCGAAATCCCGCGCGAGCGCGCCTCGCCCACAATGAACCAACCGATCAGCAGATCAAAGGCCAGATAGTGCAGCCACCCGGCGAGCGCGATGCGGCGATCAGAGTTGAGCAACGTGAGGACAGCATCGATCGACGCGAAACCGCCTGGTGCGCCGAAGTACAGCGCCGGAAAGATGGCGGTGTAGGCGACAGCCAACAACAGCGGCACCAGGGTTGCTGCCCAGACGCGTTGTGCATGCGGCCAACGATCGCCGCTGACCATGAGCAGCCACCCGCTGGCGGCGAGCGCGGAGAAAAGCGCAAAAGCGGGCTCAACCCACATGCTTGAGCCCGCCGATCCGCAGGATGGCAAAAAGACACGACACGAACGCCACCCCCGGCACCGCGAGGAGAAACCAGGCAGGTTCGCTGATGGCAACAGCCGAGCGCCCCTGCGCGGTCGAGGTCGCGACGGCGCAGAACAGGACTGCATAGGCCCAGGCGCCGCAGCGCGCCCAGAACCTTGCGCGCACTCGCAGCGCAGGACTCGCCCGCAGGGCCAGCCAGGCCAGCACAGGCAATGTCTGCAAGCCATGAAGGCCCACAAAATGCACCGCCCGCCAGTCGCCGACAACCGCGTCCCAATGGAAAAAGGGCAGTTCGATTCCCGACGGATCGCCCACCGTGGTCCCACCTATCCAGGTGAGTCGCTCGCCCTGGCCAAGCAGGGCACGCTGCTCGGCGGTAGGCATCACCATCAAAACTCCGATGAGGGCTCCCAGCACGGCCAGCGCCATGCCACCGAGCACGAGATGCCGCGCCAGCGAATCCGCTCGCGACTGCCAGACGCCCCAGGCGCACATCAGCATGCCGCCAAGCAGGACGGCGGTGCCCCATCCCATGATCGTGAAAATGGCATGATCAAGAAACGTCGCGTAGTTGAAGTGGCTGTGCACGCCACGCGCAGCCTGCAGGGCGATGCAGGCCCACTCGACGATTGCCGCGGCGATCTGCAGCCACAAGCCGGTAGCGAACACCCGATGCAGCGGTTCTTCCTGACCCCGGCCCAGGCGCGCCAGCCAGGCCATGGTAAGCAAATGCACGCCAAAGGCCAGCGAGAACCGTATCGGCTTCAGCCAGACCGGCTCACCATTGTCGAGCAAGCGCGGATCCAGTGCCCACAATGCCGTACACACGACCAGCGAAAGTGCCATGGCCGTCGCCGTGTACAGCGTCCAGCGCTCGGCGGGGGTGCGACTCATGGATAAAGAAGCCGGACGCTCACCTGCGTTCCGGGCTGCCAGTCGCGCAGCGCCGGTTCGAAGTACGGGAACTCCAA
>JBJXGS010000103.1:0-3152 GCA_046160545.1 Burkholderiales bacterium
TCAATACCGAGAACCTGCACGAGGCCAAGTACCTGAAGAAGTCGCGCAAGCTCGCGCAACTGGTGAGCCCGGTGCAGGACAACATCCGCACCATCGTGCAACGCGGCCAGGAGGCCGGCGTGTTCCGCGGCGGCATCGACCCGGCCGAGGTCTACATCACCCTGGTGGCGCTCAACTATTACTACCTGTCGAATCGCTACACCCTCTCCACGGTGCTGGCGCGCGACCTGATGAGTCCGGTGGCGCGCGAGCGGCACCTGGAGCACGCCACCGAGGTGGTGATGAACTACCTGCTCAAGGCGCGCCCGGCCTGATTTCAGGCGCGCTTGCGAAAGGCCGCGGCCGGCAGGCGTGCGCGCAGTTGTTCCGGGATGAAGACTGGCCGCGCGTCGCGCTCCAGGAAACGCCAGCCGGCGTCGGTGCGGGCGTACACGTCGACGAAGTCGAGCAGCATCATGCGTTCCGGCTCGTAGGCATAGGGCGGTGCGCCCGGCTGGTACGCGAAGTAGGACTGGTTGTAGAAGACCGCCCGCGCGCTGTCGTGATCGACGTGGGTGAAGTGGAAATTGGTGGTGATGTGGCGCGTGAACTGTTCGGCCGGCCGGTCGCGCATGGCTCTCAGGATGTTCTCGCGGCCTTGCAGACGCACGCCGGTGCGCACAAAGCAGCCGTCGGGCGCGAACAGGGCGACCAGTTGGTCGTATTCCCGGTGGTCGAGATGGTAGGCGAATGCGTTGCTGAGGGCGACGCATTCTCCCTCGATCTGCCTGCGTGCGGTGCCGACCAGCGGCACCCCCGCCGCGCCGGGCTGCATCAACTCTTTTCGCCGGCCTTGATGCCCGCGACCTCGGCGCTCGCGGCAGCCGCATCCATGGGGAAGCGGTCGCCGAAGTCGAACATGTCGTCGTGCTGGAAGCCGTCGTAGTGCTGCACTTCCCACCAGTTGTGGTCAAGGTCGACCAGGTAGAACGAGTAGACGCCATGCTGGTCGGCGATCGGCATGACCTTGCGGATGCCGTACTTGTCCTTGAGCTCGTTGGCCGCCTTCCAGCAGCGGTCGACTTCCTCGCGCGAGCCGACGTCCACGCCCCAGTGATTGAGCAGGTTGACCGGCTTCAACTGGTCACCCACCTCGACGCAGACGATGTGGAACTTCATGCCGCAGCGGATGACCATCGCGGGGATGGCGTGGCGCACGCACTCGAAACCGAGGAATTCCTCGTAGAAGCGGCGCGACGCCGCGAGGTTGTAGACCTCCAGCGTGCCGTGCGACATCACGTAGGGCTTGATCACCGACTTGGCGGAATTGGGGGGCGCGAAGGCGGCGCTGTCGATGGCTGGAATCATGCTTTGTCTCCTCGAGTATCGGCTGCGGTCAGAAATGAATCGGCGAAGAACTCGTCCTCGGGCAAGCGGCATTGCGCGGCGAAATCGCGGCGCGCGGACTCGACCATCACCGGCGCGCCGCAAGCGTACACCTGATGGGCGGAGAGGTCGGGAAAATCCTGCATCACGGCCTGGTGGACCAGGCCGGTACGCCCGTTCCACGCATCTTGCGGCACTGGCTCCGAGAGCACCGGGACATAGCGAAAGTGCGGCAACGCGGTTTCCCAAGCGCGCGGCGCATCCAGCATGTACAGGTCGCGCTTGGAGCGGCAGCCCCAATAAAGGGTCATGGGGCGCGCATCGGCGCGCTTCGCGGCGAACTCCAGCATCGCCTTGATCGGCCCGAAGCCCGTGCCGCTGGCGACGAATACCGCGGGCTTCGTCGATTCACGCAGGTAGAAGCTTCCTTGCGGGCCGTTGAAGCGCATCACCTCGCCGACCTTGACCCCACCGGCGAACAGACGGTCAGTGAACACGCCGCCGGGCAGGTGGCGGATATGGAACTCCAGGGTGCGCACGCCCTCGACCGCATGCGGCATGGCGATCGAATAGCTGCGCTTCACGCCGTCCTTGAACAGGAAATCGACGAACTGCCCGGTGACGAACAGCATGTTCTCGTTCATCGGCAGGCGTACCTTCATCAGCATGACATCGTGCGCCATGGGCGTGATCTCGGTGACGCGGCAGGGCACGATCCTGGGCGTGATGCCGGCCAGCCCCTCGAGTTCCTTGACCTCGATGACGCAATCGGTGAGCGGCCTGGCCTGGCACAAGAGTGCCATGCCGGCAGCCCGGTCCTCCTCCTTGAAATAGGCCGGGTGCACGTCGCCATAGTCCACCCGCCCCTCGACGATGCGTCCCTTGCAGGAGTTGCATACTCCCTGCTTGCAGGAGTAGGGCATGAAATTTCCCGCCGCCAGTCCGGCGGCGAGGATGCCCATGCCGTCGGCGACTTCGAACCTGTGCCCGCTGGGCATGAGCGTGACCGTGTGCGCCATGCCGCTCAAGCCATCGTGTTGACGAGAGTGCCGACGCCTTCGATCTCGATGCGCACGGTGTCGCCGGGTTTCAGGAAAATGCCGCGCGGCGTGCCAACGCCGGCCGGCGTTCCGGTGAGGATCACGTCCCCAGGGTAGAGCGTCAGGCGCTGCGACAGGAAAGAGACCAGTTCGGCGTCGGAGAAGATGATCTGGCTGGTGCTGGAGTCCTGCATGAGCGTGTCGTTGACCCACAGCTTCAAGCCCATGTCGTTCGGGTCGGCGATGTCTTCCCTGGGCACGATCCACGGCCCCAGGGGGCAGGAGCCGTCCCAGGACTTGTGGCTGATCCAGTCGTACTCGAACGGCGAACCGGAATTGGGCTTGACTGTCGGGCGGCGCAGGAAGTCGCGTGCCGACAGGTCGTTGGCGATGCTGTACCCGGCCACATACCGCATGGCGTCCGCGATGCCGACATCCTTGCAGGTGCGGCCGATCACCAGGGCCACTTCGAGCTCCCAGTCCACCGTCTTCGAGTAAGCCGGCAGCTTGATCACCGCGCCGTGTCCGGCCAGCGCATTGCGCGCTGTCTTGATGAAGCACCAGGGTGGCGTGCCGGTCTCGTGCGGATCGGGGGCCGGCGGCAGGTTGAAGGCGCGCGCCATCTCCGCCATGTGGTCCTTGTAGTTGGCACCGGCGCAATAGATCGCGTTGGGATAGAGCACCGGCGGCAGGTAGTCGAGCGAGTCGAGCGCCGCGCCCGTGAACCCGGCGCGGCGCGCCGGGGGT
>JBJXGS010000104.1:0-16585 GCA_046160545.1 Burkholderiales bacterium
CGGACGCGCTAGGTGCCTTGATGGGTTGCCCCGGGGATTGACCATATCGTACGATTCGTATATATTAAACGAATCGCACGAAAAGGATTTTGCCCGTGTCATTGGCCAGCTTTCGTAATCGCCTGGGAGATCTTGTCGACATACCCGTGGTGTCCGCCACGCGCATGAAAACCGAGTTCGGTACGCTGCTCGAGAAAGTCGCGCGCGGCGGAGCCGTCGCGATATCGCGTCACGACGCGCCGCAGGCAGTGCTGATTTCGTACGAGGAGTTTGCCGCGCTTGCAAAGCTGCGTGGATCGGCACTGGACGAGCTGGGCGCCGCGTTCGACGCCATGCTGGAGAAGATGCAGGAGCCCGCCGTGCGCGTGGCCAATGCCGCCGCCTTCGACGCCACATCTGAAGAAATGGGAGCCGCTGCCGTGCGCGCCGCAGCGCGTACGCGCGCAGGCGTGCCCAAGTCCCGATCCGACGCGAAGCGCACGCGCAGACGGAAGCCTGCGGTCGCCGCCTAGGCTGCCTTGCCCGCGGACCGGCCTCAGCCGCCGCCGACCATCTATGTCTTGGCCGGCGTCAACGGCGCTGGCAAGAGCAGCGTGCTTGGCAGCTCAGTGCGCGAAGCCGGCGGCGAGTACTACAACCCCGACGAGGTGGCACGGACACTTATGGCGCGCCATACTGGCATGTCGCAAACCGAGGCCAACGCAGCCGCCTGGCAACGCGGTCGCCTCATGCTGGAGCGGGCGATCAGCACTGGCAAGGACTACTCGTTCGAGACAACTCTCGGCGCAGCGACGATTCCACGCTTGCTGATCGAGGCAGCCGGCAAGGGCTTCGCGGTGCGCGCCCGCTTCGTGGGCCTGGCAACACCCGAACTTCACATCGCACGTGTCAAAGCACGGGTCGCACTGGGCGGCCACGACATCAGCGAAGCTGACATTCGCCGCAGGTTCGAACATAGCCGGCAAAACCTGATCGCACTCCTGCCGTGGCTTTCATCTCTGCGGCTCTTCGATAACAGCGAGGCGGCCGACCCTACCGAAGGACAGGCGCCACATCCGCGGCTTCTGCTGCACATGGAGCAGCGAACCATCCTCAATCCGCAAGCCCTCATCACCTGTCCACCATGGGCCAAACCCATCGCCGCAGCAGCCATGAAACTCCGGCAGCTATGAGGATGGCAGCGGCGACGCGCTGGCCGTCGGTCGCAAAAATGCGAAGTCCGCCCCTTCGTCGGCCTGCAACACGTTGTCGAGGAAGAGCTTGCGATAGCCGCGCTCGGCCGCCGGCGCGACCACCGGCGCGGCAGCGGCGCGCGCAGCCAGCTCGGCCTCGCTCACCATGAGCGTGAGTTCGCGCCGCGCCACCGAGAGGCGGATGCGATCGCCGTTCCGTACGTAGGCGAGCGGACCGCCGACCGCGGACTCCGGCACCACGTGCAGGACCACGGTGCCGAAGGCGGTGCCGCTCATGCGACCGTCCGAGATGCGCACCATGTCCTTGACGCCGGCGCGCGCGAGCTTCAACGGGATCGGCAGGTAGCCCGCCTCGGGCATGCCCGGCGCGCCCTTGGGGCCGATGTTCTTGAGCACCAGGATGTCGTGCGCCGCAACGTCCAGGTCCGGGGAATCGATGCGCGCGGCCAGGTCGGCGACGTTCTCGAACACCACCGCGCGTCCCTCGTGCTCCATGAGCGCGGGATCGGCCGCCGATTGCTTGATGATCGCGCCGCCCGGCGCGAGATTGCCCTGCAGCACCGCGATGCCGCCCTCGCGGTAGATCGGGTTATCCCGCGAGCGCACCACGTCCTGGCGAAAACCGGGCCCGGCGCGCTCGATCTGTTCACCCAGGGTCCAGCCGCTGATGGTCAGCGCGTCCAGGTGCAGGAGGGGCTTGAGTTCACGCAGGAGCGTGGCCATGCCGCCGGCGTGGTGGAAGTCCTCCATGTAGTGCTGGCCTGACGGCTTCAAGTCGAGCAGCACCGGCGTGTCGCGGCCCATGCGGTCCAGCGCCTTCAGGTCCAATGAGAAACCCATGCGCCCGGCGATCGCGGCCAGGTGCACGATGGCGTTGGTCGAACCGCCGATGGCGAGCAGCACACGCATCGCATTCTCGAACGCCTGCGCAGTGAGGATGCGATCGATGGTGAGGCGCGCGCGCGCGGCGCCGACCGCGACCGCCCCGCTCTCCTCGGCCACGCGCATGCGATCGGCGGTTACCGCGGGCGGCGATGCGCCGCCCGGCACGGTCATGCCGAGCGCCTCGGCGATGCAGGCCATGGTCGATGCCGTGCCCATGACCGAGCAGGTGCCCACCGAGGCAACCAGCTGGTTGTTGACCTCGGCCACTTCCGGCGCGCCGATCTCCTCGGCGCGAAACTTGGCCCAGTAGCGTCGGCAGTCGGTGCAGGCGCCGACGCGCTCGGAGCGGTGCGACCCGGTCAGCATCGACCCGGTGATCAATTGCACCGCCGGCAGTCCGGCCGAAGCCGCGCCCATCAATTGCGCCGGCACGGTCTTGTCGCAGCCGCCGATCAGCACCACCGCATCCATGGGCTGGGCGCGGATCATCTCCTCGGTATCCATGGACATCAGATTGCGCAGGTACATCGAGGTCGGCGCGGCAAAACTCTCGTGCAGGGAGATGGTCGGGAACTCCATCGGCAGACCGCCGGCCATGAGGATGCCGCGCCGCAGGGCCTCGATCAGTTGCGGCGCGTTGCCGTGGCAGGGGTTGTAGGCGCTGCCGGTGGCGGCGATGCCGATCACCGGCCGATCCAGTGCACGATCGGTGAAGCCCGCGCCCTTGATGAAGGCCTTGCGCAGAAAGAGCGAGAAGCCGGCGTCGCCGTAGCTGGTGAGACCCTTGGACATGCCGCTGGGCGAGGTTTCGGGCGGGGCGTTGCTCTTGGGTTGGTCGCTCATGGGCTTGCAAGGGATGTAGCGCGCAGGCGCGCGGGTGGCGGCGATAATAACCGCATGCAGGACACCGAAATCGCGATCGTCGGCGCAGGCCCGGCCGGACTCATGCTGGCAATCGAACTGGGCTGCCGCGACATACCCTGTGTCCTGATCGATCGCCACCTCGAGGCGCCCGCCTTTCCCAAGGCCAACGCGACCTCGGCGCGCACCATGGAGCACTACCGCAGGCGCGGTTTCGCGCAGCGCGTGCGCGCCGTCGGCATGCCGCCCGACTACCCGCAGGACATCATCTACCGCACCACCCTCTCCGGCGCCGACCTGACGCGCTTTCGCATCCCGTCACGGCGCGACGCCGAGCGCCAGGCCGCATTTGGCGACTACGGCGCCGACAACTGGCCCACGCCGGAGCTGCCGCACCGCGCCCAGCAGATGCTGATCGAGCCGGTACTGCGCGAGGAGGTGGCGCGCTACCCGAGCGTGGTGCGGCGCTACGGGGTCGAGGCGCTGGAGGCACTCGATGCCGGCGACCACGCCCAGGTGAAACTGGCGGCGCCCGGCACGGCCGCGACCCTGCGCGCGCGCTACGTGGTCGGCTGCGACGGCCCGCGCAGCATCGTGCGCCGTGCCATCGGCGCGGGCTACGGCGGGACCGGCGCGGTCAAGCGCGACTTTTTCGGTGGCCCCATGCTGACCCTCTACGTGCGTTCCTGCGCGATGTACGAAGTGCTCGGCGGCACGCGGGCCTGGCAATACTGGGCGGTCAATCGCCATCGCCGCGGCCTCATGGTCGCCGTCAACGGTGTCGACACCTTCGCCTTCCTGATCCAGTTGCGCGAAGGCGAGGTGCTCGATCACGCGGGGCAATGCGCCTTCGTCGAGGCGGTTGTCGGGCAGCCCTTCGAATTCTCGATCATCGCCGCCTCGCCCTGGACCGCCGGCCACGCCCTGGTGGCCGACCGCTTTCGCGCCGGCCGGCTCATCATCGCCGGCGACGCCGCGCACCTCTTCACGCCCACCGGCGGCATGGGCTACAACACCAGCATCGACGATGCGGTCAACCTGGGCTGGAAGCTGGCACTGGTGGCGCGCGGCACGGCAAGGGACGCGCTTCTCGACAGCTACGAAGCGGAGCGCCGGCCGATCGCCGCGCGCAACACCGCCTTCTCGCGACGCATGGCCGATTCGATCGGCAGCATCGCGATTCCCGAAGCGATCGAGCGCGACGGCGCGGCGGGCGACGCGGCGCGCGCCGAACTGGGCCGCGCGCTGGCTGCGCATGTGCGCAATGAATTCAACATTCCAGGACTGCAACTGGGGCTCAACTACTCAGGCAGTCCCATCGTGGCCGCCGAAGCGACGCCCCTGCCGCCCGACCTGCCCAACCACTATGTGCCGAGCGCCCGCCCGGGCGCGCGCGCCCCGCATGTCCTCATCGCAAACCAGCCGCTCTGCGACAGTTTCGGCCGCGACTTCACGCTGCTGGCCTTCGACCGTGGCGCTGCGACGCCGTGGACCGATGCCGCGCGCGCGCTGGGTCTGGACCTGACGGTGCTGCCGGTCGGGGACGCGGCCGCACGCGAACTCTACGGCGCCGACCGCGTGCTGATCCGTCCCGACCACCATGTCGCGTGGCGCGGCGCGGCCGACGCAGCGCCTGCGGCGCCGCTGGCGCAGTCCATCGCCCGCGACAGTCCCTGAGGCCGGCGCGCCTGTCGATCGCGCCGGGCGTGGGCTACTTCTGGCCCATCATGCTCTTCAAGGCCGCCAGGTTCTCCTCGGCCCGCTTGCGGATCAGGTCGAACACCTCGGTCTGCGAGCGGGTCGCCATCTCGGCCAGTTCACGCATGTTGCCCACCGCCGTGGTAAAGGCCTTGCGCGCCAGTTCGGTGCGCTCCTCCATCGATCCGGAGAGTCCCTTGGCGGTCATCTCCGTGGCTGCCGCACGCCACGCGGCAGCGGCCTCCTGCAGCATCTCTGTCTGGCGCTTGGCCAGCGACTGCATGCCCTGGTAGGCCGCCTTGTTGGCCGACACCAGCGCCGCAACGTCCTTTTTCTGCGACTCGATCAGGGCACCGATGTCGACACCCGGCACCTTGAACCCCTTGAGCATGTTGGCCACGTCGGCGAAGGTCGACGCGGCGGCCTGCGCGGCACCGCCTGACGATGCGGCTTTGGGTGCGGCCCTGGGGGCCGCCTTGCGCGACGATTTGCGGGCGGACTTGGCGGGGGCTTTGCGGGCGGTGGCCATCGGATTCTCCGGTTCGTGGGGGTAGCCGGAAGCATACCCCGGCGCCGCGCGGGCCGCAATCGCAGTGCGTGCGCGCGTTCCGCGTCCCGCTGCGCTGCCCGCCTGCCCCGGCCTCCGGCTCATGGCCGAGGCACGGGCCCGGGCAGGGGCTCGATCAGCGCGGCATCGTTGTTCTTCGGGCTGTTGACCCGCGCCGAGACCGGTTGCGTGATCATCAGTTCATCGGCGTAGGGCCTGATGCAGGCAAGCGCATCCGCGGCGCTCCCTGACAGCCACGCCGGGTGATCCTCGCGCGCCAGGATGACCGGCATGCGCGCGCGCGCGTTGTGGATGCGTGCCATGACCGCGTTGGCCGGCATGGTGATGAGCGTGACCGACTCGATCGCCTGTCCGTCATCGGCCACCGAGCGATCCCACAGGCCCGCCATGCCGAAGATCGCCTGGTCGCCGATGCGTATGTAGTACGGCTGCTTGCCGCCGCCCGTTTCGTGATGCCATTCGTAGAACCCCAGCGCCGGGACGATGACGCGCTGGCCGCGCCGCCACGGGCCGCGGTAGGTCGGCGCCTCCTGCATGCGCTCGATGGTCGCGTTGATGGTGCCGTACTTGGGCGGCACGCCCTTGGCCCAGAACGGCACCAGGCCCCAGCGCAGCGCAACCAGTTCGACGCCGCCTTCTGCCGCTGTGCGCAGCCCCGGCACCTGGTGGGTCGGCGCGACGTTGTAATTGATGCGCGCGAACGGGCTGGGTGCGCGCACCAGGTTCCATTCGCGCTCGATGTCGGCCTGTTCGGGGGAAACGTAGCGTCCGCACATGGCCAGATGATGCCACGCCGGCTCCAGGAATTCCGCACCCGCACCGGGTCGGCCGGCCGCAACCGGAGACAATGCGGACTCTTTCGCACTGCGCCACCCGACCCCGGAGCCCCTTGAGCCCCGCCCTGCGCCTGTTCCTCGTCATCACCCTGCCGCTGGCCGCGCTCAACGCGATCAACCAGGCATCGCGCACCATCATGGCGCTCATCGGCCCGGGCCTGGCCACGGAGCTGTCCTTGTCGGCCAGCGAACTGGGTCTCCTGGCGGCCTGCATGTTCGCCGCCTACGCCGGCGCGCAGCTGCCGGTCGGCGTCGCGCTGGACCGCTGGGGGCCGCGCCGCGTCCAGACCGTTCTGGCGCTTTTGACCGCGGCGGGATTCGCGCTCTTCGCGCTGTCGCATTCGCTGGCTGGCCTCATGACCGCGCGCATCATCCTGGGCGTGGGCATCTCGGCTGCGCTGATTGCCCTCATCAAGGCGCACAGCCAGTGGCATGCACCTTCGCAGGTGGCCAACATGACCGGCATCGCCATGGTCGTCGGCTCCCTGGGCAGCGTGCTCACGACCACGCCCGCGCAGGCGGCGCTGCCGCTCATAGGCTGGCGCGGCATCTTCTGGCTGCTCTTTGCCTTCACCCTCGCCAACGCGGCGTGGGTGTGGTTCTCGGTCGGTGACAAGGCCGCGCCGGCCGTGCGGCGCGGCAGTGCGGGCGAGGTCAAGGTGATGTGGCGGATCCTCACCTCGCACCGCTTCTGGCGCTTCGCCCCGGCCGCCTCGATGCTCTCGGTGCTCAACTTCGCCTATCTGGGCCTGTGGGCCGGACCGTGGCTGCGCGACGTGGCCGGCTACGGCGGCCCGCAGCTCGCGCAGACGCTTTTCATCTACACCCTGGCACTCATGGCCGGCGGCTATGTGGTCGGCTGGGGCGCAAGCCGCGCGCAGGCGCGCGGGCTGTCGGCACGCCTGGTGCCCGCGCTTTGCACCCTGGGGCTCCTGGCGGCGCAGGCGGGGCTTGCGTTCGGCCCGAGCGCGCCGGCCGTCGTCACCGCCCTGTGGCTGCTGTTCGGCTTTTGCGCCTCCGGTGGCCCCTCCGGCTACATCGTGATCACGCAGATGTTTCCGCTCGAGCAGACCGGCCGCGTCTCGACGGCGATCAACGCCCTGACCCTGGCCGGCGCGTTCCTGCTGCAGAGTGCGATCGGCGCAATCCTCGACCTGTGGCCGCGCACGGCCTCAGGCGGCTGGGACAATCGCGGCTATGCCGCGGTGTTGCTGCTGTCGATCGGCCTGCAGCTCGCCGTGGCCGCGCTGGCGGCATTCGGCAGGATTCCGACGCGGCGTGACTGAAAGCCCAGGCGCGCGGCTGGTGCGCCGGGGCTCGCCTGCCGCGCGGGAAAATACCCGGTTTCGAATCAGCGGGTAATATAGGAAGTTTCCTTGATCGGTGCGCTTCATGCCAAATTTCGCGGTCCAGCTAAAAGCAGAGATTTCCCGCCTTTCCAGACGGGAAATCCGCAACGAAACCAAACAACTCAAGAAGTCATCGGCACAGTACCGTTCCGAGATCGCGACCCTCAAGCGCCGGCTCGCAAGCTTGGAATCGACGCTCAAGCGACTGGCCAGGGGCGCCCCGGGCAACGCGCGCCCGGCCGACAAGGAACCCGAGGAGAAGCTGCGCTTTCGCGCTGCCGGTTTCGCCACCCTGCGCAAGAAACTCGGGTTGTCGGCCGAACAGATGGGCAGGCTCGTTGGCGTCTCCGGCCAGTCGATCTACCACTGGGAGTCCGGCAAGGCGCGCCCGCGCGCCAGCCAGTTGCCGGCCATCGCCGCGGTGCGCAGCATCGGCAAACGGGAAGCTGCGGCACGCCTGGCGAAGTAGGCCGCGCGGCTACTGCTGCACCTTGATGTTCGACTTCTTCACCACTGGCGTCCACAGGTCGATCTGACGCTTCACAAACGCCCGGTACTCCGCCGGGCTGCTGGCGTTGACCTCGTAGCCCGACGAAATCAGGCCGGCCAGCACCTTGCGGTCGGTGGCGGAGGCGACGAAGGCGGCGCTGAGCTTGTCGACGATGGCCTTCGCGGTCCCGCGCGGCGCGGCCACGCCGTAGAAGCCAAAGCCCTGGAAGCCCGCAAAGCCGGACTCGGCGAAGGTGGGGATATCGGGCAGCACCGGGGTGCGCCGCGAGGAGGCCAGCGCGATGCCGCGCACCCGGCCGGAGAGGATCTGCGGCCCGCTCGGAATGTAGGCGTCGATCAGGACGCGGGTCTGCCCGCCGACCAGGTCCTGCAGCGCCGGCACCGATCCCTTGTAGCCGATGTGCGCCGGCTTGACGCCCTGCTCGGTGAAGAAATACTCGCCCAAGAGGTGGCCCATGGTGCCGACCCCCGCGGTGGCGTACTGGAAGCTGCCCTTCTCGGCGTTTTCCTTCTTGGCGTATTCGACCAATTCCTTCAAGTTCTTCGCCGGCACTGAGGGATGGACGATCAGGATGCCCGGAATGCTCGCGACTAAGCTCACGTACTCGAAATCGGTCAGCGGGTCGTAGGGCAGTTTCAGGCCCAGCGCGGTGTTGAAGGCGATCGGCGCCGGTGCGAAGAGCAGCGTATGCCCGTCCGGCGGCGCCTTGGCGACCATTTCGCTGCCGATGACGGTGAAGGCTCCGGGCCGGTTTTCGATGACGATCTGTTGGCCGAGGCGCTCGCCGGCGATCGGCGCGACCGCGCGCGCGACCGTGTCGAGCGCGCCGCCCGGGGTGAAGGGCACGATCATGCGGATCGAGCGGGTCGGAAACGCGCCCTGCGCGAAGCCGCGCGGTGCGTGGATGAGCGGTGCGGCCAGGGCCGCGCCGAGAATGCGACGACGCTTGTTCATTTGCTGCCTCCTGATTGCCTGAGCGCCGCGAGGCGCGATAGGGATTCCTCGGTTTCCTCGATCAGGCGCCGCATGGTGTCCTCGACGCTGGAAATGCCGCGCACGTAGGCGACGCTCTGCCCGGCGGCCGACCACAGCAGCGGTGCGATGCGATGCTCCTTGACCGCCTCCATGATCTCGCCCACCAGCACCTGCTGGTAGGGCATCTTGAGCGGCTGCGGCGCGCCGGGCGCCGACCACTCGTCGCTCCAGGCCGTGCGCAGCATGCGCAGGGTCTTGCCGCTCCACGAACGCGAGATCACGGTGTCCTCGCTGCCGGCGGCGATCAGGTGGTCGGTGATGATCTTGTCGACCTCGTGTTCCTGAGTGGCCAGCCAGATGGTGCCGGTCCACACGCCCTGCGCGCCCATCGCCAGCGCGGCGGCGATCTGGCGCCCGGTGGCGATGCCGCCGGCGGCGATGACCGGCAGGTCACCGACGATGTCGACCACCTGCGGCACCAGCGAGAGCGTGCCGACGGTGCCGGTGTGGGCGCCGGCGTCGTAGCCCTGCGCGACCATGAGGTCGACCCCGGTGGCCTTGACGCGCGCGGCATGGCGCGGCGAACCGATCAACGACAGGGTCACCTGGCCCGCGGCCCTGGCGCGCGCCACCACGTCGGCCGGCGTGCCCACCGCCATGGCGAACATGTTGGCGCCGGAGCGGATCACCGCGTCGGCCTGCGCCGCGAACAGTTCCTGCGAACGCACATGCTTCATGAAGAGGTGCTGGCGCGTCGCCGGCGGCACCTGGTACTTGTCGCGCAGGTGATCGATGAACTGGCGGTGCTCGGCCGGAATCTCGGCATCGGCGGCGGCCTTGTCGTCACGATCGACAGTGACCGAGGGCAGGAGGATGTCCAGACCGAAGGGACGGCCCTGGCACATCTCCTTCAGTGCGCGCGCACTTTCAAGGATCTCGTGCGGCTCCTCGTGGGTGGCGCCGTACACGCCGTAGCCGCCGGCGCGGCTGACCGCGGCGGTGACCTCCAGGCTGTGCGCGAAGGAAAAGATCGGGATGTCGATGCCGAGGCGGTCGCACAGCGGGGTGCGAAAGGCGATGCGGCGGCGCGTGCTGGTCATGGGTGCCTTGGATGGGTGAGGATCAGGGCCGCGCGATCAGCACGGCGTCGAGTGCCAGCGCCTTGATGCCGCCGACGCCGGCACCGTCCCTGGGCATGACAACGAAGGGATTGAGATCCAGGCTTTCCAGGCGCTCCGCGTGGGCGGCCGCGAAACGCGACAGCGCCGCGATGGCAGCAGCCAGCGCGTCGACATCGGCGGGCGGTGCGCCGCGCATGCCGTCGAGCACGCGCCGCGCGCGAATCTCGTCGACCATCGCCCGCGCTTCTGCCAGGTCGATCGGGGCCAAGCGAAAGCTCACGTCCTTGAGCGCCTCGACTAAGACACCCCCCAACCCGAACATCATCACCGGGCCGAACACCGGGTCGCGTTGCGCGCCGAGTATGCATTCGACGCCGCCGCGGATCATGGGCGCGATGAGGACGCCATCGATGTGCGCATGCGCGTCGGCCTGGCGCGCCGAGGCCATGATGGCGTCGAATGCGGCGCGCACTGCCGCCGCGTCGGCCAGGTTGAGCCTGACCCCGCCGACGTCGCTCTTGTGGGTGATGGTGCGCGAGGACAGCTTGGCGACCACCGGGTAGCCCAGCCTGTCGGCAGCGGCGACAGCCGCAGCGGCAGTGGCCGCGTGTGCGCACGGCATCACCGGCAGCCCCGCCGCGCCCAGGAGGCGCAGCGCCTCATGCTCGGTCAGTGCGTGCGCAGGCAGCGGCGTCACCGCCGGCAGCGCGAGCGGCGCGCGCTGCGCGGCCAGCCGCGCGCTCTCGGCCATGAAGGCCAGCGCCCCGAAGGCACGCACCGCGCCGCTGGGCTCCTCGAGTACCGGGATGCCCGCGGCCTCGAATTGCGCGCGCTGCTCCGGGCGCGCCAGGCCGTTCACGCCCAGCGGGATGTCGGGGTGGCGGCGATGCGCCTCGATGAGCGCGTCGATCACCACCTGCGCGCGCGGCGAGCCGAGCAGTCCTGCGGCCGGGAAGAACAGCAGACTGTCGTAGCGCCCCTGCTCGGGCCCACGGCCGAGCATGCTTTCCAGGGTCTCGCCCAGGAGTTCCGGATGGTTCTGGTGCTGGCCGGTGATGTCGACCGGGTTGCGCGGCCCGGCAAAGGACACCTTGGCGCGCAGCGCCGCCTGCGCCGCGGCCGGCATCTCGGCGACATCGAGCCCGCAGTCGACCGCCTCGTCGGCCATCAGCACCCCCACCCCGCCCGAAGTGGTGAGCAGTCCAATGCGCCGCGACGCCGGCGCCGGGCACATCGAGGCCGCGTAGCCGACCGTAAAGAGTTCGTCGACGGTACGCGCGCGCCAGACACCGTACTGGCGGAACATGGCGTCGTAGACCGCGTCCGCGCCGGTCAGCGCCGCGGTGTGCGAAGCGGCGGCCGCGCTGCCCAGCGCCGTGCGTCCGACCTTGGTGATGACCACGCGCTTGCCGGCCGCGCGTGCTGCGGCCAGCGCGCGCTTGAGTTTTTCGCCGTCGCGGCAGCCTTCCATGTAGCCCAGGATCACGCGCGTCGAATTGTCGTGGGCCAGCCACTCGAGGCAATCGGCAAATTCGATGTCGGCCTCGTTGCCGGTGGTCAACCAGTAGGACATGCCCAGGCCCTTGATGCGCGCCAGCGAATAGGCAAACGCGCCGAAGGCGCCCGACTGGCTGACAATCGCGATGTCGCCCAGCTTCGATTCACCGGCACGCGGCGCCGGTGAAAACGTCGCATAGACGTTGCTTGCAAAGGCCATCATGCCCAGGCAGTTGGGGCCGAGCAGGCGCACGCCGGCCGCGCGGGCACGCGCCGCCACCGCCTCCTGCGCGGCGCGGCCGGCCTCGTCGATCTCGGCAAAGCCGGACGAGAACAGCACCATGCCGCGGGCGCCGGCGGCAATCGCGTCTTCCAGGGTCTGCGGCACGAGGGCGGCGTTGACGGCCACCACCACGAGATCGATCGGTGCACCCACCGCGGCCAGGCTGGGATAGGCCTTCAGTCCCTGGATCTGGGCGTACTTGGGATTGATCGGCAGGATGCGGCCGCGATAACCGCGCCGGATCATGAGGTCGAGCGGCACCCCGCCGATACGGCCGACATCATTGGTGGCGCCGACCACGGCCACCGAGGCGGGGTTGAAGAGGGCGTCGAGCCCCGACTTGTTCTGCTCCTGCAATTCCATCTCCTTGGTAAGCGGCGCGCGCAATCAGCGGCCGAGTGATGCCTCCACCTGCCGCGCCAGCGCCAATAGGCGCGGCGCCAGTTCGTTCTCGAGTTCGCCTTCCTTCAATTGATACGCGGCGACCACGCAGTTGAACGCCATCGGCTCGCCGGTACTGCCACCGAGCGGAACCCCGACCGCGTACATGCCCTGGCGCTGGTCTCCATGCGAGATGCAATAGCCGTGGGCGCGAAAGCGCGCCAGTTCCGCATCCACCCGCGCACGCACCGAGCGCCAGTCGAACCGCGCAGCAGCGCGGCAGCGTTCCAGGAGAGCAGCACGCGCCGGCGCTGCCAGCACCGCCAGGCTCGCGTAACCCATCGCGGTGGCCTCCACCGGACGCAGGGCGCCGACGTCGGGCCGCGCGGTGATCGCCTGCGCGTTCTGGCAGCTTTCCACCAGCACCAGGTCGATACCGGTGAGCGTGCCGAGCGAGACGGCGCCCTTGGCTGCATCGGCCAGGCGTTGCATCAGCGGGCGCGCGATGCGGCGCACCGCCAGATTGGCCAGGTAGGGGTGGGCCACTTCGAGCACGGCCGGGCCCAGCGAATAGCGATCGCGCGCGATGGCCTGGCGCAGGTAGCCCAGCTGCACCAAGGTGCGTGCCAGGCGCGATACCGTCGGCCGCGCCAGCCCGGTGCGCTCAGCCAATTCCTTGTTGCTGAGCGATTCCTCGGCCGGTGTGAACGCGCGCAACACCGCCAGTCCGCGCGCCAGCGTGGTCGCAAAGTACGGATCGGTGTCGATGTCGGTCTCGGTCACGGGCAAGCGTCGGCGACGGCGGTGCCGGAACTTAGCAGCGCCCGGACAGAGTGTCAATATTTTTACGTTCGTTTCAATATATGAAACGCACATTTACCCTCCCGAGCGCGTTACCCGGCTCTTGCGACTCCCGTTCGACCTCCCCTGCGCGAGCGGTGCTACAGTCCTCGAAGACGGAGGGACCGTCCGGTTCTCAGCCGTGCCAGCCGACGGACCCACGAAACGATGCTCAACCCGCGCATGACCCCGGAACGCATCCGCGAAATCGCCGCGGCGCACCCCTGGCTGCCGGCGGACTACCTGCGCCACCTGGAGCGCATCGCGCCGGGCCCCCACGCCTATCGCTACGGCGCCCAGTGGCACGATGGGCCGCGGTCGGCAGCAGAAGCCTATGGCGTTAAGGTGGGTCGCCAGTTTCCTGAGGCGCGCCTTATAGCGCGCCGCCACGGCAACCTGATCGGCTACACCGGCTGGGCAGAGGGCAAACCGCGCCTGGAAGAATGGGGCGGCTCGCAGGAACGCGTCGTAGAGACCTTCGACAACATTGCCGCGCTCACGCTGTCGACCGTCCTGACGCCAGGCTATGACGGACGACCCATCCTGGCGTCCCAGTACGATATCGAGGGACTGGCGCTCGGCCCCTGGCACGACGCGGGGGACGAATACATCGCGCGCGGCATCCTGCTGCCCGATGGAGAGAAAACGCTGCTGGAGACCCTGCTGCGCACGTTGCCCCTGGGCTGGAGCCTGGGGCTGGTCCACAAGGACTCCGATAGCTGGATGACCGTGCGCTTCTCAGAAGGGCGACTTACCCTGTGTCTTGATCGCCACGGGTCCAGCGGCACCACACGCGAAGCCACGCCCGCGGAGGCACGTGCCGAAATATTCGCCGCGGCACCACACAACGACGGCTGGCATCCTGGCTGCCATTTTCACCTGACGATTCCGGCCGGGGAGCGGCAACAGCCACACGTCGAAGGCATGCCGCTACCGCACGACATCCTGCGCCGCATCGCTGCGGACTATCCGGGAGAAGGCGACATGCGGCGCGTCAGGTTGGCGCTCGAGGCCCTGATCATCCCGGACAAGCACCGGGTGGCGCGCTGCGTGCTCTTTGCCGCCGACCGCGACTTCGCGCGCTTTACGCGCATGGTGTATCTGGCGCGCCTCGACTATCGCGATGTCATCCTCGCCGGCGAATACGAGCCCGGGGCCGGCCGCAAGGACAGCCCGCGACGGGTGCGCGACTTCACCAAGCCCTTTGACGTTCCGCCATCATGACCGGCCTCAAGGGCCACAACCCGGAGGTATCGCCAATCACGCAGCGATGGGCCATGCCCTGCGGCCAACTCAGCGCACGGTTCAACCAAGCCGCGCGTCAACCCGCCGCCTGCGCGAGACCATGAAACCCATCAACCCCAACCCGGCCAGCATCATCGCGTAGCTGCCGGGCTCGGGCACTGCGGCCACCGACAGCGTGCCGTCCTGCCCAAGCTGGGAAAAGTCCAGCCGCGCCCCATCGAATCCTGTGACGTCGATGCGATCCGGCGCCAGCGAACCGGCGAAGGACTGAAAGCCGAACAGCTGGAAGCTTCCGGCCGCCGGCGCGAAGCCGTTGCCGAACATCACGCTCAGCCGGCCGTTGAAGGTGAGCGTGTTGATACCCACCAGCTGGTCGTACTGCGTGCCAGGCGAATTGCCGAGGATCTCTATGGTCAGCAATGCGTTCGAGTCATAGGTGACATCACCACCGTTGAAGTCGACCGTGGCCGGGCTGTTGCCGGGGCTGTAGCCGGCGCGAAAGACGATGTCGCCGGCGAAGTTGCCTGCACCGGTAACGTCATTGTGGAAAGTCAAAGTGCCGGCCGGGCCGGAGCGGCTGACGCCGCCGTTGTTGGTGAATTCGCCCTGGATGCTGGCATTGCCGGTGAAGCTGAGCGTGCGGCCGCTGGCCAGTTCAGCGCCGTTGACCGTGACCAGGCGACCGCCGTCGCCGATGCTGGTGGAACTGCCGAGCACGGCCTTGGCGGCCGACAGCAGGAGCACCTGGTTCGAACCCACATTGAGCGCGCCGCGATAGTCGAAGCCGCTGCTGCTGCCCAGTTGTCCGAGCGCGAGCGCACCCCCGCTGGCGTTGATGGTCTTGCCCGTACCGTTAAGGACGCGGGCGTTGACGCTGCCGTGGCCGCTCAGTGTGCCGACAAGGTCCATATCCAGGCCGGCGCCCGGCGCTGCCGCCACGGTGCCTCCACCAAGTGTCAGAGTCGCAGCACCTACGGTCCCACCATTGAGAAACAGGGCGTTTGCGCCGACGTCAAGTGTGTTGGCAACGCGCAGATGCTTGCCAGTATCCAGGGACAGGGCGTTACCGGGTACGTCCCGGCCGAGTAGGACAACTGGCGCGCGCAAGTCAAGCGTCCCCGCGGTCCAGTTGAAATGCCCACCCGGGCTCGCGAGGACGCTGCCTGACTGCAAGGTCCCGCCAGCAAGATTGAGCGTACCAAGGGCGCCGACAGACACGTTGCCACCTGCCGAGACCATGCCGCCCGGATTGATGTTAAGGGTACCCCTTCCGTTGATGCCGACCTGAAGGTCAGAGTAGTTCAACCAAGTGGAACCGGGGCCCGTCACACTGGCGATGCCGGTGCTGCCAGATTGAAATCCGATGAAGCCATTCGTATTCGTGACCTTGCCTTGAGCTTCAATGCTGAGATTGCCGTTTCCTGCATGTCCGACGTAAAGATCAGATGAGCTCTCCCAGGATGACCCAAGGCCTGCCACCGTGACGATTCCGATGCCGCTTGCCTCTGAGCCGATACGGCCCCATATGCCGTTGGTGACAAGTCCGCCGCTCAAGATGTTGAGCGTGCCGCTGCCGCTGAAGCCGACGAAGAGGGCGCTACGATTCGACCAAGTCGAACCGAGACCTGTGACAGTGACGGTGCCTATACCTGAACCGCCGCCAGGGAGGCCGCCAACGTACCCTTGATAAGAGTCGACCTTGCTACTCGACTCGATGTTGATCGCGGCCGTCCCGAATGCGCCAGCTTCAAGACGCCAGAAGCTACTGCCGGTTACGTGGGTACTGTTGCGCAGGGTCAGAGTGTTGCTGCCAAGCGTAGGGTGGTAAAAAGTCATCCCAGCGGAGCCGCCATCCCATGTCTGGCTAGTGCCGACGGTGATGGGTGCGTTGATGGTCTGGAGGTTGCCGCTGCGGTTGGTGATGTTGCCGAGGCTGGTGATGCTGCCGCTGCCGGTCACGGTGAGAGCGGAAGAGCCTGCCGCGAAGCTGATGCCGCCGCCGAACACGAGCCCGGGCGTGCCTGCAGACCACGTCTGGGGCGCGCCGACAATGACTGGGGTGTTCAAGGTCTGTAGATTGTTGCTGCTGTTTGTGATGTTGCCGTTGCTGATGAACGGATTGCCGCTCAGGGTGAATGCCCCGGCGCCTGCTGCAAACGACAGGCCGTTCACCGACAAGGTGGTGATGCCGCCTAGCGGGTTGTCCGGATTGGGCAGGTTATTGACGGCGTTCAGTCTGGTGGCGCCGGCGAAGGTCAGCGACGAGTTGTTCGCGATATCGGTATTGCCGTTCCAATTGTTTTCGTTGCTCCAGTTGTCTGTACCACCGCCGCCGTCCCAGG
>JBJXGS010000105.1:0-42192 GCA_046160545.1 Burkholderiales bacterium
AACAGGAAGCCGCCAAAGCAGCACACCCGCCACGCCTGCTCGAAGTAGTCGGCTTCCATTTCGAGCACCGCGCCGGGCGTGTTGTTGCCGGCGTTGTAGACGGCGACATCCAGGCTGCCCTCGGCCGCGCACACTTGATCGAAGAGCGAGCGCACATCGGCTTCCCTGGTGGCGTCGGCAACGATGGCCGTGGCGGTACCGCCGGCGGAGCGGATCTGTGCTGCGACCTGTTCCAGGCTTGATTCAGTGCGCCCGGCCACGAAAACGTGCAAGCCCTCGCGCGCGAAGCGTACGCACACGCTGGCACCCAGACCCTTCTCGGCGCCGACGCCGATGACCAGCGCCTTCTTCAGGTTGGCCATGAGGATTACTCGCCGATGAAATTGGGTTTGCGTTTCTCGACAAAGGCCTTGAGGCCTTCGCGCGCGTCCTTGGTTCTGCCCATTTCCACAATCGAGCGCGTCTCCCGCTCCATCTGCGATTCCAGCGTGTCGTTGGATGACATCATCACCAGCTTCTTGACGCCGCCGTAGGCTTCCGTCGGTCCCTTTGCGAGTTGCGTGGCGAGCTTGGTCACCTCTGTCATCAGATCGGCCGCCGGCACGACGCGGTTCACCAGCCCCCAGTCGAGGGCTTCCTGCGCCGTCAGCACGCGGTTGGTCAAATACAGTTCCTTGACGCGGCGCTGCCCAAGCAGGCGGGTGAGAAAGTAGGTCGAACTGCCATCCGGCGTGAGCCCGATCTGCGTGTAGGCACTGGTGAATTTGGCCGTGTCGGCGGCAATCGCCAGATCGCAGCAGGCCGCGAAACTCAAGCCCGCGCCTGCCGCCACGCCATTGATCGCCGCGATGACCGGCGCACGCAACCAGGCGAGGCGCGAAATCCCGGTATGCAGGAGCGTCGTCATTTCCTTCAGGAGCAGTTCGAGGTCCTCGCCACGCTGGACGAACTCGGCCACATCGCCTCCGGCACAGAATGCCCGATCGCCAGTTCCCGTCAGCACCACGGCACGTACGGATCGATCGGCGCCGCAGCGATTGATGATGTCGTAGAACTCGCTGGTCGCCTGGAAGTTGACCGCGTTGAATGACTCCGGCCGGTTGAACCGGATCCAGGCCACGTTGTCTTTCACTTCAAAGCCCATCATTTGGTATTTCATGCCGGTGTCTCCTGTGATGCGCTTGGCGCTGTCAATCGATTTTCGCAGCCCGGGCCATGCTTGCATTCTGGACTTGTTGGTTCATAATGGCAAGCCGTTGATAAATTTCCGCGCCGGTGGTTGCCCGCCGGCCCATCCAAGCCAAGGACAAGTACCATGACCAAGCCCGTTTGTCTCGTGATCGGAGCCGGTGCCGGCATCGGCGGCACCGTGGCCAAGCGCTTTGCCCGCGAGGGCTATCACGCCTGTCTGGTCCGGCGCAGCGACAAGGAAGGCCTCGACCGGCTGGCCGGCGAAATCAGGGCCGCCGGCGGCTCCGCGGACGGCTTCATCATCAATACCGTCGAGGAAGGAAGCATCGAAAAACTTGTCGAACAGGTCGAAAAGGACAGCGGGCCGATCGAGGTCGCCATCTTCAACCTCGGCGCGCAAATCGGCGACCGCGCGCTTGCCAACACCACGCTCAAGGCCTTCGAGATGGGCTGGCGGCTTGCCACCTTCGGCCTGTTCCGGCTGGCCTCGGTGCTCTTTCCGTACATGAAAGAGCGCGGCCGAGGCACGCTGCTCGTCACTTCCGCAACCGCGGCCATGCGCGGCAATGCGGGTCAGCACTCGCATGCCGCGGCGATGGCTGGCCGCCGCATGCTGTGCCAGACCCTCAATGCGCAGTTCGCGTCCAAGGGCATCCACGTCGCGCACATCGTCATCGATGGCCAGGTCGATGCGCCGGACACGATCGGCAAGATGCTCGGTGCGCAACGCTTCCAGGAACTGCGCGAGCGCAAGGGCCTGGAGAAGGACGGACTGCTGGTGCCGGCCCAGGTTGCGGACACCTACTACCACCTGGCGCACCAGCATCGATCGGCGTGGACCCACGAGCTGGACCTGCGCCCCTACTCCGAGCTGGCGTGGTGGAACCATGCCAGCAACAACTATTAAGGGTGCCTTGCGGTGACCTCAGCCACTGATTACGTGCCGCCTTCGGTCTGGACCTGGGATAAGACCAACGGCGGTCGCTTTGCGAATATCAACCGTCCGATCGCCGGCGCCACCCATGACAGGGACCTGCCGCTGGGTCGCCACCCACTGCAGCTCTACTCGCGGGCCACCCCCAACGGCGTGAAGGTCACGGTCATGCTGGAAGAACTGCTGGCCCTGGGCCATGCCGGTGCGGAGTACGACGCCTGGCTGATTCGCATCGACGAGGGCGACCAATTCAGCAGCGGCTTCGTGGCCGTGAATCCCAACTCCAAGATCCCTGCGCTGCTCGACCTAAGCGGACCCGTGCCGGTACGCGTATTCGAGTCGGGTGCCATCCTGATGCACCTGGCGGAGAAGTTCGGTGCGTTCCTGCCGAAAAGCGGCGCGGCGCGCGCCGAGTGCCTGTCATGGCTCTTCTGGCAGATGGGCAGCGCGCCGTACCTGGGCGGCGGCTTCGGTCACTTCTACGCGTATGCACCGGCCAAGATGGCCTACCCGATCGACCGCTTCGCCATGGAGGTGAAGCGGCAGATGGATGTGCTCGACCGCCGCCTTGCTAAGAGCCCGTACCTGGCCGGCGACGAGTACACCATTGCCGACATGGCAGTGTGGCCCTGGTACGGCGCGATGGCCAAGGGCCAGCTCTACCAGGCCGGCGAGTTCCTGCAGGTCGAGACCTATACCAACGTGTTGCGCTGGACCGACCAGATCGCCAAACGCCCCGCCGTGAAACGGGGCCGCATGGTCAACCGCACCTGGGGCAAGCCCGACAGCCAGTTACCCGAGCGGCACGACGCCGCCGATTTCAACAAGGAAACCCAAGGATGAAACTCTACGACCTCAAGGCCGGAACCAACCCGCGCCGCGTGCGCATCTTCCTGGCCGAGAAGGGGCTCAACGTCCCGCGTGTCGAAGTCGACATGCCCGGCGGCGAGAACAAGCGCGAGCCGTACCTCACGATCAACCCGATGGGCACCATGCCGGTACTCGAGCTCGACGACGGGACGCACATCTCCGAGTCGGTGGCCATCTGCCGCTACTTTGAGGAACTGCATCCGGAACCGCCGCTGTTCGGCGCAACGACGCTGGAACGGGCGCTGGTCGAAATGTGGAACCGCCGCATGGAGATCGAGATCCTCAATCCCTTGTTGCAGGCCTTCACGCACCTTTCGCCGTTTTGGGTGGGCAAGCGCGAGCAGCTCCCGGAGATCGGCAAGTTCGCCCAGAAAACGGCACTGGCGCGCATGGCGTGGCTGGATCGCGAACTCGCCACGCGGACCTTCATCGCGGGCGAGAGATATACCGTTGCCGATATCACCGCGCAAAGCGCGTTTGTGCTGGGCAAGAACACCGGCACGCCGATTCCCGCGGAATTGACCAACCTCACCCGCTGGTTTGGCGAGGTCACCAGCCGCCCGACGGCGCGGGCCTGACGCTAAAGCGTTCGACCTCCTGTCCTTAAGTCGACGCACGCTCACGACATCTACTGAGCTTCGAGCCGCGCCGCCTTCATCATCGTCTCGGTCAGCGCGATCTCGGCGCGGCACTACTCCTTCACCGCCCCCGTCATCGCCGACACATAGTGCTCAACAAAGAAGGCGTAGAGCACCACCAGCGGCAAGGCGCCGACCAGCGCGCCGGCCATGAGCGAACCCCAGCGGTACTGGTCGCCGTCGGTGAAGGCCGAGAGAATCGCTACAGGCACAGTCTTCTTCTCGGTGGAGTTGATGAAGGTCAGCGCATAGATGAACTCGTTCCAGCAAAGCGTGAGGCAAAAGATGCCGGCCGAAATCAGGCCCGGCACGGCCAGCGGCAGAACGATGCGCACCAGAATCTGCCAACGATTCGCGCCGTCCATCAAGGCGCACTCCTCCAGCTCATACGGGATCGTCTTGAAATAGCCCATCAGCAGCCAGGTCGAGAATGGGATCAAGATGGTGGGGTAAGTGAGGATCAGCGCGAACGGCGTGTCGAACAAGCCGTACTGGTACACAACAGTCGAGAGTGGAATGAACAATATCGACGGCGGTACCAGATAGGCCAGAAAGATCATTCCGCCCACCATTTGCGCACCGCGATAGCGGACGCGGGTGATCGCGTAGGCAGCAAACACGCTGGCGATGATGGACAAGATCGTTGCAGACACCGCGATGAACATGGTGTTCCACAGCCATAGCGGGTACTCGGTCTTGAACAGCAATTCGTTGATGTGCTCCAGCGTCGGTGCCCAGGTCCAGTAAGGATTGTGCGCATCGAGCGCGAGCAGATGCTCCTTGGGCTTTATCGCCGTCACCACCATCCAGTAAAACGGGAACAGCAGCACGATCACAATGATCGACAGCGGCAGATACGACTGCACCAAGCGCTGCGGCAGGGTCGAGAGATAGCTCATACCCTCACTTTGGCCCGCGTTGGCGTTCACGCCCGGTGGCATTTTTCTTGCGGCGGCCTTGTTTCGCGCCTCAGTCATTGTCTTCTCCCTGCTGCCACTTGCGCCGCTGTAATCCGAACCATGACACCATGATCGCCGCGAGCAAAAACGGCACCATTGCTGTAGACACGGCCGAGCCTTCGCCAATGCGCGACCCCAAAATGGCGGTGTTGTAAGACATGGTCGCCATCAGCTCCGTCGCCCCGGCCGGGCCGCCGTTGGTGAGCACTTTGATCAGCTGGAAATCGGTGAAGGTGAACAGTACCGAGAAGGTCATGACCACCGCAATGATCGGTGTGAGCAGTGGATAAGTGATGCGCCAGAACATCTGCCACTGGTTGGCGCCATCGAGCGTTGCCGCCTCATACAGGGAGGGCGACACAGTCTGCAGGCCGGCCAGCAGGGTGATGGCAACGAAAGGCACGCCGCGCCAGACATTGGCGAAGATCACCGAAAAGCGCGAATTCCAGGCGTCACCCAAAAAGTTAATGTTGCCGTCGATCCAGCCCCATTGCCGCAGCGTCCAGGACACAATCGAAAACTGCGGATCGAAAATCCACCAAAACGCGATTGCCGACAGCACCGTCGGCACGATGAAGGGGATCAGCACAATGGCGCGGATCATCGCCTTGAAAGGCAGGTGCTGGTTGAGCAGCACCGCGAGGTACAGACCAATGGCGAACTTGATGACACTCGCCACCAGGGTATAAAAAACCGTGAAGAACACGGCGGTCTGGAATTTGGAGTCGCCAATGATCCATTCGTAGTTTTCGATGCCGACAAACTTGCCGGGATCGCCGATGCGCGCGTCAGTGAACGACAGCCAGATGCCGAGCCCGAGCGGATACACCAGAAACAAGATCAGGAATGCCGCCGCCGGCAGCATGAACAGAAAACCCAGCCAGTTACGGTTGGTCCACAAATTTTTCGACATGCTGCTCCTGGGGCATTGCCCCGAGCTTATCTTTGCGAGCACTTCCGGCAACTACCCTCCCCGGCCTTTTATTCCGGGAAGGGCAATTGTCGTTTACAGGCCCGCCTTAGCGGTAGATGCGCTTCGCCTGCCGTTCGGCAACTGCGATCGCTTCCTTGATGCTGGCCCGTTCGGTGCAAACCGAGGCGAACATGTCGAGCACCACGAAATCGGCCAGAGCCGATGCTGCCTTATCACCGACCGAACCCAGCCCTCCGGCGGTGAGGGTGCGCTTGGCAACGTCGCGCACGATCGACAGCTTCTTGTCGCTGGTCCACACCGGGTTGGCGTCATAGGCATTGAGCGGGTGGGTGAGATAAGCCACCGAATCAACCAGCCACTTGTTGTAGTTGTCAGCCTCGAGAATGAAGGCGAGGAAGGCCTTGCAGGCTTGCTGCGCCTTGGAGTACTTCATGATCATCATCGGGTAGGCGATGTGAAACTCGGTCGGCTTGCCGACCGGGCCCACCGGCCAGAGGGCGTGGTTCATGTCATCCATCACCTCCTTGGCCTTGGCGTCACCTTTGGCGGCGCCGGCCTTGGCGGCGGCGTAGATTGACACGCCGTTGTTGGTGAGCGAGACCTGGCTCTCCAGGAACGCCTTGTTGTTGAACGAGTCGTTCCATGACGCGGTGCCGGAAACAAAGGTCTTGGACAGTTCAAGCGCGTACTCCAGAGCCTTGACGGTCTCGGGGGAACTGATGACGACCTTGTCCTTGGCGTCGACCAGGTTGGCGCCGTGCGACCACAAGGCCCAATGCACCCAGGCATTGCCGTCGCCCGAGGCGCGACCCAGCGCAAAGCCGCCGGCCACCGATTTGGACTTGAGCGCCTTCATCAGTTCAAGGAAACCGGCGTTGTCTTTCGGCACCTCCTTGAAGCCCGCCTTCTCGATCATGCTCTGGCGATAGTTGATGACGTTGCCGTTGTAGGCCATCGGTATCGCGATCCACTTGCCACCCGACTTGCCGTAGGTTTCGGCAGTCGACACCCAGCCACCGTATTTCTTGCCGAGGTAGTTGGCGACGTCGGTAACCTCAGACACCTTGGACGGAAACAGGTGCGGCAGCGAATACAGGCCCCAGAACATGTCCGGGCCCTGGCCGGTATTGGCCGCCACCGAGGCCTTGGGCTGCACGTCGTCAAGCGACTCGTTGAGCACCTTGACGTCGACGCCGGTGGCCTTGCTGAAGGCCGCCACCAGTGCCATGAACGAATCCTCTTCGGACTGCACAAAGCGCTTCCAGCGCAAGAGGCTGATCTTGGCGCCCTTCTCCGGCTTGAAGGGCGAAGCCTGCGCCCAGGCATTGGCAAACTGCAACAGGTTGACGCCCTCGAGCGTTGCGACCGAGGCCAGCGCAGCGCTGGTGCCGGACGACTTCAAAAACTTACGGCGAGTGAAATGTGCCATTTTGTATGCCTCCGTGATGTTGAATTGTCCAATCCGACCCAATACCCGCTGCATGTTGCCACAACTTCTTGATAACTGGCGACATCCCTGAAATCTTGCCGATCCAGGGCTCTCTCCTTAAAAAAACGTTGGGACACTACTATTGCCGGTACATGAATTGCGCTCTAGGCTCACGGCTTCCTGGGCCTGCCCTGTGGAGATTGTGGCTACGACAAGCTGCTCGCCTACTGCGCTTCGAGCCGCGCCGCCTTCATCATCTTCTCGGTCAGCGCGATCTCGGCGCGCATGAATTCGGTGTGCTCCTCGGGGCTGCTTGGCGCCGGGAGCGCGCCTTGCGCGGTCAACTTGGCATTCACCTCGGAGCGGGCCAAGGCCTCGCGCATCACCTCGTTGATGCGCTTGACGATAGCCGGTGGTGTGCCCGTCGGCACGGCCAGGCCGCCGAAGGAGACGACCTCGACGCCGGACAAGCCCTGTTCGATCAGCGTCGGTACCTGGGGCGCTGCCGGGTTTCGCTTGCCCGATGTGATGCCCAGCACGGCCACCTTCCCTGCTTTCCACTGCGCGAGCGACACCGAGGTGATGGTCAGCGCGAAGTCGACCTGCTTGCCCACCACGGCATTGAGCGACTCCGACGCGCCCTTGAAAGGCACGTGGGTGGCCGTCGCACCGCCGACGCTGAGCATCAGTTCGGCCCCCATATGCGCCGGCGAACCCACGCCGCCCGACGCGAAATTGAGCTTGCCGGGGTTCTTGCGTGCACGCTCGAGCAGGTCGCCCACGGTCCGCAGGCCCGCATCGACCGGCGCGATCACCAGCAAGTCGGTAATGGTCATGCGCCCGACCATCGTGAAGTCCTTCAGAACATCGAAACCAGGGTTCTTGTACATGCGCATCGACGTGGCAAGCGGGCTGGCGGCATAGAGCCAGGTGTAGCCGTCAGGTGCAGCGCGCGCGGCGGTCTGCGCGCCCAGGTTGCCGGCCGCACCAGGCCTGTTTTCGATGACGATGGCCTGCTTAAGGATCTGACTCATCGCGTCGGTCAGCGTGCGTGCAATGACGTCCGGCGAGGTGCCAGGCAGGAAGGGCACCATCAGCTTGATGGGCCGGTTCGGCCAGTCGCCGGTCTGCGCCCGCGCCGGCGCGGTGAGCACCAGGGCGGCGGCAAAACCGAGCGCGAAGCGGTAAACCTGGCGGCGCGCGATGTTCATGTCTGTTCCCTTGCCCTTCTTCGCGTCAATTCACAGGCAGGTCGGGCGGTCGGTGCTGCGAAAGGCTTTCCTGCATGCGCCCCTGTGCCTCACGCCACCAGGAACTTCACCCCCTGCTCATACGCATGTAGAGCCCGCAGGCGCACCTGCTCGGGCGCAAGACTGCCCAGCGGATGGTCGACCACGGCAAAGGGATAGTCCGGGATAGAGAGCACCCGGGCCATGTTCTTCGCGGTCGCAATGAAGGGATTGGTGCAAATCACCAGCGCCGGCTTGCCGTGTTGCTCGAAGGAGATGCCGTCGTGCAAACTGCACGATGAACAACTCCCTCAGTCGCCATTCGCAGTGATCATCAGGTCCACATCCAGGGCAAGCTGCCGCAATTGCTCGGGATCGGCGGGCTTGCTGGCATGGGACTTTCTGAGCATGGGTGCAATGGTGCACTGATGCCGCTGGGCAAAACTGCGCGCCGTTTCCTCAAGCAGCAGATCTGCGTTGAGCTTGCCGTTGGACAGCAAACCGATGCGCAAGCCCTTCAGGTCGGCCAGCCGCGGAGCCATGTTGCGCTGCTGGCGCTTCTGGCTGCCGCCGGGGTTAATCAGAGTCATACTCATTGAACACTCCTCAACATTTGAACAAACCAAGCTTGCGTCAAACCCACTTCAGCAATCAAGACAAACGCCGATCGGCCGCGACTGCATGATCGACGCCCGCCCGCGGCTCCACGACGTCACCAGCGTTGAATGCCCGCCAGCCAACCCTCCTGCCACCGTCACAAGGATATCGTCCGGGCCCTTGCCGCGGTGCACGAATTCGGGCGCATTGTCGGCCAACTGCGCCCCCTTCATCACCCGCCTCAAGTCCGCCGCGGATCGTCGTGCATGGTCGTACAGAAACTGCTTGACCTGCGCCTTGGACCAGCCGGCAGCGGCGATGACTCCCACGTGCTCGGGCGCGAGCAGCACAACCGACTGCCCGGTCGAGAAGGTGCCCAGGTTCGCCATGGCATCGGCGATCGTGCCAAGCACGGCCTCGGGTGTGTTGCCGGCATGGTTCTCGCAATTGATGTAACCAGATCCTGCGAAGACGGTGACACTGCTCACCTCAGGCGGATAACCCAGCTCCACGTTGAGCGGCGCCCAGGGATTGACGTCCTGCCTCTCGGCCACGCAGGCGCTGTACTTGCCAGGCGTGCCCTGGGTCGACAGATCCGATACGCCCGGCACCATCTCGAACACGTTCATGATGATTAGGCGAATCGCGCGACCGATGGTGGCGTTGGCGCGATTGCCGGGGCCCAACGCGTTGGCATCGGCGTTCATGCCGATTTCGTGCACCACGGGCCCGGACACGATCAGCAGATGGGAAGTTCCGCCGGTGCTGGCGGTTGAACCGTGGAAGGTGAAGTCGGGGTGATTCATCGCCTCGAGCGCGGCCACCACGACCGGGAAATACTCGGGCTTGCAGCCGGCCATGACCGCATTGACCGCCGCGCTGGCGATCGAACACTCATTGCCGGTGGCCGGATGCACGGCCAGGACGGTCTCGGGCGGGCGCCCCTCCATGGCCAGCATGGCCGACACGCGCGACTCTTCCGGAGGTACGACCGGCAGGCCGTCGGCAGCCCAACCTTGTTCGTAGCAGTAATCGATGGCGGCGAGGACGTCACCGCCGACTTCAGCAGTCTGTGTCATGGCAATGACGGACGCTTCTCGCACCCATCAATCGGCATACCCCGGCAATTCCCGATCCAGCACCCGCATCATGGCCGCGAAGTACATGCTCTCGCGCTCGCTGCGCGAGTGGCTTTGGTCAGGCGGCGGCGTCTGCACCTGCTTGACGACCGCCTCCGAGAGGACTTCGAGCTCGCGGCCGGTGCTCATGGCCAGGACCTGGGTGCGGCAGGCGCGCTCGATCTTGTAGAGCCGCCGGTAGGCCTGCGCCACCGTGTCGCCGACAACCAGGACGCCGTGGTTCTTCATGAACAGCACCTGCTTGCTGCCGATCAGGCGTGCCAGGCGCTCGCCCTCTTCCACGAAATCCGCCGTGCCCAGGTAGGTGTCGTCGTAGGCGATCTGGCCCTGGAAAAAGGCTGCCGTCTGGGTCGACGCGAGCAGGCGGTTGTTCTTCAGCATGTTCAGCGCCAGGGCCCAGGTCTGGTGGGTGTGCAGCACGACCCGCGCGCCGGTGATGCGGTGGATTGGCGCGTGGATGCAGCGTGCGGACAATTCCACCACGCCCTCGCCTTCGAGGGTGTCGCCGCGCTCGTTGAAGATCATCATGTCGCTGGCCCTGGCCTCGGACCAGTGCAGTCCGAAGGGCAGGATCAGGTAGCGGTCCTCGTGCCCGGGCAGGGTCATGGTGAAGTGGTTGTCGATGCCCTCGTCGAGTTGGTCGAGTACGGCCAGACGGTGGGCTGCGGCCAGGTGGATCTTCGCCTCGCGCACGGCTTCGGTGGCGGCGTCGGATACACGTGCGGATTTCAGGTTGTGAACGGTCATGGCGGGCCTCTTGTACAGACAGCAGGGGACATTGAGTATAGCGACAGGGCGACTGGCGGTAGCGCCGCCCCGCCCGTCGAGGCGGCGCGATGCACTGCGTTCAGCGGTAGAGTGCATGCCTGCGGCCGCGCCGAAGGTGCGCCGCCGGTTGCCATGAAAGGACTCGCGGATGGCCTACGACGAAAAGCTCGCCGAGCGCGTGCGGCTGGAATTGGCCGGCGAAGCAGTGACCGAAAAGAAAATGATGGGCGGGCTGTGCTTCATGGTGCGCGGCCACATGGCTTGCGGTGTGACAGCGGAACGCCTGATGGTGCGCGTGGGCCCCGAGGCTCACGCAGCGGCGCTGCGCGTCAAGCACGCTGCGCCGATGGACTTTACCGGCCGGCCGATGCGCGGCTTTGTGTTCGTCGGCGCGGCGGGTGTGGCCACGCAGCGCGGCGTCGCGGCGTGGATGGAACGCGCGCTGGCGTTCAACTCGACTCTGCCGGCGAAGGGTGGTCGTCGCTGAGCCGACCCCTTCAGACACCGGAATCAGGGGTCGCGCTGCGCGTCAGGCGCGCCCCCACAGCTTGTCGCTCGCCATCGCTGCGCCTTCCGCCATCGACTTGAGTTTCGCGTACGCGATCGGCGGGTGCACGGCGCCAAAGCCGGCGAAGGTGCCGAAACCGCAGTCGGAAGCCGCCATCACGCGCTCGCGTCCGACGATGTCGGCGAAGCGCAGCAGCCGCTGCGCCACCAGGCGCGGATGCTCGATGAAGTTGCATACAGAGTCGATGACGCCGGGAGCGAGGATCTTGTCCTCGGGGATCGTCGTGGCCTGCCATACCTCCCACTCGTGCGCGTGGCGCGGGTTGGACGCCTCGAATACGTAGGTGCCCACGCGCGCCTTCAATACCACCGGCATGATGGTCTCGAGCGGCACGTCAAAGTGGTGCGGGCCGTCATAGTTGCCCCAGCAGATGTGCATGCGCACCCGGGCCGGATCGACGTTGGCCAGCGCACTGTTGAGAGCGTCGATCTGCAGATGCGCGTTGCGCAGGAATTCGTTGTCGTCCACGTCGCGAAAGCGGATGTGGCGCCCCATGGCGATGTCCGGCGCATCGATCTGCAGGTCAAAGCCTGCGGCCACGATCGCCTCGTATTCCGGGCGCATCGCGTCGGCCAGCGCACCGATGTAGGCCTCCTGCGTCGCATAGTGTCGGTTCGGCTGGAACACCGCGATCACGCCCGGCGAGGCAGCGTTCATGAACGCGCGCGCAGCGCCGGCGGCCCGCACCGCATCCTTGAGGTTGGCGAGGTCCGCCTGCAGTGGCTCCATGGTACGCACACTGATGGGCGCACAGCAGATCGGGCGGTGGTACTTGGGCGTGGCACCGAGCTTGGCCAGGCGTTCCTTGTAGTCCGGAAAATCGTCAAGATCCCTGGGAACGGCACGCGGCATCTCGCCGATCTCGAATCCGGTGAGGCGATGGCGGATGTAGGTCGCATAGCTGATCTTGCTCATTTCGCCGTCGCTGACCACGTCGACCCCGGCCTCGACCTGCTTTTTCACCACCGCCGCGACGTTCGCACGCATGACGCGGGCGTAGGTCTCACGATCGGTGAGCGTGCCCTGGTCCTCGGCAAAGAGCTGATCGACCACTTCCTGCGGTCGCGGCAGGCTGCCGACATGAGTGGTGAGGATGCGGGAGGCGGCCATGTTGATCTCCTTGCTGCGAAGGCGGCTTGGTTATTGGGGTAGGGGCGAGGCGGCGGCTGATTCTAGTCAGTTTTGCATACGTATGCAGAACGGCCTGGGGATGCCGACGGTGGTGCGCAGGCGCCCCACTAATACGGCAGGAGAAAGGCGCCGATCAGAACCGTCGCGATCAGCATGAAAGGCGAGGCGTAGAGAAGGATGCGCGCGGCGGCGGCCGGATCCGGCGGTACCAGCCACGCCTCCTCGAGGAAGGCAAAGGTTGCACCGCGCCCGGGGCGGATGTCGAGGTTCCACATCAGACCCGCGCTGAAGTACAAGACCGACGACATGAAGATGTTGGACACCCACGTCACCGGATAGAAGCCGTGCAGCAGCAGCTGGTAGAGGTCATAGCACCAGCTCGCCGAGAGCATCCACAGCACAGCCGCGACGAGCACATGCAATACCGGTGTGCGGCGCCAGCGATAGATGACGCCCACCGACCAGGGCGCGGTCGCGAAGGTGAGGATGGCCATCATCGGCGCATCGACATAGTCCCAGGTCGGGTCACCGGTATAGGGCGCGATCACGGTCATCGCAACTGTCGCGATCAGGAAGGTCACGACTTTCCAGCGCACCAGGAGAAAAGCGCCGTAGCCCCGATACGCAGCACCGTAGTCCGCGCGCCGCAGCAAGAGGTGTGCGGCGGCGAAGATGACAAGGGAGATCCAGGCGACGACATAAGTCGCCATCGCGACATCAAGCTCGAAATAGCGAGTGCGGATCATGGGGTGTCGGCAGCTCTCAGTTTGCAGAATCGGAAGCGGCGCCCGCTCCTGCGGCAGCGCGCCTGAGGCGGTCGTGTACCGCCTCCCAGGCGGCACCCGCGGGCGGGGTCTCGATGAGCAGCAGGTCGCAGCCTGCCGCGTCCATGTCCCTGAGCGTTGCGTAGAGCTCGCGCGCGTAATCCTCGACGTCGGCGGCTGCAACCCAGTGCCGCACGCGGGCAGCAGCCGGTTTTGCTCGCGAGAGGACAGCGACGCGGCCGGGATGACGCGCGATGACATCGGCCAGGTGATCTGCCGGCGCCATGGCCACGCGGTTGCGCGGCGCGTAGTGCTTCTCAAGCGACCCCGAGACGCGCGGTTTTGCCCCGCTTTCCGAATTGTCGATGCGCGCGACCCTGGCGAGCATCTCGCTGGTGATTTGACCGGGCCGCAGGATGCGTATGCCCGCGCCATCGCATGCGACGATGGTTGATTCGATGCCGACCGCGCAGGCACCACCGTCGAGCACCAGGTCGACAGCGGCGCCGAACTCCTCGCGCACGTGGGCGGCAGTGGTCGGGCTGACGTGCCCGAATTTGTTTGCCGATGGCGCGGCGACGCCACCGCCGAAGGCAGCCAGCACCGCCTGCGCGGCGGGGTGCGCCGGAATGCGCAAGCCCACAGTGTCCTGTCCGCCGGTGATGGCATCGAGCACGTGCGGGGCACGCTTCAGGATCAGGGTCAGGGGGCCGGGCCAGTAGGTGGCAGCCAGGCGCCGCGCGAGTGGCGGAATGTCGCATGCCCAGTCGTCGATCTGCGCGGCGGACGCCAAGTGGACGATTACCGGATGGTCGGCCGGTCTGCCCTTGGCGGCGAACATTCTTGCCACCGCCTCCGGGTTGGATGCATCCACGGCAAGCCCGTAGACCGTCTCGGTCGGCAGTCCCAGCAGGCCGCCTGAGCGCAGTACCTCCACGGCGCGCGCGATCGAGGCGGCGTCGGGCATGGCGGGAGCCGGCCTGGATGCAGCCGATGCGGCCGCTTTCGATGTAGCGGTCGCGCTGCCCTGCGCCGGCGCCCGCGACATCTCAGCTGCCAAGCACAGTGCGTACCTGCGCGGCGGCGGCGATAGCCTCTTCGACGTTCGCGCCGAGCACGGTGATGTGCCCCATCTTGCGCCCGGGCCGTGCCTGCGACTTGCCGTAGAGGTGCAGCTTGGCCGCGTCGTGGGCGAGCACCCGCGACCACTCTGGCGGCTCGGACCAATGCTCGCCGCCCCAGCTGTCGCCCAGCACGTTGAGCATGACGGCAGCGGTGTGTTGGCGCGTGTCGCCCAGGGGCAGGCCGGCCAGCACACGCACCTGCTGCTCGAACTGGCTGGTCACGCAGGCGTCGATGCTGTAGTGCCCGCTGTTGTGCGGTCGTGGCGCGAGCTCATTGACGAGCAGGGTGTTGTCGCGCAGAACAAAGAATTCGACGCACAGCACGCCGGCATAATCCAGGCGCCGCGCGATGGTCAGCGCCGCGGCGCGGGCGCGCGCCGTGAGCGCCTCGGAGACGCGCGCCGGAACAATGGTGGTGTCCAGGATGCCTCCCTTGTGCTCGTTTTCCGAGACCGGGTACACGGCGGTGGCGCCGTCGCGGCCGCGCGCAACGACCACCGAGAGTTCGCACATCAGGTCCAGGCGTTTTTCCAGCACGCACGGCACTCCACCGAACTCGTTGAATGCGGCAGCGGCCTCTGCCGGCGTCGACACACGCGCCTGCCCCTTGCCGTCGTACCCCATGCGCGCGACCTTGAGGATTCCGGGGAAGAGGCTGGGCGCAAGCGACTCGATTGCGCTGGCCTCGCGCACTTCCGCATAGGGCGCAACGCCAACACCGCAGGCCGCGACGAAGGCCTTTTCGCGAATGCGATCCTGCGCGATGGCGACGCTCTCGGCATGTGGACTCACCTGGCAACGCGTTCCCAGGAACTCGAGCGCCTTGGCGGGCACATTTTCGAACTCGGTCGTCACCCCGCCAGCCAGGCGCGCGAGCTCCTCGAGCCCCTGCGTGTCGAGATAGTCGCGGCAGATGTGCTTGTCCGCAACAGTGCCCGCCGGACTTTCCTGTCCGGGATCGAGCACCGCCACCTTGTAGCCCATGCTTTGCGCGGCCATGCAGAACATGCGGCCCAACTGCCCGCCGCCCAACAATCCCAGCCAGGCGCCGGGCGCAATCACTTCTTGGGCGGCAAGGCCATCGCGCGCGCGGCCTTGCTTTGGCGGACACGGAACGCGGCCAGGCGCCCGGCGAGGATCGAGTCGCCGGCGGCGGCCAGCATCGCCACCGCGAAAAGCGCCGCGTTGGCAGCACCCGCCTCGCCAATCGCAAAGGTCGCAACCGGGATGCCGCGCGGCATCTGCACGATGGAATACAGCGAATCCTGGCCCGACAGATGGCGCGAAGGAACCGGGACACCGAGCACGGGCACCGTGGTCTTGGCCGCCAGCATGCCCGGCAGATGAGCCGCGCCGCCGGCACCGGCGATGATGGCGCGCAGGCCGCGCGTGGCAGCAGCCTCGGCATAGGCGAACATGTCGTCGGGCATGCGATGCGCCGAAAGCACACGGTACTCGTGCGCGACCCCGAACTCGGCCAGCAGGTCGACCGCCTGGCGCATCACCTCCCAGTCGCTCTGGCTGCCCATGACCACCCCGACTAATGGGGCCACGGTCTTGCCGATGGTTTTGGCTGCGCGCGCCATCAGTCCAGTTGCTCGCCGGTCAGCCAGGTGAGCGCCTCGCGGTAGCGCATGGAGGTACCCTCGACGATCTTCGCCGGAAGCGGCGGCGGCGGGGGTTTCTTGTCCCAGGAGAGGGTCTCCAGGTAATCGCGCACGTACTGCTTGTCGAACGAAGGGGGGCTGATGCCGACCCGGTACTCGTCGGCTGGCCAGAAGCGCGAGGAATCCGCCGTCAATGCTTCGTCCATGAGGGTGAGCGTACCCGTCTCGTCGAGCCCGAACTCGAACTTGGTATCGGCGATGATGATGCCGCGCGTCACCGCGTAGCGGGCTGCCTCTTCGTAGAGCGCCAGGCTCACCGCGCGCATGCGCGCAGCCATCGGGGCGCCGACGATACGCTCGACCTCTGCGAAGGAAATGTTTTCGTCATGCATGCCCGCCGGGGCCTTTGACGCTGGCGTAAAGATGGGTTGCGGAAGTTTTTGCGCCTGTTGCAATCCTTCAGGAAGCCGGATCCCGCACACCGAGCGGGTCGCCAGATAGTCCTTCCAGCCCGAACCGATCAGATAGCCGCGCACGACCGCCTCGACAGGCAACGGTTTCAGGCGCCGAGCGACGATGGCACGGCCACGCACCTGATCGCGCTCCGCCGGCGCCACGACCGACTCCGGGTCGATGCCGGTGAGATGGTTCGGCGAGAGATGCGCCAGGCGCGCGAACCAGAAATCCGACATTTGCGACAGCACCCGGCCCTTGTCGGGAATCGGCTCGGCCATCACCACATCAAAGGCCGAGAGCCGGTCGGTCGTGACGATGAGGAGAAGGTCCTCGCCGATCGCGTAGGTATCACGCACCTTGCCGCTATGGAACAACGGCAGGCTTACGATAGTCGAACGATGCAGCGCGCTCAAGTCGGTCGCCTGAAAGTGTAGCCGCAGCCGTCCCGTCCGCTGCGGCGCCTCCGAAGAATGCCTAGTTGACCACCTGCGTGAGCTTGCCGGTCGCGTAGCGCTGCGCCATGTCGGTGAGCGGCACCGCCTTGATCTTGGAGGCCTGTCCGGCGCAACCGAACTGCTGGTAGCGCTCGCGCACCACCGCCTTGGCGGCTGCGCGCGCCGGCTTCAGGTAATCGCGCGGGTCGAAGGCGCTCTTGTTCTCGTTCATGTACTTGCGGATCGCACCGGTCATCGCCAGGCGGATATCGGTGTCGATGTTGACCTTGCGCACACCGTGCTTGATGCCTTCCTGGATCTCCTCGACGGGGACGCCGTAGGTCTCCTTCATCTCGCCGCCGTTGTCGCGGATGATCTGCAGCAGGTCCTGCGGCACCGACGAGGAGCCGTGCATGACCAGGTGCGTATTGGGAATGCGCTTGTGGATCTGCTTGATGCGCTCGATGGCGAGGATGTCGCCGGTGGGCTTGCGCGAGAACTTGTAGGCCCCGTGCGAGGTGCCGATCGCAATCGCGAGAGCATCCAGCTGGGTCTTTTTCACGAAGTCGGCAGCCTGGTCGGGGTCGGTCAGGAGCTGGTCGCGCGTCATGGTCGCCTCCGTGCCATGGCCGTCCTCCTTGTCACCGCGCATGGTTTCCAGGGACCCAAGGCAGCCAAGCTCGCCTTCGACGGTGATGCCCAGCTGGTGCGCCATGCTCACCACCTTCTGCGTGACATCGATGTTGTAGTCGTAATCGGCGATGGTCTTGCCGTCGGCTTCAAGGGAACCATCCATCATGACCGAGGAAAAGCCCAGCTTGATCGCGCCTTCGCACACCGCCGGCGACTGGCCATGGTCCTGGTGCATGACGATAGGCATGTGCGGGTAGGCCTCCAGCGCGGCCTGGATCAGGTGCTTGAGAAAGTGCTCTCCCGCATACTTGCGCGCCCCGGCCGAGGCCTGCATGATGACCGGTGCGTCGAGCTCGGCGGCGGCCTCCATGATGGCCTGCACCTGCTCCAGGTTGTTGACGTTGAAGGCGGGCAGGCCGTAGCTGTTCTCGGCGGCGTGGTCGAGCAGTTGGCGCATGGAAACCAGGGGCATGGCAGTTCCTCGTTCGAAGGGATGTCGGGCGCACCGCCCCCCGAAAAGCGGTTTCGGGAAGGGTGCTGTTAAGGAATACGGATTCTATGCCAGTGCGCGGTCAGACCCTCTTACTTGGCGCCCCAGTCGGTCAGTTCGAACCGCTTGCCGCGCGCCAATCGGTAGACCGAAAAGTCCTGCTCGTCCAAGGTGAGAATCGAGGTGAAGCCGGTCTCGCCCGCCAGCCAAATCAGCGCCGCATCCGCCAAGTCGATGTCGCGATCGGCGTACCTGGCGATGATCGCAGCGGTAGCCGGAAACGCGGATGGCGACCATTCGACGACGCGCATGGCGCCGCGACCGACCCACTCGAGCAGGTTGCGCTTTCCTGCAGCGCCCAGAAAGAATGCGGTCTCCACCAGCACCGGCGCAACGGTCAAAAGCGGCATCCGGTGGGCTGCGAGATAACGCGTCGCTGCGATGTTGTACTTCTCGCGAGCACGGAACAATGCCACCAGGAATCCGGTGTCGACCAACGCGCCTTTCACGACTGGCGCGGGCGGAAGCGCTCGCGCAACAAACGCTTGGCGTGGCGCGCCACGTCTTCGACTTGTTCACCTGCGACCGCCGGCCGCCCGAACAGGTCAACCCCCAGATCGTACGGGCTCGGGTCGGTGCCCTTGGCAAGCAGATCATCCAGAGCGATCTTCACCGCGTCGCTCTTGGACAGCTTGCGCTCGGCGCAGTACCGTGCCAGCTCCTGCTCCACGCGTAGGGGCAATCGGACCGTCAGGGTCATCTTTGCACTCGCATCAAAACCACGATGTAATTCATATTGAGACGAATTGTAATACATCTATCCGCTCGCGGGCATCGGCAGCGAACGCAGGCGCGCCGCCGGGGACGCCAGGATGATGACCGCCTGGACCGCGAACAGGCCAAGGGGCAGGGCGAACAACAGGAACGGCGGGTCTGCGCGGTCTGGATCGCGCCGGTCGAGCCGGCACCTCGGCCCAACGAGAACACGACGAACAGAGGCGCTGCTGCCAGGAAGACCTGCTCTGCGGATTGGGCGGCGAGGTTTGATGCAGCCGGGCGATGAAACGAGGGCGGCATAAGCGATGAGGCCACCTCGGGACGACCGAATCGTCAATCCGGAATCACCGGCTCGACCAATTGCGCCAGCTGCACCAGCGATTCCTGCCAGCCGAGATAGCACATCTCGGTGGGAATCACGGCCGGAATACCGCTCTGCACCACTTCCAGCGCGGTGCCACACGACACGGCGCGCAGGACCACGGTCGTCTCCATCTCGCCGGGCAGGTTGGGATCGTCGAACTTGTCTGAATAGCGCAGGCGTTCGTTGAGCACGAGTTCGCGATACTCGCCGCCGAACGAGTGCCCATGGCCGGTCGAGAAATTCGTGAAGGACATGCGATGGCGGCCGCCGACGCGGGCGTCGAGCTCATGCACCTGGCAGGTGAATCCGAAGGGCGGCAGCCACTTGGCCATCGCGGCGGGGGTGAGGAAGGCGCGATAGACGCGCTCGGGGCTGGCGCGCAGCACGCGGTGCAGGCGGATGGTTCCGGTGGACATTTGAGGGCCTCAAGACAGTTTAGGAAGGCAACGCAAGACCAGGCAGCATGACCCATCTGTCTCGTTTAGGCATGAACCGCAGCCTCGATTTCGGCGATGTCGATTTTCATCTGCTTCATCATAGCCTCCATCGCCTTGGCAGAGACCCGCTTGTCGACATTGGTCGTCAATTCCACCAGCCGCTTCGGGAAGACCTGCCACGAAACCCCGTAGCGGTCCCTCAGCCAGCCGCAGTGGCTCTCCGCGCCGCCATTCGCGGTCAGGGCGGCCCATAGCCGATCGGACTCGGCTTGATCTTCGGTCGAGACCGAAATCGACACCGCCTCGGTCAGAGTGAACATCGGCCCGGCGTCGAGAATCTGGTATGGGACGCCGCCCAGCGAGAAGTCGATGACTGAGAATTCGCCATGTCCGGCGTCGCCGCGAAAGAGCTTCTCGACCCGGCTGCCCGGGATCAGAGTGCAGTAGAACTCCGCAGCTTCATGACCGCGGCCGTCACGGAACCAGAGGCAGGTGCGAATGGTACTGGTCATAGTATTGCTCCTCGTGTGAGTGGACTGATATATCGGACTTGCGCAGCCTAAGCTCGCGCTAGCTCTCCAGGATCATCTGGAAGCCGCCGTAGATCATGCGCTTGCCGTCAAAGGGCAGGGGCATGGCGCCGGGCGCCATGCGCGGATCGGCCATGATCTTCTCCCAGCCGGCATCGCGCGCCGCGCGCGTGGGCCAGATGATCCATGAGAACACCACGGTCTCGTCTGCCTGCTTCTTCACCGCCAGCGGAAACGAGGTGAGCACACCGTCGGGCACGTCGTCGCCCCAGCACTCCACCAGCTTCAAGGCGCCGTACTCCTTGAAGATTTTGGCGGCGTCTTCCGCATGCTTGCGATAAGCCTCCTGGTTGGCGGTCGGTACGGCCGCCACGAATCCGTCAATGTAGTTCATCGTGCTTTCCTTTCGAGTAAGGTCAATTTTTCGGCGGCATGCCGGACATGTAAAACAGTTCCCATACGTGGCCATCGAGGTCGTGGAAACCGTGCTGGTACATGAAGCCCAGGTCCTGCGGCTCGCGCGGCGTGGTGGCGCCGGCCGCCTTCGCCTTGGCCACCAGCGCGTCAACCTCGGCGCGATCCTGACAGTCCAGCGCGATGATCACCGCTGTCTGCGCGGTGGCGTCACCGATGGGTTTGGGGGTGAAGCCTTGAAAGAAGGGCTGGGTCAGGAGCATGGCGTAGAGGTTCTCCCCCAGCACCAGGCCTGCGCCCATGTCGTTGGTGAAGTCGGGATTGAAGTGGTAGCCCATGGCCTGGAAGAACACCATGGAACGCGCCAGGTCCTTGACCGGCAGATTGACGTACATGTTCTTGTGCATGGCGACTCCTGGTCAATTCGTCCGCATGCGGACGGTGGTCAATCAGTGTGAGCGGAGGTGAGGTCGAGCTCACGCACCGGCCGTACTTCGATGCTGCCATATTTCGAGGGTGGAATCTGCGCCGCGATCTGAACCGCTTCGTTCAAGTCCTTGGCGTCCACCAGATAAAAGCCGGCCAGCATTTCCTTGGTCTCCGCGAACGGGCCATCGGTCAGGGACATCTGGCCGTTGCGCACCCGTACCGTGGTCGCGGTGTCCACGGGATGCAAGGGTTCGGCAGCCAGCAGGCGGCCGCTTTTTTGCAACCCGTCCGCAAATTCGAAGCACTTGCCGTCCGGGCAGGCGCTCCAACTTTCCTTGGACAGATAGACCAGACACAGGTATTTCATCGGACACTCCGAAAAAAGTGCACCGGGCGGTGCGGTTTTGAAATCAGGCCCTCGCCCCACAGGACGGGCCGAGCGGCAGGCGCAGGACGGACAGACTACATCGGCTTCGGTCCGCCATTCACACCCCAGGCGGTGCCGTAGCGGTCGGTGACCATGCCGAAAATCTCGGCCCAGAAGGTCGGCGCCAGCGGCATCTGCACGCTGCCGCCGTCGGCGAATGCGGTGAAGACGCGCTCAGCTTCGGCCACGCCGTCGAAGGTCAGCGCCAGCATGACGCCGCGCATGCTATCGAAGGGCATGCCGGGAGGCGCGTCGCCGGCCATCAAGGCGAAGTCCTTGTGCACCAGGTAGGCATGCATGATGCGATCAGAATGCTCCGTCAGGCAGGGTTGATCGGCGGGCGCCTGCCCGTAGGTGATGAGGGCGTCGAGCCTGGCGCCCAGCACCTGGGCATAGAAGCGCATCGCTTCGGCGCAGGTTCCGTCAAACGAGAGGTAGGCATTGAGTTGCGGCATGGTCGCTCCTTGGGGTTTGTATCTGATAGTCGAACGGCCGGGCGCCGGATCGACAGGCCGGCGAAAAAATTTTCCTGACGGGGGGCATCACCCCAACTCGGCCAGCCGGCGGGCCAGAAAGCGCTGCTCCGGCGCCTGGCGGGCCAGCGCGAGGGCGCGCGCATAGGCCTCGCGCGCCGCGTCCGTTTGCCCGAGGCGGCGGCACAGGTCGGCGCGTGCGGCGTGGGCCAGGTGGTAGGAGCCCAGCCCTCCCTCGTCGATCAGCGCCGCGATCAGTGGCAGTGCTGCCGCCGGTCCGTCGCGCATCGCCAGGGCGACTGCACGGTTGAGCGCGACCGTCGGCGTGGGCTGCAGGGCCAGCAAGATGTCGTACAGCCCGACGATCTCCGCCCAGTCGGTATGAGCCGGGCGCGCTGCCTCGGCATGCAGCGCCGCGATCGCCGCCTGCACCGCATACGGGCCGGCCGGGCCGGCGTTGAGCGCCTGGCGTACCAGCGCCGACCCTGCGGCGATCGAGTCGGCATCCCAGAGCGCGCGGTCCTGCTCGTCCAGCGGCACCAGGTCGCCGGCGCCATCACTTCGGGCGGCGCGACGCGACTCGTGCAGCAGCATGAGCGCCTGGAGTCCCTGCACCTCCGGGTCGGGCAGCAATTGCGCGATCAGGCGCGCCAGGCGGATCGCTTCTTCGGAAAGGTCGCGCCGCGTGATCGCATCGCCGGAAGACGCGGAGTAGCCTTCGTTGAACACCAGGTAGATGACCCGCAGCACGCTCGGCAGGCGCCGCGACAACTCATCCCCGTCGGGCACTTCGTAGGGTATCCGCGCGGCGCGGATCTTTGCCTTGGCGCGCACGATGCGCTGCGCCAGGGTCGGGGCCGGCAGCAGGAACGCGCTGGCGATCTCTTCAGTGGTGAGGCCGCACACCTCGCGCAGCGTCAGGGCGACCTGCGCCTCTTCGGCCAGGGCCGGATGGCAACAGGTGAAGATCAGGCGCAGACGGTCGTCTTCGAGCGCACCGTGATCCTCGCCCTGCGTGGATTCATCCGGCACCGATTCCGGATCCAGTCCGACATCGTCGAAGCCGGCGACACGGCGATCGCGTCGCAGGGCGTCGATGGCCTTGAAGCGCCCGGCCGAGACCAGCCACGCGACCGGGTTGGCCGGGATGCCGGCGCAGGGCCACTGCTCCAGCGCGGCGCGGAAGGCTTCGTGCAAGGCCTCCTCGGCGCGATCGAAGTCGCCCAGCAGGCGCACCAGGGTCGCAAAGACGCGACGGCTCTCGCGCCGATAGATGGTCTCGATGTCAGCAGCCATGCGCGCCAACTCCTCGCGCCTCGCTCACCTTCGGCGTCGCGCGCCGCAGGCCTTTAGTCGCCGATCTTGACGATCTTCATCGTATTGGTACCACCGGACTTGCCGATCGGCTCGCCGATGGTAATCACGATCAGGTCGCCCTTTTGCACCACGCCCTGCGCGACCAGGAGTGCCTCGGCATCGGCCAGCAGCTTGTCACGGTCGTGGCTTTCCTGCTGCATCATGAAGACGCGCGTGTCGCGAAAGAGAGCCAGTTTGGTGAAGGTGCCCTCCTCTGGCGTGAGCGCGAAGATCGGCACGCCGGAGTTGAGGCGGCTCATCCACAGCGCGGTCGAACCGGACTGGGTCAACGCTACGATGGCCTTGACCTTCAGGTGGTGCGCGGTGAAGAGCGCGCTCATCGCGATGGCCTGGTCGACGCGGGTGAACACGCGATTCATGAACTCCTGGTCGAGCCGGACGTTGTCGTCCATCGACTTGTCGGTCTCGACGCAGATGCGCGCCATCGCCTCGACAGCCTCGACCGGGAACTTGCCCGAGGCCGACTCGGCCGAGAGCATGACCGCGTCGGTACCGTCGAGCACCGCGTTGGCGACGTCGCTCACCTCGGCGCGGGTCGGCACGGGCGAAGTGATCATGGACTCCATCATCTGCGTGGCGGTGATGGTGAGTTTGTTCATCTCGCGCGCCATGCGGATCATGCGCTTTTGCAGCGCCGGCACGGCGGCGTCACCGACCTCCACCGCCAGGTCGCCGCGCGCGACCATGATGCCGTCGGATGCCTTGAGGATGTCCTCCAGAGCAGGGATCGCCTCGGCACGCTCGATTTTCGCGATCAGCATCGACTTTCCGCCGCGTGCACGCATCAGTTCGCGCGCCATGTACATGTCCGAGCCGCTCTTGGGAAACGACACCGCCAGGTAGTCGGCCTTGAGGGTGACTGCGGTATTGATGTCCTCGATGTCCTTGGAGGTCAGCGGCGGCGCGGTGAGTCCGCCCCCCTGCTTGTTGATGCCCTTGTTGTTCGAGAGCACGCCACCAACCTTGACGGTGGTCATGACCCTATGCCCGACGACGCGGTCGACAGTGAGCACGATCTTGCCGTCGTCGAGCAAGAGCACGTCGCCGGCCTTCACGTCCTGCGGCAATTCCTTGTAGTCGATGCCGACCGACTTGTCGTCGCCGATTTCGGCCTGGGCATCAAGAATGAAAGCCGCGCCGTTGACAAGATTGACCTTGCCGTCCTTGAACTTGCCGACACGGATCTTCGGGCCCTGCAGGTCGGCCAGGATGGCGACGCCGCGCTTGTGGCGCGCCGCGACCTCGCGCACCAGGCGCGCCCGCGCCACGTGGTCCTCGGCGGTACCGTGCGAAAAATTGAGCCGCACAACGTCGACCCCGGCGCCGATCAGGCGATCGAGCATGTCCGCGCTGCTGGACGCAGGACCTAGTGTGGCGACGATCTTGGTGCTGCGCGGCATTGCGTTCTCCGGTGGGCGGAATTGCTAGGAACCCGCGCGTTCTTCAAGTATCGCGACCGCGGGAAGGGTCTTGCCTTCGAGAAATTCGAGAAAAGCACCGCCTGCGGTCGAGATGTAACCGACCTTGGAGGCGATGCCGTACTTGTTGATCGCGGCGATGGTGTCGCCGCCGCCAGCGATGGAAAATCCCGCAGTACTCGCCACGGCTGCGGCGACCGCACGCGTGCCTGCGCCGAACTGGTCGAACTCGAATACGCCCACCGGTCCGTTCCAGACGATGGTGCCGGCCCTGGCGATGATGCCGGCCAGCACTGCGGATGTGGCCGGACCGATGTCGAAGATCATGTCGTCGGCGCTGACATCGGCGGCGGCCTTGGTCGTCGCCGCGGCATCGGCCGCGAACTTCTTGGCGACGACCACATCGGTCGGGATCGGCACCGAACCGCCCTTGGCCAGCATGCGCTCGATCACCGCGCGTGCCTCGTCCTGCATGTCAGGCTCGGCCAAGGATTTGCCGATCGGCAGGCCCTTGGCAAGCATGAAGGTGTTGGCGATGCCGCCGCCGACGATCATGTGGTCGACCCGCTCTGCCAGGGACTTCAGGATCGTGAGTTTGGTCGACACCTTGGAACCGGCGACGATCGCCACCAGCGGGCGCTTGGGCGCCAGCAGCGCCGCGCCCAGCGCGTCGAGCTCGGCCGACATCAGCGGGCCGGCGCAGGCGAGCTTGGCAAACCTGGCGATGCCGTGCGTGGTCGCCTCGGCGCGGTGCGCGGTGCCGAAGGCGTCGTTGACATAGATGTCGCACAGCGCGGCCATCTTGCGGGCGAGCGCCTCGTCGTTCTTTTTCTCGCCGTGGTTAGCACGACAGTTCTCCAGGAGCACAACCTCACCGGGTGCGACCGTGACCCCCTCAAGCCAGCCTGACACGAGCGGCACCGGGCGGCCGAGCAGTTTGGCCAGGCGTGCCGCAATCGGAGCCAGCGAATCCTCGGGCTTGAGTTCGCCCTCGGTCGGGCGCCCGAGGTGGGAGGTCACCATGACGGCCGCGCCGCGCTCAAGCGCCAAGCGGATTGCCGGCAGCGAAGCGCGGATGCGCGTGTCGTCGGTGATCGCTCCTGCGTCGTCCTGCGGCACGTTCAGGTCGGCGCGGATGAAGACGCGTTTGCCCTTGAGTTCGAGATCGGCCAGGCGGTGGAATTTCATTGTCATGGCAGGCGCTTGCGCAACCAATGCATCAGCCGGCGACGACCCGCACCATGTCCAGGCACTTGTTCGAGTAACCCCACTCGTTGTCGTACCAGGCGACGATCTTGACGAAAGTGGTGTCGAGCGCGATGCCGGCATCGGCATCGAAGACCGAGGTGCAGGTTTCGCCACGGAAGTCGGTGGCGACGACCTTGTCCTCGGTATAGCCCAGCACGCCCTTTAGCGCACCCTGGCTTTGCGATTTCATCTCGGCACAGATCTCCGCGTAACTGGCCGGCTTGACCAGTTCGCAGGTCAGGTCGACGACCGATACGTCGGAGGTTGGCACACGGAATGACATGCCGGTCAGTTTCTTGTTCAGTTCCGGGATCACCACGCCGACGGCCTTGGCAGCACCGGTCGAGGAGGGAATGATGTTCTCCATGATGCCGCGGCCGCCGCGCCAGTCCTTGTTGGAGGGTCCGTCGACGGTCTTCTGCGTCGCGGTTGTGGCGTGTACCGTGGTCATCAGGCCGCGCTTGATGCCCCATTTGTCGTTGAGCACCTTGGCCACCGGTGCCAGGCAGTTGGTCGTGCACGAAGCGTTGGAAATGATCGCCTGGCCCGCGTAGGACTTGTCGTTGACGCCGAAGACGAACATCGGTGTGTCATCCTTTGACGGGGCGGACATGATGACCTTTTTCGCGCCCGCAGCGAGGTGCTTTTCGGCCGTGTCCTTGCTCAGAAAGAGTCCGGTCGATTCGATCACGACCTGCGCCCCGACCTCGTCCCACTTCAGTTCAGCCGGGTCCTTGATCGCGGTCAGGCGGATGCGCTTGCCGTTGACGACGAGCGTGTTGCCGTCAACGCTGACCTCGCCCTTGAAGCGGCCATTCACCGAGTCATACTTGAGCATGTACGCGAGGTAGTCAGGTTCGAGCAGGTCGTTGATTGCAACGATTTCGATGTCCTTGAAATTCTGCACGGCCGCGCGAAACACCATGCGGCCGATGCGGCCGAATCCGTTGATGCCAAGTTTGATGGTCATAACCAGCTCCAGTAGCGTCAGTTCAAAACAGTCTTGACAGCCTCGACGACCGCATCCGCGGTTATGCCGAAGTGCCGGTACACATCCTTGGCAGGTGCCGATTCGCCGAAGCGGTCGATGCCTACGACTGCCCCGCCATGATCGATTGCGCCTACGTACTTGCGCCAGAAGTCGGTCACGCCCGCTTCCACGGCGACGCGCGGTACTCCGCGCGGCAACACCGCCGCCCGGTACGCGACATCCTGTGCGTCAAACACCTGGGTGCAGGGCATGGAGACCACGCGCACCGCGATGCCGGCCTCTGCAAGCCGGGCCTTTGCAGCCACCGCCAGTTCAACCTCGGTTCCGGTGGCGATGATGATCGCGCGCGGCGCGGAAGCGTCCGCCAGCACGTAGCCACCGCGCGTAATTGCATCAATTTGCGCGGCGCTGCGCGGGTTGAACGCCGAGTTCTGGCGCGAAAAGATCATCGCGCTGGGGCCGGTGCGCTTTTGCGCCGCGTGCGCCCAGGCGACCGCGGTCTCGGTCGTATCGCAGGGGCGCCAGACGTCCAGGCCCGGGATCAGGCGCAGCGACGCGATGTGCTCGACTGGTTGGTGCGTTGGCCCGTCTTCGCCCACGCCGATGGAATCGTGGGTGAACACAAAAACATTGCGAATCTTCATCAACGCCGCCATGCGAACTGCATTGCGGCTGTAGTCGGAAAAGGTCAGAAAGGTACCGGTCTCGGGAATGAATCCGCCGTGCAGACTCATGCCGTTGGTCATCGCTCCCATGGCGAATTCGCGCACCCCGAAGTTGACGATGTTGCCGGCCAACTGGCCGTCGTCCGAGCGCGCCAGAACCTTGGAGCCCGGCCAATTCGTGAACACGCTGCCCATCAGGTCAGCCGAACCGCCGATCAGTTCCGGCAGCAATGCGGCCAAGCCCGTGATCGCAGCCTGCGAAGCCTTGCGCGTGGCAACAGTCTCGGCCTTCGCATCGGCGCCTGCGACGAGAGCGGCCACGCCCTCCTTCCAGGAAGCAGGCAGCTCAGCGCTCATGCGCCGGCGAAATTCGAGGGCCAGGTCGGGAAAAGCGCGGCTGTAGGCTGCAAACCTCTCATCCCAGGACTTCTCGAGCAGGGCGCCGCACTCGCGCGCGCTCCATGCGGCGTAGACCTCGGGAGGAATCGCAAAGGGTTCGTGCGCCCAGCCCAGTGCCTTGCGGGTCGCGTCCACCTCATCCTTGCCCAGCGCCTCGCCATGCGCCTTGGCGGTGCCGGCACGATTGGGCGAACCCCTGCCGATGACGGTCTTGCAGCAGATCAGCGTTGGAGCGCCGCGCGTTGCCCGCGCAGCCTTGACGGCGGCGTCCACCGCCTCGACATCGTGCCCGTCGACCGGGGAAATGACATTCCAGCCGTAGGCGCGGAATCGCGCCGGCGTGTCGTCGGTAAACCAGCCCTCGGTCTTGCCGTCGATGGAAATGCCATTGTCGTCGTAGAGGGCGATCAGCTTGCCCAGTTTCAAAGTGCCTGCCAGCGAAGCTGCCTCGTGCGAAATGCCCTCCATGAGGCAGCCGTCACCCAGGAACACATAGGTGTGGTGATCGACGATCGCATGGCCCGGGCGGTTGAAAGCGCCGGCCAGGAGTTCCTCGGCAAGCGCCATGCCGACCGCATTGGCGAGCCCCTGGCCGAGCGGCCCGGTGGTGGTCTCGACCCCGGGCGTGAGACCGTACTCCGGATGTCCCGGCGTCCTGGAACCCAACTGCCGAAAGCGCTTGATCTCTTCGATCGGCAGGTCATGCCCGGTCAGGTGCAGGAGCGCATAGAGCAGCATCGAGCCGTGACCGTTGGAGACCACGAATCGGTCACGGTCGACCCAGTGCGGGTTGGCCGGGTTGTGTCGCAAGTGGCGGTTCCACAGCGCCACCGCCATCTCGGCCATGCCCATGGGCATGCCGGGGTGGCCGGAGTTGGCCGCCTGTACGGCGTCCATTGCCAAGGCGCGAATCGCGTTGGCGAGCAAGGGGGAAGGGACTGGGGTTGTCATGAGTCGCGGTGATGCCCACCGCGCCCGGTCGGCCCAGACTGGCGCGACGGCAAGGCGGGAAACCTGCAATTATACGCAGCCGAACAGTGCCTTCCCGATGCAATCGCACCCATGATTCCCCGTCTTTACTGCGACCAGCCGCTGGCGGTCGGCGCAACGCTCAGCCTGCCGGAGTCCGTTGCGCACCACGCGCGCGACGTCCTGCGCCTCGGGTCGGGGGATATGGTCACCCTGCTAAACGGCCTGGGCGGCGAATACCGCGCCCGGCTTGACAGCGTGACCCGCCGCGAAGTCGTGGCCAGGGTGGAGGCTTTTGACCAGCGCGAGGCCGAGGCGCCGTTCGAACTGACCGTGGCGCAATGCCTGCCCTCCGGCGACAAGATGGACTGGGTGGTTGAAAAAGCGGTCGAGTTGGGCGCCGCGCGCGTGCAACCGCTCGCGGCTACGCGTTCCATCCTGCGTCTGGACACAACGCGAGCGGCACGCCGCCACGCGCACTGGAGCGCCGTGGCGCGCGCGGCGACGCTGCAATGCGGGCGCAACCGCATGACAGAGGTGGCACAGGTCGCGCCGATCGACAGTTGGCTGGCGGCGCAAGCGACGTCCAATTGTTTCAAGCTCATGCTTTCGCCTGTCGAGACCCGCAGCTTCGGCAGTCTCGATGCCCCGGCGCCCGGCAGCGCCATCGTGCTCTTGATCGGCCCCGAGGCGGGCTTGAGCGACGCCGAGGAAGCACTCGCCCGGGCGTCGGGATTTTTGCCCATCCTGCTGGGTCCGCGGGTCATGCGCACCGAAACCGCCGCGCTGGCCGCCCTGGCGGCGATACACGGGCGCTGGGGCGACTTCTGACTGGCTTACCCCACTTGCGCGAAACCCGTTCCTGACCAACAATCGCTGCGCGGACGGGGCTCTGTGCTGGCAACCAGCGACTCGCCTTGCCGGCTCACCATACACACTTACAGGAAGATCACCATGGGATTGTTGGATTCGCTGGTTCAGGTAGCCGGACAGGCTTTGTCATCCGGCCAGGGCAAGAATGCGTTGTTGGAGAGTGTCCTGGGCATGCTGCAAAACCAGCCCGGTGGTCTGGGCGGTCTCGTGCAGTCCTTCCAGAACAAGGGATTGGGCGAGATCGCCGCATCCTGGGTCGGTACAGGACAGAACCTGCCGATCTCGGCTGAGCAGTTGCAAGGCGTCCTGGGCAACGACACCATCGGTGCGCTGGCTGGCAAGTTCGGGCTGTCGACCGACCAAATGTCGGGACAGTTGTCGGACCTCCTGCCGCAAGTCGTCGACAAACTGACTCCGAATGGTCAGGTCGAAGGGGGCATGGACATGAGTGGTGCGCTGGGCATGCTGCAGGGATTGATGGGCAAGTAGTCCAACAGAATAGGGGCAAGGGCGATGCGACTGAACAGGAAGTGGCTGGTAGCGGCCCTGGCCGCGACGCTCTCGATTGCAACGCCGGCATTTGCCCAGGGCAACGTTGAAACCCCGAAGTCCCGTTCCGCAATGGACCCGGCGTTGAGTCAGGCACTGACCAGTCTGGCGACGGCACTGGCGTTGGGTTTCGCCGCCAACATGGCGGCGGGCTCGCAAGAAGGGTTTGATCCTGCCCCCGTCCTGGAAAAAAGCCTGCGCAGCGCCCTGGGCAGCCGCCAGCTGGACCAGGCGGTGGACGCACTGCTCGCTTCGGCTCTCAAGTCCGAGGGCGGCGCCGCAATGCCCGTCGAACTGCGCGCCGCGCTGGCGCTGGCTGCCAAGGCATTGTTCGTGAATCTGCGGCGCGAGGCCTTGCGCGACCTGGCAGACCAAGGCAGCCCCCAGTAACACCGCGCGTTCGCTTGCATTGCACCGTGCGCGAGCGGGGTGGGCGGCCTGCCGATCGGACCGGCCGCGCGCACCCTTACTTGGACGGCATCATTCCCGGCTTGTAGAACCGGTAAGCGTTGCGCCCGCCCTGCTTGGCGTCGTACATGGCCGCATCCGCATTCTTGAGCAGCTCATCTCCGTCGGCAGCATGCTCGGGGTAGAGCGCGACGCCGATCGAAGGTGAGGTCGCGACCGGGTGCCCTGACAATTCGTAGGGCGCAGCCAGCGAAGAGCGGATCTTCTTGGCCACCACCTCAGCATCTTCGGGCGAACGTAGCGCCGGCAGCACGACCACGAACTCGTCGCCGCCCAAGCGTGCGACCGTGTCGGAATCGCGCACGCTGGTCTTCAGGCGCCTCGACACCTCGATCAGGAGTTCGTCGCCGATCGAGTGCCCCAGGGTGTCGTTGATCGACTTGAACCGGTCGAGGTCCAGAAACATCAGCCCACAGGAAACCTTGTTGCGATTGGCATGCGCGAGCGCAACGCGCAGCCGGTCGCCCAGCAGGATGCGGTTGGGCAGGCCGGTCAACTGGTCGTGGTGGGCCAGGAAGGCGACGCGCGCAGCATCGGCACGCTGCTCGGTCACATCCTCCATTGTCCAGACCACGCCGCGATCCAGGTTCCACGACGAGATCGCCTTGGCCGCTGCGCGCGCCAGGATGACCTTGCCGTCGCGCCGCTTGAGATGCATGTCGCCCCGAAAGACGCCACCGGCACGCAAGGTGGTTTCGACCCGGTGGATCGATTCCCGATAGTCCTCTTCGTTCAGGTGCAGATGTTCAATGCTGCGCCCGGACAACTCGGCGGCTGTGTACCCGAGCAGCGTCTCGCACATCGCGTTCTGCCACTCTATCCGGCCGTTCTTGATGAAGAAGGTCGCCACCGGGCTGATCTCGAGCATGGTGCGTGTTTCGGACAGTGCATCCTCAAGCCCCTGCTGCAGGCGTCGACGTTCCAGGCAGGCGTTCACGCGCGCGCGCAGAAGCACCGGATCGAAGGGCTTGGTCAGGTAATCGACCGCCCCCAGCTGGATGGCGCGCACGAAATTGGCCGTATCGTCGTTGGCCGAAACAACGATGACCGGAACGCGCGCAAGATCCGGTTCGGCCTGCATGGCTTCGAGCACGCCGAATCCGTCGAGGACCGGCATCATGATGTCCAGAAGTACCAGGTCGAACTTGTCCTGGCGCAGGGCCGAGAGCGCTTCCGCACCGTTGCCGGCCATGCCGAAATTGGCAAACCCGTCACGGGTGAGGCGACGCGCCAGGGTGTAGCGGTTGCCCTCGTCATCGTCGACCAGTAGGATCGACATCGCGCCCAGGTCGTCCTTCACGAGGCTCCTTCTGATCGCCATGACGGCGTTGCAAGACTCGATTCTGACACGCCTGCGCCGCTGCGCGGAAGGGTAAGCGTAAACGTGGAACCGAAGCCCACCTGGCTTTTCACCGTGACATCGCCGCCAACCAGGAGCGCCATGCGCCTCGACAGGGCCAGGCCCAGGCCGGATCCGCCATGCTTGCGCGTCGACGATGAGTCAAGTTGCGTGAATTCACGGAACAGCCGTGGCAGGTCTTCTTGAGCGATGCCGGGGCCGCTGTCGATGACCGCGAAGCGCACGTGCTCGGCATCGGAGGAGACCTCGATGCGCACTTCGCCGTGGTCGCAGAACTTCACCGCATTGCCGGCCAAGTTGATGAGGATCTGCCGCACCCGCTGCGGATCACTCCGGATGACTGGCAGGTCGGGAGCATGCGAAGTCGCGACGCGCAGACCCTTCTGGCGCGCCAATGGCGCCACCGTTGCCAGCGACTCCTCTGCCAGGGAGGCGGGATTGAACGCGGAGTACTCCAACGCCATGCGACCGGCCTCGATGCGCGAAAGATCGAGGATTTCGTTTATCAGCGCCAGCAACTGACGCGCCGAGCTGGAAATGCGCGGCAGCGACTGCTTGAGTTCCTGCGGATCGGGTTTCTCCGCGTCTTCCAGCAGCATGTCGGACAAGCCGATGATCGCGTTCAAGGGCGTGCGCAGCTCGTGGCTCATGGTCGCGATGAAATCGGTCTTGTGCCGGCTCGCGGTCTCGGCTTGTGCCTGCGCCGCCTTCAACTCCAGTAGCGCCTTGCGAAAAGTCGATAGCGAACGCGCCATCTGACCGATTTCGTCGGCACGTGTGGTGTAGGGGATTGCTTGCGCATAGGCGCCACTGGCGATCGCAGTCATCGCACCGGTCATGCGATTCAGTGGCCAGACGACGAAGCGCAGCAACAGGAACGCGCCAGCGACCGTACCGATCACCAGCAGTGTGGTCACCTCGATATTGCGCCGGATGGCCGCAGACAGGCGTTCGCGAAAACCGGTGACCGCCACACCCTCGCCGGACTGCGCGCGCCGGCCCAAGGCGCCGGTCAAGCCACGCAGGCGCGCGTCGTGCTCGTCGAGCACGCGAATGGTCGCCTGGTCGAGAACGCCGTGGATCTCGACGACACGCGCGAAGGCCAGGTCGTACTCGAGGGCTCCATCGGACAACCTGCGCGACGCCAGGACCTGGCGCAACTGACCCGACCTTTCTGCCACCCGCTCAGCCTCTGCCTGGCCGCGCGAGGCGAGGTAATTGACTTCGGCTTCGCGCAAATCGGTAAAACGCAAGCGCTGGCCCGCTTCGTCGGCGGCGGCGCGCAGGGTCCCCGCCGCCACCGCAAGCTGCTTCAAGCGCGCCTGCATCTGGCGCCGCGCCGTGACCACCGCCTCGAAGCTTGCCAGGTACATCGCTGCTTCCGATTCGATTCGATCCATTTCGGGCTTCTCGCGCGACAGGTCAGCGCGCGCCTCACCGATCGCGCCCAAGAGCGCCTGCGCTTCGGCGCCGATGCGAGCCGGAGGTTCGATCGCGTCCGAGGCGACGTATTCGCGCAGCACTGCCGAGAGCGCTGCGTGACGGCCCGCCACATCGGCCGCCACGCGACCGGTGCGCGCCACATGCTGTAGTCCGCTGAAATCGTCCTCGATCGCGTCAAGCAGCGCATAGCGGCCGTATGACAGCCACACCACCACGCCGATCAGGAGCATCATGCCGCCGAAGATCAGGAAGCTGATGCGGGCTTCTGCGATGCGCATTTCGCCGGACCTAGTCGCGAACAACCCGCATGGCCACGCCGCGATCGCGCCAGAATTCGGCGGCGTCGGCGAATGCCGCGTGTATCGCGTCACCGACAGGTGAATGCGGCAGGTCAGCCAGAGTGATGATGCAATCGGTGCCCGCTGCCAGCTGCAAGTCGGTCAGGCAGTCATAAAGCGCGTCGAGGTTTACACCGAAATGGGCCGGGAATCCCATGGTCGACGCGATCCGCTTGAGCATCGAATCGCGCGAACGCAACCCCTTGAATTCGACGCGCCAATCGCCGCGTCCGGGCCCACCACCCTCGTCGTGGCCTGCCATGGATTACTCCCTGATGCGCCGGAAACTCGCGTAATGATCGTCGGTATACCAGCAGGCCGCCGGAGCGTTGCGCGACCAGTCGGCGGACTCGCCACCGCATACGATGCGCCTTGCGCCGCGGTTGCGTGCCCCTGGCGTCTCGACGGTGAATTCGCGGTAATAGCCGCGTGGACGTCGCGGCAGGAGTCCCTCGCGGTTACCGAAGGTCGTGCCGTCCTTGTCATAGCGAAACGGGCCGCCCTTGCGGATCGCCGCGTGGACCAGGCGTCCTTCGCGCGGCAGCGCCGCCAGTTCGACGGTCGCATCCGCGGCCTGCCGTGCGAGCACCGGGCCGGTGGTCCACAGGAACAGTCCGAGCCAGAGGCTGGCTGCGGCCGCGAGCAAGCGCGATATCGCCATGGGGCGCCAGAATAGCCTATGCCGCGAGGAACTGGGCGACCTCGTCGCCGCGCGCCAAGGTGTCGCGATAACCCAGATCGATCAGCGCGCGTGTGTACTCCTTTTCGAAGAGCAGGTAACTGGCGAGCGCCGATCCCTTGCGATTCATCGCGCCAATGCTGCGCAGCATGGCACGCACCGGCCAGGGGAGGTTCTTTACATGCCGCGCTGCTATCGTATCCAGGCGTTCAGAAGGCGAGATCACCAGCACCTCGACGCGTCGCAGCCCGGTCTGACCGCTGGCGGCCAATTCCGCGGGCAGCAGGGACAAGGTGTGGTTGATGCGCATGACCCGCTCGATGTCGACGTTGAGGCTGTCCAGGAAGATCGATGACAGGGCGTGCCCGGCCACCTGCGCCAGCGACGGATACGATTCGCCGCGTATGCGCTCGGCAGGCTCGTTGATGCGCCCCGCACCGATTACCAGCACGCGCGATGCGCCCAGGTGGATGGCCGGACTGATGGGAGCAAGCTGGCGCATGGAACCGTCACCGAAATACTCGCGATGCAGCTTGACGGCAGGGAAAATGAACGGAATCGCCGACGATGCGAGCAGGTGCTCGACGGTGATGTGGGTGCGCGCGGCGACGCGCTGCTGGCGCGCCCACGGTTCGATGCCGTCCGCGGACTGGTAGAAATTGACGCTTTGCCCTGACGCGTAGCCCGACACCGTGATGCACAGCGCCCGCAGGGCACCGGACTCGATGGCGCGGTCTACAGCCGAGAAGTCCAGGTTGCGCCGCAACAGATCTGCCAGCGGCGTGTTGTCGAACAAGGACCGCGGCGCCGAGCGCACCACCCATCCGGCGATGAGGGCGCCCAGCCAGTGCGCCCCGGTCTTGCCGATCCCCAGGACATCGGATCGGTAGACATGATGCGCATGAAAGTTGCCCCATACATCGAGGAGGTAGTCCACCGACTTGCCGAAATCGGCAGCGAAGCAGGCCAGCGATGCCGCATTGATCGCGCCTGCCGATGTCCCGCAAAGAATGGGAAAGGGGTTGCGGTGGCGATCCGGCATCAGTTCGGCGATACGCTTCAACACCCCAACCTGATAAGCCGCCCGCGCGCCGCCTCCGGTGAGGATCAGCGCCGCGTGCTGGCGCGTCTGGGGAGGAGCTTCGCTCATGGGCACATGTTATCGCTTGAAGCGGGCCGCCCTCAAGCGCCCCCTCTTCTGGAAACGCTGTCGGCGCGATTCCTACATGCGGTTCCGGTCGGTAGCCACTGTCGCAAATGCCCCGGGCGCGGCAACATCTGTTCACCGTCAACAAACCGCTTCGGAGAACGCCATGCTCGAACCCCAGCACATCGGCAATGCCTTTGCCCTGATCAGTGACCCGACCACCATCGCCAACGCGATCGAGCAGTCGCGCCGCTGGCAGTTGAAGTCGCGTGTCTGCCGCCCACTGGACCGACCGGCACGCAGCAGGATTTCGCGGGAACTGGCGCAGTTCGATGCCATGATCGAGAAAGAGTCCGCCACGGCGTCGCGCGACGATTGAGGCGTCACGGGGCGCCGGCCCGGCCAACTGCACTTGTTGCGCGTGGAGGACGCGCTACACTGGGAGCGCCATTGACTGATGCCAGCGCCAACCGGCCTTGCGGACGTCACTTGCCGCTCGCATGCTGTTTGCGTCTTGACGTCTACCCGATTCTTGCCACCGACCCCGTTGAACGATCTGGCGCGAGCCATCGGCGCCCGCGGCTTCCGCAAGTGGTATGAGGGGCGGCTGGTCGAATCGCACCTGTACCTGGTGGCAACTTTTCTCTGCCTGATCCTGTTGATCGCGGCCATCGAGCAGGGCGGGCCGTACAACCAGTTCGGCGCGGCGCTGGTGCTGTTGGCCGCCAGCGCAATCGTGGGCGGGCTCGGCCTCTGGTGCATGCGGCGCTATTTCACGATCCTCGAAACAGCGCAGTTCATGAGCGAACGTTCCGAGTGCCCCCAGTGCCAGACCTACGGCCGCTTCGAGGTTCTCTACACCGGACCGCGCGAGGATCCCGAGGGCGACTTGAGCCAGGCGCTGGCCGACCTGCCGCTACTGTTCGTGCGCTGCCGCAAGTGCGCGGCGCGCTGGACCATGTGATTTAGCCCCTCAATCGCCCAGCGGCAATAGAAGCTCCAGTCGATTCATGTCGCCCTCGCGCACGTAGCGCGCGGTCTCGATGAGCCTGCCGATCAGATACACCCCCAACCCGCCGACCGGACGCATCGACAAGGTCGTCGCCAGGCCACCGGGCTCACCGCGAAAGCTGTCCAGCGGGTTGTGCGCCGCGGCCGCGTCTGCGTACTCGAGGAGGACCGCGTCCTCACGGCGCTCCAGCCCGACCTGCACCGGCGAGTGACAGTCCCCGCCGTAGCCGTGGCTCACTGTATTGGTGAAAAGCTCTTCGACGATGAAGGCTACGCGCAGCGTATCGGCCCGCGCCAGACCCGCCCGCTCACAATAGTCCTCGACAAAGGCCAGTGCGTCGCCCAGGGACTTCATGCGCGCTTCGTAGGTACGGGTTTCGCTGGCGATCATCCTGGATTGGCCGCGGCGCGCGGCCCGTGAATTCGGGCAATCTCCTGCCGAGATCCCGAAGCCGGCCCGGAGGCATGCGCGAGACCATAGTTTACTATCCGCCTTCCCGGCCTTCTCCGAGGAGTGTGCCAAATGCGCAGTGTCACGCAATGGCTGGTCGCCAGCTTCGCCTTCATGGCGATCACGACCGGCGCCCAGACCCCCGAGATCGGCCGCGTCAAAGTCACCAAGGGTCCCGTTTCCATCGAACGCGCCGGCGCCAGACTGGCCGCGACCCCCGGAATGGTCCTTGTGGTCGCCGATGTGGTTCGCACCGGGGCTGACGGCTCGGTCGGCATCACGATGAGTGACAACTCCCTCCTCTCTGCCGGTCCCAACAGTGCCTTGTCGCTGGAGCGCTATGCCTTCGATCCCACCACCCATCAGGGCCGTTTCGACGCAACGCTGAATCGCGGCACGCTGGCGGTCGTCTCGGGCAAAATCGCCCGGCAGGCGCCGGATGCCATGACGGTCAAAACACCCGCGGCGATTCTCGGGGTGCGCGGCACCGAATTCGTCGTCGCTGCGGAATGAGGTGTCCACTGAGAGCTGCCTTGGGCGCAACCGCGTGCATTGCGGCGGCGCTGGTAGCCGGCTGCGCAAGCCCGCCACCACCAGCCGCGCCCGCACCGGCTGCGGCGCCTCGCTACACCGACTCCGTCGTCCTGCTGCCCGAACCCGGAGGTCGCGACACCGCCGTCACGCTGCGCCAGGGTGATGCTGCGGTGGTCTTGACGCAGCCTTATGCCGGGGCGCAGGCTGGCAGCGGCGCGGCGCCGCGCGGCTTCCAGTCCAGCGCGGCGGAGGTACGCGAAAGGTTTGGCGCGGCGCTTGCGGCACAACCGCCGCGACCGACATCGTTCACGCTTAATTTCGTGCTCGGCTCGGATGCCCTGACCGAAGAGTCGCGCGCCGTGGTCGAGCGCGTATTCGCTGAAATCGCCAACCGTCCCGCCCCGGATGTCGTCGTCGTCGGCCATACCGACACCGTGGGCAGCGGCCCGTCCAATGATGCGCTGTCGCTCACCCGCGCTGAGTCCATCGCGCGTGAACTGATCCGGCGCGGCATCGCGCCCGCGAATGTGCGTGCCAGCGGTCGCGGCGAACGCGAACTCCTCGTGCCGACTGCCGACAATGTCGCCGAACCGCGCAACCGGCGTGTCGAGATCATCGTGCGCTGAGTTTCTACCGCGCGCGGCGCCGCATCAGCCGGGGCTGCGCCGCAAGACCAGGAGCGTCAGGTCGTCGGCGGGGTCCGCGCCAGCCGCAAACCGGCCGACATCGGCGACAACCGCTTCGAGCAAGGCTGTTGCGTTGCGCCCGCCCGGGAAAGGCGCTTCCAGGACACCGGCCAGGCGCTTCGCCCCATAGAGCTCGCCTGCGGGATCGAGCGCCTCGGTCACACCATCGGTGACCATCACGAGCGCCTCGCCGGGTTGCAGGCGATGCTGCGCGCCGCGATACTCGAAATCATCGACAACGCATAGCGGCGGACCGTCGCCAGCGGTGAGCCGCGCCGTGATCCCGCCCCGTGAGCCGATCACGGCCGGATTGTCGTGGCCGGCATTGCAATAGGCCAGTTCGCCGGTTGCCAGATCGAGGATGCCGGCCACCAGCGTGACGAACATGCTGTCGGCGTTCTCGCGTGAGACTTCTCGATTTGCCTCGGTCATTAGCGCGCCTATGGTCTCGACCAGGTCGCCCCCGGTGCCGGCGCGCAGCGCGCCGCTTTTCCACAAGGCCTTGCTGACTGCCATGAATATGGAAGCCGGCAGTCCCTTGCCGGACACGTCTCCGACCAGAAAGAACAGGCGGTCACCGGGCAGGATGAAAAAGTCGTACAGGTCGCCGCCGACCTCGCGCGCCGGGGTCATGCGCGCGGCGATCTCGATGCGCGACTCGTGGGCCAGCGCATCGGCGCGCGGCAGGATGCCGGTCTGGATGCGCTGCGCGGCGGCGAGTTCACCGGCCACGCGCGCGGCCTCTTCGCGTTGCAGCTGCACCTCGGCCTCGAGCAGCCGTTGCCGCCGCGTAGATTCGGCGAGCGTCAGCGCGAGCAGGGCACCGAAGATGAGCAACAAGGCCAGCGCCGGGGTGGCGCCGTCGAGAAGCAGGAGCCCGAAGCGATAGCCGGCAGCCGACAAGACCATCACGCCGATGATCAGCGCAGCCGCAAGCAGGATCGCGTGCCGCTCGCGTAGCGCCGGCACGCACCAGACCAGTAGCGCGCCGCAGGCCAGAAGCGCGCCCGCTTCTGCCGCGAAGGCCCAGCGCGGCCGCGCCAGCATGCGCCCCTCGAAGATGTTCTCCAGGAGTTGCGCGTGCACTTCGACCCCCGGCATGCGCTCACCGGTCGCGACCGTCTGCAGATCGATAAGCCCCAGGCCGGTGATGCCGATCAACACCAGTTTGCGCTTCAATTTGTCGGGGTCGAAATTGCCGGACAGCACATCGGTAACGCGCACATAGCGCCGCTCATCGCGCGGCGAGAAGTGCACCCACACTGCGCCATCGGCCTCGGCTGCGACCATGAGCCCCTCGACACCAGCGCGCCGCGCACCGCCCGCGTCGGCCAGGAGCGCGAGTGAAGGAGCCGCGGCGGCGACGCGCAGCATCTCCAGCGCCAGCCCCGGCACCAGGGTGCCGCCCACATCGGCCACCAGCGGCATGCGACGCACCACGGCGCCTACAGGGTCGGCGGAAAGCAGGCCGTGACCGACAGCGGCAGCGTCCAGGGCGTCCAGGCTGGTATGCACGCCCGAGAAGCGGCGCAGCGTCCCCGGCATGGCGCCTCCCAGGACGCGCACCGGCGCCGCGCGCAGGGTCGCCGCAGACGCTTCGGGCGTGCCGGCGATGCCCAGCACCAGCGGCGCGCGTGCGATCGCATCAGCCAGAACCTCGTCATTGCCCGGCAACGCTGCCAGGCGCCTGCGCAAGCCCGGGTCCTCGATTCCCAGGCGCTCGAACAGCGCAGCCGGTGACAGGCGATCCGGCTCGGAGAGCAACAGGTCCACGCCGATGGCGGCCGGGTCGTGACGCATGATCGCGTCGATCAGGCGCGCCAGCACGGTGCGCGGCCATGGCCACTGTCCGAGCTCGCTGATGCTTTTCTCGTCGATGGCAACGATGGTCGCCGGCAAGGTCTCGACCGTGCGCGGCGCCACCTTCTGATACGCGTCCAGCCAGGCCAGGCGCAATGCTCGCTGCCAGGATGCGTCGAAACTGAACAGTGCAAGCAGGAGGCCCAGAAGTACGGCGCCGAAGAGGCGGATCCGGCCCAGCGCCAAGCCCGCCGGCGCCGCCGCTGTCACAACTCGATTTCCATCCCGTCGTAGGCGGCCGAGACGAAGAGCTTCGCGCCGCTGCGCGTGATCTCTTCGAACCGTCGCGTATCGGCCAGCACCCGCGCAATCGCGGTGTCATCGAACGCGGGCTCGTGGTGATACATGCACAGATGCTTGACGCCGGCCAGCTGGCACAGCTCGACACCGACCACGTTGCTTGAATGCCCCCAGTCGGCCTTGACCGAGATCGCATCGGCCAGCGAATACATCGCGTCAAATACAACCAGGTCAGCGCCGCGGAAGAACTCGACGAAGCCTTCGGTCTCCTCGGGATTTTCCAGCTTGTGTTCAGAATCGGTCGAGTAGACAAAGGTCTTGCCGTGCGCCTCGAAGCGATAGCCGTAGGAGTCGCCGGCGTGCATTTGCAACTTTGGGGTCACTCGCATGCCGGCGATCTCGCGGGTCTCGCCCGGCACCAGCGTGACGAACTCGATCTTCGCGGCGAGGACCGAGAAGTCCACCGGAAACGACGGCTCGGCCTGCTGGCGCACGAACGCTTCCTGGAGTCTTTCATGGCAGCCATAGATGAAGAGGCGGTTGCCGGCCAGGTAGGCCGGCGTGAAAAACGGCAGCCCCATAATGTGGTCCCAGTGCAGGTGGGACATGAAAATATGAAAGGTTTGCGGATTGCCTGGCCCGTGGCGCGCCATGACACCCTGCGCGAACGGTCGGGCACCGCTGCCCAGGTCGCACAGCACATACTCGCCAGTGCCGGTCTCTATCTCCACACACGACGAGTGCCCGCCGTAGGTGCCGGCCTGGTGCAGTTCCAGGGTCGACATGTATTGGGCAAGCGCGGCGTCGGTGTCGATCGCCTTGCCGCGCGAACCCTTGAGCGCAGCCTCGATCTTGGCACGTACGCCGGCAGCGGTGAGCGCGATCGGGATCGATCCACGGGTACCCCAGAGGCGGACGCGCTGCATGAATTTCGCCTGAGCCTCAGGCAGCCTCGAGGAGGGCCAGCGCCTGGGTCGAGAGGTCGGCCACCGCCTCGCGAACCGACGGAAACGCCGCGTATACGTAGTTGAAGCGGCTGATGTCGAAGATCTCCTTGACCACCGGCTGCATGCCCGCGATGACGATCGCGCCCTTTTGCGACTTGACCTGCTTGGCGGCAAGCATGAGCACGCGCAAGCCAACGCTGGAGATGTACTCGACCGCACTGAAGTCGAGCACGACGCGATCGCTACCCTCGACGCATTGGTCGATCAGCGGCTGCAGCGCCGCCTTGAAGGGCTCTGCGCCGGCATGGTCGATCCGTCCCGCTGCGGAAGCAACCACCACATCGGCATAGCGTCTGCTGGCGAATTCCATTCGGCCTTCCCATGACCGGTCCACATGCACCAGCCGGCGATTTCCCTCTCAGGCCCTATGATAAATCGCCGCGCCCTTCTTCACGAATTCGACCGCCTTCTCCTCCATGCCCTTCTGCAGGGCAGTCGCCGCGTCGGCGCCGATCTTCTCGGCGTACTCGCGCACGTCCTGGGTGATTTTCATCGAGCAGAAGTGCGGGCCGCACATCGAGCAGAAGTGGGCTACCTTCATGCTGTCCTTGGGCAGCGTCTCGTCGTGGAAATCCTTGGCGGTATCCGGGTCCAGCCCCAGGTTGAACTGATCGTCCCAGCGGAACTCGAAGCGCGCCTTGGAGATGGCGTTGTCGCGGATTTGCGCACCGGGGTGGCCCTTGGCCAGGTCGGCCGCGTGGGCGGCGATCTTGTAGGCCATGATGCCGTCCTT
>JBJXGS010000106.1:0-24527 GCA_046160545.1 Burkholderiales bacterium
GGCCGTACTGGCTCACCTACAGTCACGGTAGCCGTTTCAGATCTGCCCGAGGCTGCCACGAATTCGAGTCTGCGCGTGGCGATGACTTTGCCGAGAACAGGCCTGTAGTCCATTTGAGCGGCCTAACTTTGTTTTCGGGCGACAGGCGTGTCTCCATAACTTGGCGCGCTGTCTCCATAACTTGGCGCGCTGTCTCCATAACTTGGGTAGGAAAATTGGTCGGAAAGTCTCATGGCGCAAGGCTATTGACAATTTTACTGTAATTTTGTACAGTATTAATTAGGCGGCAAAAGCAGCACTAAGCCAACCCACACATTTTGTACACCAATTCGGCCTTTTGCGGGAGGGTTTTCCACTCTCTGGTGCAAGTCATGAACGTCACGAATGCGTTGCCGACAGTCGGTGGTCGGGCTCCCACGTCCGTCGCTCGATCCAAGGCTGTCCAGGATTTGCCGCCGCTGACGGCGGTGAAGTTGCTCGACCAGGTCCGCGAGCGGATCAGGTACCTGCATTACAGTCTCCGCACGGAAGACGTCTACGTCTACTGGATTCGCTTTTTCATCCGATTTCACAAGTTGCGCCACCCTCGTGACTTGGGGGCGAAGGAAGTTGAAGCGTTCCTGTCCTGGCTTGCGAATGTGCGTCAGGTCGCGCCGTCAACGCACAAGCAGGCGCTTGCCGCTTTGCTGTTTTTGTATAGCAAGGTCCTCGGACTCGACTTGCCGTGGTTGAAGGATATCGGACGTCCGCGCGTTCAGACCCGCCTGCCTGTCGTCCTGAGCCTGGAAGAGGTCACAGCTATCGTGACTCGCCTTCAGGGCGAACACAGGCTCTTCGCAAGGCTGCTCTACGGCACAGGGATGCGAATCACCGAGGCATTGCAGTTGCGCGTCAAGGACATCGATTTCGCGCAACGGGCCATCATCATCCGGCACGGCAAAGGCGGCAAGGACCGGGTGGTCATGCTGCCTACCAGTCTCGAGTCCGGCCTTCGTGACCAACTGACTTGCGCCCGCACTATCTGGGCGGCGGATCAGGCGAACGGATGCGCAGGCGTTTTCATGCCGCATGCCCTGGAGCGCAAATATCCACGCGCCGGTTCTTCATGGAGCTGGTTCTGGGTTTTTCCTCAAGCGACACTGTCAGTCGACCCTCGCTCAGGCGTCGTGCGCCGACATCACATGTACGACCAGACCTTTCAGCGGGCGTTCAAGAAGGCGGTTCACCACGCCGGCATTCATCGCCCGGCCACGCCGCACACCCTGCGACATTCGTTCGCGACGGAGTTGCTTCGATCCGGCTACGACATCCGCACCGTCCAGGAGTTGCTTGGACATACCGACGTCGCTACCACGATGATCTATACCCACGTACTCAAGCTGGGCGGCGGCGCGGTGCGCAGCCCGGCCGATGCCATTGTGGGGCTGCCGCAATAGCACGGTTACCGCTCCGCCCTGGTGCCGTTTGCGCGCGTCAAGCGTCGGTGACGCATGTTAACCTTATGGTTACTACAAGCGCGTTCGATCAATACAAGAGGAGGGTTCGACTTGGCAGGAAGACTTGCAGGCAAGACCGCGTTCGTCACCGCGGCAGGCCAGGGAATCGGAAAGGCGGTCGTCGAGGCATTCGCGGCTGAAGGGGCTACGGTCTGGGCCACCGACATCAACGACAAGCTGCTCGCGGGCTATGCCGGCAAGCCCGGCATCATCGCGCGCAAACTCGATGCGCTGGACGACAGCGCGATCAAGACTGTCACGGCCGAGGCCGGGCGCGTGGACATACTCTTCAATTGCTCGGGCTTTGTCCATCACGGCACGATCATGGATGCGACCGACAAGGAGTGGGACTTCGCGTTCGCGCTCAATGTGCGCGCGCACTGGAAGATGATCCACGCCGTCCTGCCGGGCATGCTCGCGCACTTCGATGCGACGGGCAAGTCGTCTTCGATCATCAACATCGCCTCGATCGCGTCTTCGGTGCGCGGCATCGCCAACCGCTTCGTCTACGGCACGACCAAGGCGGCCGTGATCGGCCTGACCAAGTCGGTCGCGATGGACTATGTCAAGCGCGGCATCCGCTGCAACGCGATCTGCCCCGGTACGGTCGATACGCCCTCGCTTGCCGATCGCATCAACGCCTTTGACGATCCGGTGCAGGCCAAGAAGGACTTCATCGCGCGCCAACCCATGGGGCGCCTGGCCCAGGCCAGCGAGATCGCACCGCTGGTGGTCTATCTTGCCTCGGACGAATCGGCCTTCTGCACGGGCAATGCTTATTCGTGTGATGGGGGAATGACAATCTGAGCGGCCGAAAGTACAAACCTACTTTCGGCCGGACTGACTTGCGTGAAATTGCGGGCAGAGCCCGACAATTCCACGACGAAACACCTACATAAACCAACTAGGGGGAAGTCAATGAAGCTGCTGCGATATGGCCCGTCGGGCCGCGAGAAGCCGGGGATGCTCGATGCCGCTGGGAACATCCGTGATCTGTCGAAGGTCGTGCGGGACATCGGCTGGGACGAGATTTCGCCGGCCGGCTTGAAGCGCCTGTCCAGGATCAAGCCCGACTCGCTGCCCATCGTCAAGGGCACACCGCGCCTGGGCGTGCCTTACACGGGGATTTCCAAGTTCGTCGCCATCGGCCTCAACTATTCGGACCATGCCAAGGAAGTCGGCGCGCCGATCCCTTCCGAGCCCATCCTCTTCAACAAGTGGACCACCTCGATCTCGGGGCCCAACGACGACATCGTCGTGCCCTTGAGTTCGACCAAGCTCGACTGGGAAGTCGAGATCGCGATCGTCATCGGCAAGAAGTGCAAGGAGATCGCAGAGAAGGACGCTGGCGCCTACATCGCCGGCTACTGCGTGGTCAATGATGTCTCCGAGCGCCACTTCCAGCTCGAGCGCGGCACTCAATGGGACCGCGGCAAGGGCTGCGATACCTTCGGCCCCATCGGCCCCTACCTGGTCACGCAGGACGAAGTCGGCGATGTGCAAAACCTCGACATGTGGCTGACTGTCAACGGCCAGACCATGCAAAAAGGCAGCACCAAGACCATGATCTTCGGTTGCCACAACATCGTTGCCTACTGCAGCCAATTCATGACCTTGATGCCCGGCGACATCATCACCACCGGCACGCCGCCCGGCGTCGGCGCGGGGATGAAGCCGCCCAAGTGGCTCAATGCCGGCGACGTGGTCGAGCTCGGCATCGAGAAGCTCGGCACCCAGCGCCAGGTGGTGCGCGCTCACCCGTAAGCGGGCGTTGCAGCGAACCCTAGGAAAACCAAGGAGACAAACATGACCCAACGCAGAACCATCCTCAAGGCCGCGGCAGGCGCCGCGGCACTCGCGGGCCTCGGCCGCGCCTCGGCGCAGGCCTGGCCCGCCCGCCCCGTCACCTTCGTCTGCCCCTGGGGCGCCGGCGGCGGCACCGACGCGACCGCTCGCATCATGGCCTCGCTCCTGGAGAAGGACCTGGGCCAGCCCTTCAACGTCGTCAACCGCACCGGCGGCAGCGGTGTGGTCGGCCACCAGGCGATCTCGGGCGCGGCGGCGGACGGTTACACCATCGGCATGGTCACCGTCGAGATCACGATGATGCGCCATGCCGGACTCACGCAGCTTTCGTGGCAGGACTACACGCCGCTGGCGCTGGTCAACATCGACACCTCCGGGGTCATCGTCAAGGGTGACTCCCCTTACAAGACCCTGGCTGATCTCGTCAACGCGATCAAGGCCAACCCGGGCAAGCTCAAGGCCTCGGGCACCGGCCAGGGCGGCATCTGGCATCTGGCGCTGGCCGGCATGCTGCGCGACCTCAAGATCGACAACGCGGCCGTGCCGTGGGTGCCGTCCAACGGTGCCGGACCGGCCATGCAGGACCTGGCCGCCGGCGGTATCGACATCGTCACCTGTTCGCTGCCCGAAGGCCGCGCCCTCATCGACGCCGGGCGCGCCCGGCCGCTCGCGGTCATGTCCGCGGAACGCACCGCTCTGTACCCGAACGTGCCCACCCTCAAGGAAGCCATCGGCAGCAACTGGACCGTCGGTGCCTGGCGCGGCATCGCCGGACCCAAGGGCATGCCGGCGGACGTGACTGCCAGGCTTTCGGCCGCGATCAAGAAAGTCTGGGACGGCCGTGACTTCAAGGACTTCATGAATCAGCGCGGCTTCGGCCTCACCTGGGCTGACGGTCCTGGCTACGGTCGCTTCATGCAGCAAGGCGACACCGACATGCTCGCGGTCATGAAGGCATTGGGACTGGCCAAGGCCTGATTCCCTTCAAGGCGGCGGGACCGCAAGTTCCGCCGCCTCTCCGGCAAGTGAAATTTCACGACATCATTTCAGCCGCGGTCATTGGGCTCCTGGCCGGCTGGGTGCTGTTTCATGTCCAGTCGTTCCCGCCGATGCCGGGTCAGAAGTACGGGCCTGCGGTCTACCCGGGCCTCATTGCCGGCGGGCTGCTCATCTGCGCCGTATTGGTGATGGTGCGCGGCCTGCGCACACGCGACTGGAGCGGCTGGATCAAGCTCGACGCATGGTGGAGTGATGGACGCACTGCCTTCGGTTTCTGGCTCATCGTGGCAGTGCTGATCGTCTACGCGTGGGTGTCGGAGCGCCTCGGCTTCATCCCGACGGCCATCGTCTCGATCCTGGCCCTGACCCTGACCTTTCGCGTGCGGCCCTGGCTGGCGCTGGTGGTGGCCGTGGCTGGCACCCTGCTCATCCATACGATCTTCTACAAGGGTCTGCGCGTTCCCCTGCCCTGGGGCGTTCTGACGCCCTTGGCCTGGTAAGGCCATGCTCGCACACCTGTCAGCCGCAGCGGGCCAGGTCTTCGACCTCTACGTCCTGACCGTCATCTTCGCCTCGGCGATCTTCGGTCTTTTCGTCGGCGCGGTACCGGGCCTGACCGCGACCATGGCCACCGCGCTCCTGGTGCCGGTGACCTTCTTCATGCCGCCGGTACCGGCCATCGCAGCCATCGTCACGGCCACTGCGATGGCGATCTTCTCCGGCGACATTCCGGGCTGCCTGTTGCGCATTCCGGGCACGCCGGCCTCGGCGGCCTACACCGACGAGGCGTACAACATGACCAAGAAGGGCCAGGCCGAAGTCGCACTCGGCGCCGGCCTGGTCTTCTCGGCTGTCGGCGGGCTCTTCGGAACGCTGGTCCTGATCACTTCCGCGCCGATGCTGGCCGAATGGGCGATCCGCTTTTCCGATTTCGAATACTTCTGGCTGGTACTGCTGGGCCTCACCTGCGCCATCTTCATCGCCTCCGGCGACCCGGTCAAAGGCTTCGTCTCCCTTTTCCTGGGCCTCCTGATCGCCAGCATCGGCGTGGGCAACCCGGCCGGGCATCCGCGCTTCACCTTCGGGCAGCCCAACCTGCTCTCAGGCATTTCACTCGTGCCGATGATGGTCGGCATGTTCGCCGTCTCCGAGGTGCTGCGCTATGCGATCAACTCCAAGCAGCAACTGGTGGTCGCGCAGGCGAAGATCGGCAACGTCTTCAAGGGCATGTGGGAACTCACGGTCAAGTACCCAAAGTCGATCCTGCGCGGTAGCGCCCTCGGCACACTGGTCGGCGCCTTGCCGGGCGCCGGCGCCGACATCGCCGCGTGGATGAGCTACGGCATGTCCAAGAAGTTCTCCAAGGAACCGGAGAAGTTCGGCACCGGGCATCCGGAAGGCATCGTCGAATCCGGCGCGGCCAACAACTCCGCGGTGGCTGGTGCCTGGATTCCGGCGCTGGTCTTCGGCATACCGGGCGACTCGATCACCGCGATCGTCATCGGCGTGCTTTACATGAAGAACCTCAACCCGGGGCCGACCATCTTCATCAACAACCCGGTGGCGATCTACGCGATCTTCATGGTCTTCATCCTGGCCAACCTGCTCATGATCCCGCTGGGCTTCCTGGCGATCAAGGCGGCCAAGAGAATCCTGCAGGTGCCGCGCAACATCCTCATGCCCCTGATCCTCATTTTCTGCATCGTCGGCAGCTATGCGATCAACAACTCGGTCTTCGATGTCGGGGTCATGCTGCTCTTCGGCCTGCTCGCCTACCTGATGGAGGAAAACGGCTTTCCGGTCGCCCCGACCATCCTGGGTGTGGTGCTGGGCGGCATGCTGGAAGAGAACTTCATCAAGGCCATGATCAAGTCCGACGGCAGCTTCGCCGCGTTCTTCAACCGGCCAATCGCTGCCACCCTCGCGGTCATTACAATCGCGGTCTGGCTCTCCCCGCTGATCATTCGCCTGCTGCGCGCACGCCGGGCGCGGCAGGCCCCCTGACATGTCCAAACCCGACCTGCTTCTCGTATCCCCCATCCACGGCCCCACCCAGGCCCAGCTCGAAGCGGACTACACCGTGCATCGCTACTGGGAAGCATCCGACAAGCCGGGGCTGCTGGCGAAGCTCGCGCCGATCTGCGTGGCAGCGGCAACCTCCGGCGGCGCCGGCATCAAGGCGGAAGTAATCCGCGCCCTGCCGGGACTCAAGATCGTCGCCTGCTTTGGCGTCGGTTACGACGGTGTCGACCTGGCGGCCTGCAAGGAACGCGGCATCCGCGTGACCAACACGCCCGATGTGTTGAACGAATGCGTCGCCGACACCACCTGGATGCTGATCCTGGCCACGGTGCGGCGCGCGGTCTTCAACGACAAGTACGTGCGTTCCGGCAAATGGCTGGGCGGCAGCGCACCGCTCACAGACAAGGTGTGGGGCGAGACCCTGGGTATCGTCGGACTCGGGCGCATCGGCAAGGCGATTGCCAGGCGTGCCGAGGGCTTTGGAATGCAGGTGGTCTACCACGGGCGCCAGCGCCAGACCGACGTGGCCTATGAGTATTTCGCCGATCTGAAGGCGATGGCGCGCGCGGTCAAGATCCTGGTCCTGATCCTGCCGGGCGGCAAGGCGACCGAAAACCTGGTCAACGCCGAGGTGCTCGCCGCGCTTGGCCCCAACGGCTACCTGATCAATGTCTCGCGCGGCAGCAACGTCGACGAGGCAGCCGTACTGAAGGCTCTGCAGGACAAAACCATCGCCGGCGCCGGCCTGGACGTGTTTGTCGACGAGCCACGCGTGCCCGAGGCGTTTTTCGCACTCGACAACGTGGTGCTGCAACCGCACGTCGGCAGCGGCACCGTCGCCACGCGCAACGCCATGGGACAACTGGTCATCGACAACCTGGCCGCATTCCTCTCTGGCCATGCGCTTCTGACCGAGGTACCTGAAACCCGTGGCTAGCGCCCCGGCCTGGTCGCTGATGCGCCGCCGGCGCCTGCTCGCAACCCTCGCAGGATTGCCGCTGGCGGGCGTCACCCTCACCTCCCCCGCGCAGGAATGGCCGCCGCGCCAGGTACGCATCGTCGCGCCCTTCCCTGCCGCCGGAACCGCCGATACCCTGGCGCGGGCGCTGGCCCAGCAGCTCGCGGAGACGACTCGACAGAATTTCGTGGTCGAGAACCGCGCCGGGGCGGGCGGCGCGATCGGTTCCGACCTGGTGGCAAAGTCCGCTCCCGACGGCGCGACCCTGGTCATTTCCGGCATCGCCTCGCACGTGGTCGCACCGGTCACCGCCAAGGTCCCCTACCATCCATTGGAGTCGTTTTCGCACATCGCGCTCCTGGGCGGACCACCGGCGGTACTGGCGGTCAACGCGCAGGCGCCGGTCAAGACCGTGCGTGACTTCATCGCGTTCGCCAACGCCATGAGCGGCGGCGCCAGCTGGGGTTCTTCAGGCACCGGCACCCACGCGCACCTGATCGGCGAACTGTTTCGCGAGGCGACCGGGGCACGGCTGGTGCACATCTCCTACAAGGGTGGTGCGCCGGTCATGACCGATTTGATCGGCAACCAGATTCCGGCCTCGTTCACCGCCTTGTCCTCGGCCATGCCGCACCTGCGCACCGGGCGGGTGCGCGCCCTGGCAGTCACTTCGCGCAACCGCAACCCGGAGTTGCCCGACGTGCCGACTTTCGCCGAAGCCGGTTTCCCGCGCCTGACGGCCACCACCTGGTTCTCGATCTCGGGACCGGCGGGAATGCCGGCCGCGATGGTGGCGCAGATCAACGCCGAAGTGCGCCGCGCACTGACCGCGCCGCGTGTGCGTGAACGCCTGGTCGCCGAAGGCATCGAAGCCGCCGACCTCGACCCAGTCGCCTTCACACAGTTCATCAAGAGCGAGATCGAGCGCTGGACGCCGATCGCGCGTGCGGTACAGCCGCAGTCCTGAGGCGCAGAAAGCCGGCCGTGGCCCTGAACGCCCAACAAAACGAGGAACTCACCCGCACCGGGCCGGGCACGCTCATGGGCGCCCTCCTGCGCCGCTACTGGGTGCCGGCACTGCATGGGTGGGAACTGCCGCAACCGGACTGCCCGCCGGTGCGCGTGCAGCTCCTGGGCGAGAAGCTGATCGCGTTTCGCGACAGTGCCGGGCGGCTCGGGCTGATCGACGAATTCTGCGCCCATCGCGGCGTGTCGCTCTGGTTCGGTCGCAACGAACACGGCGGACTGCGCTGCCCGTACCACGGCTGGAAATACGACGTGACCGGCCAGTGCATCGAACTGCCCTCCGAGGCGGTCGAGACCGGCATGGCCCAGCGCATTCGCCTTAACTCCTACCCGGTGATCGAACAGGGCGGTGTGATCTGGACCTACATGGGCCCGCCCGAGGCGCGTCCCGAACCGCCCGGGCTGGAGTGGGCCCTGGTCGCCCCGGCGCAGCGCTATGTCAGCAAGCGACTGCAGGAGTGCAACTACCTGCAGGCCATGGAGGGCGGCATCGATTCCTCGCATGTGTCCTTCCTGCACTCCGGGGCGCTCAAGCGCGACCCCCTGTTCAGCGGCAGCCGCGGCAACCTCTACAACGAGCACGACAAGATGCCGTACTTCGAGGTTGAGCCCTTCGCCGGCGGGCTCCTGATCGGTGCGCGGCGCAATGCCGATCAAGGGCGCTACTACTGGCGCATCACGCCCTGGATCATGCCCTGGCACACCATCATCCCGCCGCGAGCCGGGCACCCGCTGGGCGCGCACATGTGGGTGCCGATCGACGACACGCGCTCTTGGGCCTGGTCGATCAACTACCACCCGGCGCGTGACCTCAAGCCGGGCGAGATCAAGGCCATGCAGGACGGCGCCGGCATCCACGTCAAGTACATCCCCGGCACCTTCATCCCGCTGGCCAACCGCGACAACGACTACCTGATGGACCGCGCCGGGCAAAAGGCCGGGCTCACCTACAGCGGCGTCGAAGGCATCGGCATGCAGGATGCATCCCTGCAGGAGAGCATGGGGCCGATCCAGGATCGCACGCGCGAGAACCTGGTCTCGACCGACAACGGCATCATCATGACCCGCCGTGCGTTGCTGGCGGCCGCGCGCGGTCTGGCGCAAGACAGGGCACCACCCGGGCTGGCCGCCGACACCCAGCGCGTGCGCTCGTGCTCGATCGAACTTCCCACCGGGCAACGCTACATCGAAGGCGCGCACCACGGCCTGTTTCGCGCACTGGGTACCGACCCGGTCTCGGTATGAGTCTGCCACGCGTCGCCATCGCCCTGGGCGATCCTGCCGGCATCGGCCCGGAGATCGCCTTGAAGGCCGCCAGCGACATGCGCGTGACCCGCGTGGCCCGCCCGCTTCTGGTGGGCGATCTGCGCGCCCTCGAGTTCCATGCGCGTGCCTGCGGCCTGCCGCTCAAGGTCGACGCGTTTGGTGATGCCTCGCAGGTCGAGTGGCGCGACGGCCGCGTGCCCCTCGTCGCGCGCTCCCACTTCGATGACGCTCCGCTCGAGCCGGGCCAGATCCGCGCCGTGCACGGCTTAGCGGCACTGGACGCGGCCGGAGCCGCGATCCGCGCCGCACTCGATGGCCATGTCGACGCGGTCGTCGCCGCACCGCAGACCGAGACCGCGATCAAGGCGGCCGGCATCGCCTTCGACGGCTACCCGGGCTTTGTCGCGCGCGCCACCGGCACGCCCGAGGAAGATGCCTTCCTGATGCTCTGCTTCGATGACGGCAGGCGCGAAACGCGCATCGTCCACACCACGCTGCATTCGAGCCTTCGCGTGGCGATCGAGCGGGTCACCGAAGCGCGCGTCGGCCGCGCCATCGCCGCTGCGCATGCCACCCTCACGCGCATCGGTGTGGCCACGCCGCGCATCGCGGTATCCGGCCTCAACCCTCACGCAGGCGAGGACGGGATGTTCGGCGACGAGGAGGCGCGCATCATCGCGCCGGCCGTCGCGGCGGCGCGCGCGACCGGGATCGCGGCCAGCGGCCCCTTCGGCTGCGACACGATGTTCGCGCGCGACCCGGTGGACGCCTTTGTAGTCATGTTCCACGACCAAGGGCACATCGCCGCCAAGCTCCTGGCGCCGAATCGCACCGCGGGACTGACGATCGGAACGCCGGTGCTGTTCTCGTCGGTCGCGCACGGCAGCGCCCTGGACATCGCCGGGCAGGGTCGCGCCGAGCACGCGGCCATGGTTGAGGCGATCGCGCGCCTCTGCCCGCATGAGGGGTAGACTGCCACGATGGGTGCCGCCCCCGTCTTCGAACAGCTTTTCGACACCGTCTCGTCGACCCTGACCTACATCGTCGCCGACGGCGCGACGCGCGAGGCGGTCATCATCGATCCGGTCGACTCGCTGGTCGAGCGCGACCTGGAAGTCCTGGAACGGCTCGGCCTCAAGCTGCGCTTCACCGTCGAGACCCACGCCCACGCCGATCACATCACCTCGGCCGGCACGCTGCGCCTGCGCACCGGAGCGCAGGCCGCCGCGCCGTTCAACTGCGGCATCGAGCCCGCGGACCTGCACCTGGAGGAAGGTGCAAGGATCGCATTCGGCGCAGAGAACTTGCAGGTCATCGAGACGCCCGGCCATACCGCCGGCAGCATCTGCCTCCTGTGGCGCGACGCGGTCTTCACCGGCGACACCCTCTTCATAGGCGGTTGCGGGCGCGCCGACTTCCAGGGCGGCAGTGCGGCTGACCTGTATGACAGCATCACGCAGCGCCTCTTCACCCTGCCCGCGGCCACCCGCGTCTATCCCGGCCATGATTACAAGGGCAACCGGGTCTCGACCATCGGCGCGGAGATGCGCACCAACCCGAGACTGGCCGGCAAGTCGCGCGAAGAATTCGTAGCCCTCATGAACGCGCTCGACCTGCCGGCGCCGAAGCTCATCGACGTGGCCGTGCCGGCCAACCGCAAGCTCGGCCTGGTGCATGGCGGATGAGCCCGGTGCGTCGGCCGGCGCGCCCTATGCGGGGCTGACCCCGGAGGTCGTGCTCGACGCCCTGGAAGGCATCGGGCTGGCATGCGACGGGCGCCTGATGGCGCTCAATTCCTACGAGAACCGCGTCTTCCAGGTGGGTATCGACCAAAGCGCGCCGCTGGTCGCCAAGTTCTACCGCCCGGCGCGCTGGGACGATGCGCAGATCCTAGAGGAACATGCCTTCGCGCTGGCCCTGGCCGCGGCGGAGGTGCCGATGGTGCCGCCGCTTTCGATCGACGGCATGACGCTTTTCACGCACGCCAATTTTCGCTTCGCGGTCTTCGAGCGCCGCGGCGGGCGCACCCCGGAACTCGAGGATGCCGACGTGTTGGCCTGGCTTGGACGCTTCCTGGCCCGTCTGCACATGGTTGGGGCGATGACTCCCTTCGAGCATCGCCCTGCCCTTGACGCGCAGACCTTCGGTTGCGAGTCGCGCGACTGGCTGATCGACCACGCCGCGGTACCGGCCGACCTTGTCCCGGCATGGCGTGCCGCCATCGACATGGCGCTGGAACTGGTGCAACGCTGCTATGAGCGTGCCGGCCGGATCACCCTGCTGCGCTGTCACGGCGACTGCCATCCCGGCAATCTGTTATGGACCGACGCCGGTCCGCATTTTGTGGACCTGGACGACGCGCGCATGGCACCGGCGATGCAGGACCTCTGGATGCTGCTGCCCGGGGGTGAAGGCGCGGCCGCGGCGCTCGGCCACCTGATCGGCGGCTACGAGGAAATGCGCGACTTCGACGACGCCGAACTGCATCTGATCGAGGCGCTGCGTACCCTGCGCCTGATCCATCACGCGGCCTGGCTGGCGCGGCGCTGGGACGACCCGGCGTTCCCGGCCGCCTTCCCTTGGTTTGCCAGCCAGCGCTACTGGCAGGACCGCATCCTCGAACTCAAGGAGCAGGCCGCCTTGATGCAGGAGGCGCCGCTGCGTCCGCAGCGGCCCCGATGACGCGGGCGGCGCTGCGCAACGCGCCCCCCCGCTGCACGCTTCAGTCGATTGCCAGGCGCTTGCTGCCCGGCTGATTCTTCTTGGGCAGGGTCAGGGTGAGGACGCCATTGTCGTACTTCGCCTTTGCAGCGGCGACGTCGACCTCGACGGGCAGCTGGAAGCTGCGCGATACCTGCCCGAAATAGCGCTCGCTGCGCAGGACCTTGTCCGCTTGCTTCTTTTCGTCCTGCTGGCGCACCTCGGCCGAGATGGTGACCACGCTGCCATCAAGGGCTACGTGGATATCGTCCTTGGCAACACCGGGCACCTCGGCTGCGACGGTATAGGAGGCAGCGCTCTCGCTCACATCGACCTTGATCTGGGTCGGCAGCGGGTCACCGTGCAGGGGCTTGATGAAATAGCCGGGGGCGACGTCGCGAAAGAATTCATCGAAGAGGCTGCGCCCGCCGAAGGGGGTGAGATTGGCCATGTCGGTCTCCTTGAGTCGTATACCCGGGACGCACCGCGCATCCCGCATGGCTCCAACATGCTGCCGCCCGGCCGGGCTTCAAGTACCAAGTCGCGCCGGTTTGATGCAGGTCAAACTCGGGTAAATTGCCGGGGCGAAACGCGCGCCATCCCGACGCGCTGCAAGGGGGACCTGATGAGCAATCACAACAAGGTGGCAATCGTCACCGGCGCCGGCTCCGGAGTCGGCAAAGCGGCGGCATTGGCCCTGATAAAGGGCGGCTACCGCGTGGTCTTCGCCGGCCGCCGTGCCGACGTCCTGGAGGTGGCGATCAAGGAAACGGGAGGTAGCGCCGCCAACTCCCTGGCCGTGCCTACCGACGTCGCCAGCGAAGCCTCGGTCGCCGCGCTGTTTGCCAGGACCGTGGCTGCCTTCGGCCGCGTCGACGTGCTCTTCAACAACGCTGGCGTCAATGCGCCGGGGGGTTCGCTGGAGGAACTCTCCCTGGAGAATTGGCAGAACGTCGTCAACATCAACCTGACCGGCATGTTCCTGTGCACGCGCGAGGCGTTCAAGATCATGAAGACGCAGACACCGCGCGGCGGACGCATCATCAACAACGGCTCGATTTCCGCCCACGCGCCGCGCCCCGGGTCGGTCGCCTATACGGCGACCAAGCACGGCGTGACCGGCATCACCAAGACCGCGGCGCTCGATGGCCGCAAATACGACATCGCCGTCGGCCAGATCGACATCGGCAATGCGGCCACCGAAATGGCAGCACGCATGGCCAAGGGCGTGCCGCAGGCCAACGGCACGATCGCACCCGAACCCCTCATGGACGTGAACCATGTCGGCGAGGCCGTGCGCCAGATGGCCGACCTGCCGCTTGAGTCGAACATCCTCACCATGACCATCATGGCGACCATGATGCCCTTTGTCGGGCGCGGTTAGTTGGAAAGTGCTATCGTTGCCGGCGCGGCGCCGCCGGTCCGGCGCGCCAGCAGGAGTTAAAAAATGAAGACGATCCTCGCCATTGCCTGGGCCTTGTGCTTTCTTGCCGCTCCCGCCACCCATGCCAAGACGCCGGACGGCTGGCCGTTTGTCGAGTACACCGAGGCGATCAAGCTCTCGCAGAAGTCCGGCAAGCCGATGTTCGTACTGTTCGGCTTTCCGACCTGCCCCTACTGCGAGTACCTGAACAAGCACACGTTCTCGTCAGAGATGCTGCGCAAGCGGTACTCGGCGAGTTATGTGCTCGGCTACTTCGACATCCGCGGCAATCCGGCTGATGTCCTGACCCTGCACGACGGCAAGAAAATGACCCGCGCCGAGGCCATCAAGCACCTGAAGGGCAGCCCGGTGCCGGGCTGGACCTTCGTGTCCTCCGACGGCAAGGAGATTTTGCAGCGCAAGGGTTCGCGTACCAAGGTCGCGGCTTTCCTGCAGTTCGACGCTTATGTGCGCGGCGGCGATGCGGGCAGCATGACTTACGAGCAATTCCTCGCCAGCCGCGGCTGGGTCGAGGAAAAACTCGAATAGCCTTGAGGGAGAACGCCATGCAAGAATTGACCGCTAACGACGGCCCGGGCGAGGAATTCTCCGCCGGGCGTCGCCGCCTATTGACCGGCACGGCCGCCGGCATCAGCGTGTTTGTGCAGAGCGTGGATGCGCAGACACCCAAGCCGTCCGCGCGCCCGGTCGAGATCCAGACCGGCGAGGGCAAGACCGAGTCCCCAGGCAAGTCGGTGACCATCTTTTTCGACGGCAAGCGCTGCATCCATGCGCGCTACTGCGTACTTGGTGCGCCGACTGTGTTCCTGGCCAACGTCAAGGGCCCCTGGATCAACCCGGACGCCGAGTCTGTCGAGCACGTAATCCATACGGTGCGCCAGTGTCCCTCCGGCGCGCTCACCTACAAGCGCAACGACGGTGGCGCCGAGGAGCCGGCCCCCAAGGTGAATCTGGTGCGGCTGCGCGAAAACGGCCCGCTTGCGGTGCACGCCAAGGCCGACGTCAAGGGCGGCGGCGAGGTCCTGCGTGCCACCCTGTGCCGCTGCGGCGCCTCCAAGACCAAGCCATACTGCGACAACGCGCACAAGGCAGCCAAGTTTGTTGCCAGCGGCGAGGCCGCACCCGGCGCCAACATGAAACCACTGCCCGAACGCGGGGGCCCGCTCACGGTCACACCCCTGACCGACGGCCCCTACCTGGTGCAGGGCAACATGGAAATCGTCACCGGCACCGGCGCCACCATCGCGCGCACGACCAACGCGATCCTGTGCCGCTGCGGCGGTTCGAAAAACAAGCCCTACTGCGACGGCACGCACTCGGTGGTGCGCTTCAAGGCCAAGGGCTACGAGGCCTGATTCGGCGCGCTCAAGGCCGCCGGTTCAATGCCGATAGCCAGTCGCACCTTCCGCCCCGGCAACGCTGCCCTGCGCGCGTTCTGCGGCGGTTGATGCGCGCACCGCCTCGATGCGGCACTCGAAGACCAGTGCCAGGCCCGCCAGGGGATGGTTGGCGTCGAGCACCACCTTGCCATCGGCGATGTCGGTGACCGTGAAGATTTCTGCGTCGTCGCCGGTGTCTTCGCCGGGAATGCCCTCGAACTGCATGCCGACCTCGAGCACTTCGGGAAAGAGTTCGCGCTCCTCGACCCTCAGCAATTCCTCGTCGTAGTCGCCGAAGGCATCCTCGGGCTCGAGCTTGACGCTGGCCGTGTCGCCACCGGCCCGGCCTTCGAGCGCTGCCTCGACCAACGGAAAGATGTTGCCGTATCCGCCATGCAGGTAGTCGACCGGCTCCTGGGCGGTCTCGAGCAGTTCGCCCTGCGCATCGAAGAGCTTGTAGGAGATGGTGACGACCGCGTCGCGCCCGACCTTCATGGCGCGACCCGCCGCGTCAATGCAGGTCCCGCACCAGTGCCAGGACCGCGCCGGCATGACCCTTGGGGCTGACGCCGTACATGGCGTGCCGCACGCGGCCGGTGCGATCTATGACAAAGGTCGAGCGCAGCACATGGGGACGACCGGCGTTCGACGGGGCGTCGGTCTTGACAACGTCGTAGTCGCGGCAGGTTTCGCATTCGGGGTCGGCCAGGAGGGTGACGGTCAGTCCGTGGCGGTCGCGAAATTCGGCATGGCTCAACCAGTCATCTGGCGAGACGCCCAGGACGACGCAGTTGCAGCTGCGGAAATCGGCATCCAGATCGGAAAATTCGATCGCTTCGGTCGTGCTGCCGGGAAGATTGTCGCGGTCGTAGAAATAAAGCACAACATTGCGCTTGCCACGCAGCTTGGAAAATTCGACCAACTCCATGTCCGCGTCGGCCAAACGAAAATCGGGAGCTACCTGTCCGGCGTTGAGCATGTCTGGACTCCTCTGCGGCTTGCGTGCCGCCGATCAATCGTTGACTATCGACTCCTGGCTGATCACAGTGGGCATTGCGTGCTTCCTATAATAGCCAGATGAAAATGACCTTGCCAAGCGAAATATGAACCTGCCCTGCGATACCTGGCAGCTGCTTGGCGGACTGTCGCCGGCGCAGTTCATGTCACGTTACTGGCACCGGAAACCGCTTCTCATCCGCAACGCCCTGCCCGCCCTGCCTTCCCGCCTGTCGCGCGCCCGGCTGTTCCAGCTGGCCGGCCGCGACGATGCCGAGAGTCGTATCGTCAGGCGCACGCGCCGGCGCTGGTCGCTCGAACACGGGCCTTTTCCGGCCTCTGCTCTCACCGATCGCAGCATGCCGTGGACGCTCCTGGTGCAGGGCGTCAACCTATTCGAGCCCGCCGCCGACGCGCTCCTGCGCCGCTTCGACTTCATCCCGCAGACGCGCCTGGATGACCTGATGGTCTCCTGGGCGACCGATCAGGGCGGAGTCGGGCCGCATTTCGACTCCTACGACGTGTTTCTTCTGCAGCTGGCGGGACGCCGGCGCTGGCGACTGTCACGCCAGAAGGACCGCCGGCTGGAACAACGCGCGCCGCTCAGGATCCTGGCCGGTTTCCGACCCACCGAAGAGCATGTGCTCGACCCCGGCGACATGCTTTACCTGCCGCCCGGGTATGCCCACGACGGCGTGGCACTTGGGGAGTGCATGACAGCCTCGATCGGCTTTCGCGCCGCCTCGGCGACCGAACTCGCGCGCGGTGTCCTGGAGCACCTGGCGGAGTCGATCGTACGGCCGGGACGCTTTGCCGACCCCGGTCGCCGGCCGACCCGGCATCCCGGACAGGTCGACGATTTCCAGGTCGATGAGACCCTGCGCCTCATCGGTGACCTGTGCCCGAGCCGCAGCCAGGTGTCCCGCCACCTCGGAATGAGCCTGTCCGAACCCAAGCCACAGGTGGTATTCGACGCGCCGCATCCAAGGCTGTCGGCCGGTGCATTCCGGCAGGCGGTGCGCCGGCGCGGACTGCATTTGGATTTGCGTACCGGTATGCTGTATCGGGGCAGGACCATTTTCATCAACGGCGAGGCGCATGGCCTGCCGGGCGATACTGCTGCGTTGCGACTACTCGCCGATCGGCGCAGCCTGCCCGCTGGCAGCGCGCTTGGCGCGCCGACAGACGCACTGGTCTATGCTTGGTATACCCATGGCTGGCTGCACCCAGGAGAGCACCCGTGAGCGACGATTTCGACCTGGATTTCACCCGCAAACCAAAACCGGTTCCACCGCCCCCTGCCAAGGCCGCGCCCGCCGTACCGGCTGCTGTCGCGCCCAAGGCACCGGCTGGCGGCGCCGCGAAGGTGCCGGCTGTCGCGCCTGCGAAGGCGCAGGCCGCCCCGCCTGCGCCACCGTCCGCGCCCGCAGGCTCCGCGGCACGTTCTCCCGCAGCGGGCGCAGCTGCCGGAACGCCGGCCGGCAAGGCCCCCGCCGCCGCAACGCGCGGCGCGGTCGTCAAGACCAGCACCCCGGCGCTCGGCGCCCCTGGCGCGGCCTCTGCGAGTGGCGAACGACGCCTGATCGCATCGCGCGGGGAGTTTTCTGCCGCGCTGGATGAAGTCATCGCGCGCGCCGACCGCAACCTGCGCATCTTCGACCCGACGCTGGAGCACTATGGGATGAATAGCGCCGCACGCGAGGAGCAATTTGCCGAGTTCTTGAACCGCCGCCGCACCAATCGCCTCATGATCGTCGCACACGACATGCAGGTCGTGACGCGCGCAGCGCGCTTCATGCGCCTCTTGCGGCGCTTCAGTCACGCCATCGCGGTGCACCAAACCAACGATGCCATCCGCAATCTGGAAGACGTGCTGATCGTCGCCGACGACCTGCACTGCCTGCGCCGCCCGCATCATCAACACCCCAAGGGCGTGGTCTATTTCGAGGACCGCGGCGAGACGCGCGAGTGGCTGAATCGCTTCAACGCGATCTGGGAGCAGAGCACGCCGACCGTCAGTGCCACCACCGTGGGTCTCTAGTCAAGAAATGCGCGCCGCCTGGTATTTCGACGTCATCTCGCCCTACGCCTATCTGCATTTCAGGCAATTTGACCGCCTTCCGGCGGGGCTTGAGATTGAATATGTACCGGTGCTTTTCGCCGGCCTCCTGAAGGCGCATGGCCACAAGGGGCCGGCGGAAATCACCGAAAAGCGGCGCCACACCTACCGGATGTGCGTGTGGCTGGCGCGCCAGTCGGGCATCACCATGCGTTTTCCGCCGGCGCATCCCTTCAACCCGCTGCACGTCTTGCGACTCATCACAGCCGCTGGCGCGACGCGAGCCGCGGTGGCGGCTGCCTTCGATGTGATCTGGGAAAGGGGCCAGGACCCGAACGCGCCGCCCGTATTCACCGAACTGGCCGCGCGCATGGGTATTGCCGATCCGGCAGCGGCCATCGCCGACCCGCAAGTCAAGCAGACCCTGGCAGACAACACGGCGCGCGCGCTCGCGCGCGGCATCTACGGGGTGCCGACCTTCGACCATAACGGCCAGCTCTTCTGGGGCAGCGATACCTTGTCGCTGATGCAGGCCTTCATGGCCGACGCGCAGTTGTTCGAGCAAGGCGAGTTCGCCCGCGTGGACCAGCTGCCGATGGCAGCGATGCGCCGCGAGGCGTAGGCCGCTACTTTCACGCAACACATGAAAAAGCCCCGCGGCGCGGGGCTGTTCTCAGCGCTGCCTCAGATCAGACGGCCGAGTCGCCGGTCTCGCCGGTGCGAATGCGCAACACGTGCTCGACGCTGTTGACGAAGATCTTGCCGTCGCCGATCTTGCCGGTACGTGCGGCCTTGATGATGGCGTCAATGACGTTTTGCACTTCCTTGTCGGAAACCACGACTTCGACCTTGACCTTGGGCAGGAAGTCGACCACGTACTCGGCACCCCGATAAAGCTCCGTATGTCCCTTTTGGCGACCGAATCCCTTGACCTCGGTGACGGTCAGGCCCGTGATCCCGACCTCCGACAAGGCCTCGCGCACCTCGTCCAACTTGAAGGGCTTGATGACTGCTTCGATCTTCTTCATGGCGTCTCCCTCTACGGCGGTGTCGGAACAAGTATAGCAACAGGCGCCAGCGCGACTATTCGTCGCGGTAGCGGTTGACGATGGGCATGCGCCAATCGCGGCCGAAGGCGCGGTGCGTGACCCTCACGCCGACCGGCGCCTGGCGCCGCTTGTATTCGGAAATGCGGATCAGCCGCACGACGCGGTCGACGTCGGCCTGCGGGTGGCCGCGGGCGACGATCTCGGCCGGGCTCAGGTCCTCCTCGACATAGGCGGCGAGGATCGCGTCCAGGACCTCGTAGGGCGGCAGGCTGTCCTGGTCCTTCTGGTCCGGGCGCAGTTCCGCCGAAGGCGCGCGCGTGATGATGCGCTCCGGAATCACGTAGGACAGCGAGTTGCGGTACGCCGCCAGCCGGTACACCAGGGTCTTGGCGATGTCCTTGATCACCGCGAAGCCGCCGGCCATGTCGCCGTAGAGCGTGCAATAGCCGACCGCCATCTCGCTCTTGTTGCCGGTGGTCAGTACGATAGATCCGTGTTTGTTGGACAGCGCCATGAGGAGCGTGCCGCGGATGCGTGCCTGCAGATTCTCCTCGGCCGTGTCGGGCTTGAGCCCGGCGAAATCGGCAGCCAGCGCGCTCTCGAAGGCGTCGTACATGGGGCGTATTGCGATTTCGTCGTAGCGCACCCCCAGGCGCGCAACCATCTCGCGCGAGTCCAGCCAGGAGATGTCGGCGGTGTACTGCGAGGGCATCATGACCGCGCGCACACGCTCCGGACCCAGGGCGTCGCAGGCCAGCGCCAGAGTCAGCGCCGAGTCGATGCCGCCGGACAGTCCGATGATCGCACCGGGGAATCCGTTCTTGCGCACATAGTCGGCCACGCCCAGCTTGAGAGCCGCGTAGACCTGCGCCTCGATGCACGGCTCCGGTGCGATGCCCGTGCCGCTCACCCGGGCACCATCGATCGTGACCACACCCAGCGCCTCCTCGAACATCGGCAGGCGAGCGATGAGTTCGCCGCGCCCGTTTAGTGCAAACGAGGAGCCATCGAATACCACCTCATCCTGGCCGCCCACCGAGTGCGCGAATACCAGCGGCAACCCGGTCTCGGCCACCCGTTGCCGCATGCGTTCGACGCGCTCGCCGGTCTTGCCCATGTGGTACGGCGAAGCATTGATGACCAGCAGCGCCTCGGCGCCCGCGCCCTGGCACTCCCGCGCCGGCCCCGCAAACCAGGCGTCTTCGCAGATCAGGAGGCCAAAGCGCACGCCACCGGCCTCGAACACCAGCGGAGCATGGCCCGGCGCGAAATAGCGCTTTTCGTCGAACACCTGGTAGTTGGGTAGTTCGCGCTTGGCATAGGTCGCCACCACCCGGCCATTGGCCAGCACCGACGCTGCGTTATGGCGCTGCTGGATGGTGATCGACCGGGTGCGATCGTCGCCACCGGCAGGATGGCCCACCACCACCGACAGTCCCGGGAGCGCCGCGAGGCGGCCCGCCAGATCGCGAAGAGTCTTGGCCGTCGCCTCCATAAACGCTCGGCGCATGACCAGATCCTCGGGCGGATAGCCGGTCAGCGCGAGTTCCGGGGTAAGCAACACAGCCGCGCCGGCGGCGTGGGCTTCATGTGCGGCGCGTTCGATCTGCGCTGCGTTGCCGGCCAGATCGCCGACGGTGACGTTGATCTGCGCGATGGCGACCTTGGCTGGCATGCGTCTACAATTCTTGGTTGCTGGTGCGACAGCAACGATTATCGCACCCCGATTCGCCGCCTCCACGCCGCATTGACCACACTCAAGGTACTCGACTCGCTCGGGGCTGTCGACCCCGCGCGCTGGGATGCGCTGGCCGGCCATCACCCGCTCGTCTCGCATGCCTTCCTGCACGCACTGCACGAGACCGGCTGTGCTTCGCGCAAGGCCGGCTGGGAGCCCCAGTACCTGACGCTGTGGGAGAAGGACCGGCTTACGGGTGCAATGCCGCTCTACGTCAAGCACCACTCCTACGGCGAATACGTGTTCGATTGGGCCTGGGCCGAGGCATACCAGCGCCATGGGCTGGACTATTACCCCAAGCTGCTCTCGGCCATACCCTTCACGCCCTGCACCACACCGCGCCTCTTGGCGGAGGACGACGCCACGCGCCTGGCCCTGGCAAGCGCGGCCCTCGATGCCGCGCGCGGCAGCGAGGTTTCGTCATTGCATGTGCTGTTTCCGCTGCCGGCGGAGACGCGTCTCCTCGAAGCGAGCGGCATGCTGCAGCGCCGCACGGTCCAGTTCCATTGGGAAAACGCGGGCTACGCCGACTTTGATGCCTTCTTGGCGACCATGTCGCACGACAAGCGCAAGAAGATCAAGCAGGAGCGGCGCCGCGTGCGCGAGGCCGGGATCGCGTTTCGCCACCTGGCCGGTGCCGAGATCGACGCCGTCATGTGGAAATTCTGGACCCGCTGCTACAACCACACCTACCGTGCGCACCATTCGACGCCCTACCTGAACCTGGCATTTTTCGAGGCCCTGGGCCGCGCCATGCCGCAGCACCTGTTGCTGGTGGTCGGCAGCCAGGGCGGAGAAGACGTCTGCGCCTCCCTGTGTGTGCACGACGGGCAGACCCTGTACGGCCGCTACTGGGGCGCGCTGGGCTACGCGCCGGGCCTGCACTTCGAGGCCTGCTACTACCAGCCGCTGGAATTCTGCATCGCCCAGGGCCTTGCGACCTTCGAGGGCGGCGCCCAGGGCGCGCACAAGCTCGCGCGCGGCTTCCTGCCGCGCGAAACCGATTCCCTGCACTGGCTCAAACAGCCCCAATTCGCCAGTGCCGTGGAGGATTTCCTGAAGCGCGAGACCGCCGGCATACATCGCTATGTCGACGAACTCAACGAGCACAGCCCGTTCAAGGAACCCGCGCCGGGACAAGTGCTGTGAATCGGGTTTACCCGCCTGCCGGGAACGCGTCCACCGCCGGCGGGTCTGAAGCGTTATCGTATTCATGCGAACAATCGCACCGGAGCGCCTCATGCCATTCTTTCGCAATCTGGCCGCCCTCGCCCTGGCCTTGCTTTTGGCGGCTTGCGCGTCAAACGCGCCGGAGCGGGGCAGCGTGCAGCGTCTCGCACCCGAAGACCTGGCCCGCCTGACCCCGGCACCGAATCCCAAACTGCCGCTCGAACAGGTCGTCGCCATGTCGCGCGGCGGTTCGCCGCCGGCGGCGATCATCGAGCATTTGCGCTCGACCGGAACGTTTTACAACCTGACACCCGAACAGATCGTCGGCCTGTCCCGGCAAGGCGTCGATCAGGCGGTCATCAACCACCTGGTCGATGCCCAGGAACGCGCGCGCCAGGCCACCCTGATCACGCAACTGGCTGACCGCGATGCCCAGGCCGCACTGCAGCTCGAACGCGAACGCCAGCGGCGCCTGCAGGCGCAGCGCCGCCACGACCCTTTTTTCCACGATCCGTTCTGGCCGCGTCCCTACTACGGATGGAACTATCGCAGCGGCTGGAACTGGGGCATCCACGGGGGCTTCGGCCCGTATTGGCGGCGCTGGTAGCGCGCCGCGGCGAAGCCGCGCGGCGCTATAGCGCGCGGCCGATGATCTCGCGCATGATCTCGTTGGTGCCGGCGTAGATGCGGTGCACCCGGGCGTCGGCCCACATGCGTCCGATCGGGTAGTCCCACATGTAGCCGGTGCCGCCGTGCAGCTGCATGCAGGTGTCGAGCACCCGGTCCTGCACCTCGGTCGAATACAGCTTGGACATGGCGGCACTGTGCATGTCGAGTTCGCCGCGTGCGTGAAGCTCGATTAAGCGATCGGTGAAAACGCGCAATGCCTGGGTCTGGGTGGCCACATCCGCCAGGCGAAAGCGGGTGTTCTGAAAGTCGAACACGCGCCCACCGAATGCCTGGCGCTCCTTGACCCAGCGCACCGTCATCTCGAGCGCCGCCTCGCAGGTGGCTGCCGCGCGCACGGCGACAAGCAGGCGCTCCTGCACCAGCTCCGACATGAGCACTTTCCAGCCGCCGTTTTCCTCGCCCAGGAGGCAGTGCGCAGGAACGCGCACGTCGTCGAAGAACAGCTCCGCGGTGTCCTGCGCCTTGTTGCCGACTTTCTTCACGTTGCGCGCCTTGCGGTAGCCCGGCAGGCTGGTGTCGACCAGGAGCAGGGACACACCCTTGGCCTTCAATTCCGGTGCGGTCTTGACGACCAGCACGATCAGGTCGCCGACGATGCCGTTGGTGATGAAAATCTTCGATCCGTTGACCACATAGTGATCGCCGTCGCGCACCGCGCGCGTGCGCACCGCGGCCAGGTCGCTGCCGCTGTTCGGCTCGGTCATGCCGATCGAGGCCACCACTTCGCCGGAAGCCATGCGCGGTAGCCACTCGCGCTTCTGTGCCTCGCTGCCGTGGCGCACGAGGTAGGGTGCGACGATGCCGGTGTGCAGCTCGAAAGCCGGCGCGGCCATGCCGGCAAGCGCGTGCTCCTCGACGGCGATGGCAAGGGTGCGAAAGTCCTCGCCGGCCCCACCGTATTCCTCCGGAATGCCTGCGCCCAGCGCGCCGATGTCGCCAAAGCGCCGCCACACCGCCTTGGGCACCATCCCCTCCTCCTCCCATTTCTGCATGTGTGGCGCGAGTTCGGCGGCGATGAAACGGCGCATCGCATCACCGAAGGCCAGGTGTTCAGGGGAATACAGGGTGCGCGGCAGGCGCAGCATTGCGGCCAGCGCCGCAGGATCGGGGGCGTTCATGAAAAACGATCATACCGGACGCGATTGCGCGGCGAACGATCAACTGCGCTCGAGCCCGCCTCAGCAGCCCAGGGCCGCCGCCAGTTCGCGAAAGTCGCGCACGTTGAGATCGAAGCGCTTCTCGTAGGCGGCGTCATAGCTGCCGGACTTGAGGAATGCTCGACCGAATTCCAGCGGCCGCGGCACGAAACAGGTGGCAAGCCCGGCCTTGCGCGCCCCGTCCAGGTCGCTCTTGTGCGCGGCCACCAGCATGACCTCGCGCGGCTTGAGGCCCAGGAAATGAGGTGCTGACAGGTAGGTCTCCGCATCCGGCTTGTAGTGCCGCACCCACTCGGCCGAGAACACCAGATCCCAGGGCAGGCCGGCGAACTTGGCCATGTTGGTCAGCAGCGCCACATTGCCGTTGGACATGCTGCCGATGACATGGTACTTCTTCAAACGCCTCAGGCCGCCCGGGGCATCCGGCCAGGCTTTCAGGCGATGCCACATGGTGTTGATGCGCTCGAGGTCGGCCGCGCGAATCGCCTTCGCAGGCGTGCCACCCAGATAGGACGGCAGCAGTTCCTTGAGCGCCATGCGGTGCAAGTCGTCAAGGTGCGTCCAGGGCAGCT
>JBJXGS010000107.1:0-4099 GCA_046160545.1 Burkholderiales bacterium
CAGCGGCAACGGCACGCTGGCGCACCTGACTGCCGAGTTGTTCGCCATGCAGGCGGGCGTGACCATCGTGAGCGTCCCCTACAAGGGCGAGAGCGCGCTCATGCCCGACCTGATCGCAGGTACCGTGAGCGCAGGCTTCATCAATCTGCCCTCGGTTCTGCCGCAGGCGCGCGCCGGCAAGCTGCGGCCGATTGCCGTATCGACAGCCCAGTCGATCGCTGAGCTACCCGGCGTGCCGCCGTTCAAGGCGGCCGGCATCGCCAACCTGGAAGTGCAGGGGTGGGCCGCACTCTTGGCGGCCAAGGGCGTGCCGCCGGAGGGACTGGCGCGCCTTGAGGCGCAGTTGAGCGCCGCCCTGGCGAGCGATGCGGTCAAGAAACGCTTTGCGGATTTCGGCGTGACGCCGGTGATCAGCACGCGCGCCGGGCTGACCGACTACCTGAAGAGCGAAGCGACACGCTGGGGCGGCGTCGTGCGCTCGCGCGGCCTGAAGGCGGAGTAAAGGGCCGCAGCAACACCAGCAGGCGCTAGGTAGCGCCCGCCTCGTCCTCGATCCCCCGGTCACGCCGCCACTCGCGGTAGCGAAATTCGCGGCACAGCCCCGTGGTCGGGGCGCGGCGTGTGGAGAATTTGCCTGGCCGCGGCGATCGCTGCCCACGCCGGGATTCAGCGCCGAAAGGGATTCTTCACATGCAGCGTTTTCTCGATGGTCTGTCCGTCCTGCAAATCCTCGGTGAAGAGTGTCTTGCACCCGGCTTCGAGCGCGGCGCCGACGATCATCGCATCGTAGATCGAGAAGCCGTAGCGCTTGACAACGCCGAGCCCACGTTCATGCACGGCAAGCGTGATCGGAACCACCGTGCAAACCGCCTTGATCGGCTCCAGTGCCGCGCCGATTTCCGCTGCCGATAAGCCGAGTTTGCGGGACGCAACGGAGGCGAACTCGTTCAACACCTGCACACTGATGGTCGCGCCGTCAGCGAGCAGGGCTTCCGCCCGGTCGGCCTTGGTCGTGTCGGCCGACAAAAGATAGAGCAAGACAGAGGTATCGGCGAAGCGCTCAGCCGCGCTCATGCGACTCCTGCCGCTCGAAGCGGAAGTCCGCCGGCAGGCGGCCGCGGAATCGCCGCAGTCGCGCCAGGAGCTCGCGCGCGCCGGGCTTGCGCGCGAGGTCGAACGCGCCCGGCGCGGCAACGCGGACCTCGATGTCGTCTCCCGCCTTGAGCTGCAAGGCATCGACGACGGCCGCAGGTAGGCGCAAGGCCAGGCTATTGCCCCATTTGGAGACTCGCATGTCACGCCTTAATTGGATTGATATACAGCGCCAATTGTATATCTTCGCGACGCCCGGGAACAGCGAGTTACTACTACAAGCTGCCGCAGACCGACCTGGGCCTATCGGTGACTGACGTGGCCCGGCAATTGCAGGTATTGAGCGCTGCGCGTTCCCACGTCACCAACGGCCGCGCGGCCATCAGCACGGACATGGCGATCCTCTTCGCCCGCTGGCTGGGCGGCAGCGTCAGCCCGTCACTGCGCTTCGCGCATGGCGTGCCAGGCCTGCCAATCACGCCCCGGGTGCACGGTGCCGCACTTCTGGCAGGTGCGCGCACGATCGACCAGGTTGTAGAAGCTCTCGTAGGCGCGCGGCAGGTCGGTGACGATGCTTAGCAACTGCACTTCGGCGCGATGCACGCGCGCGCCGCACTTGGCGCAGTACCACTCGAAGCCGTCGACCTCGCCGGCCGGGCGTGCGCGCTCGATGACCGTGCACATGCTGCCGGGCTCGGGACGCTGCGGGGAGTGGCGCACGTGCGCCGGCAGCAGGAAGATGTCGCCCTCCTTCAAGTCCACGCGCTCGAAGCGGCCGCGATCCCAGATCAGGAGATGCGCGTTGCCGCGAAACTGGTGAAAGTACTCTTCGAAAGGATCGTCGTGAAAGTCGGTGCGCTGGTTGGGTCCGCCCACCACCGTGACGATGATGTCCGAATCGGCCCAGATCTGCTGGTTGCCCACCGGCGGCTTCAGAAGGTGCGCGTTCTTGTCGATCCACGCACCGAAGTTGATGGGACGGCCATATTTCATCGCGTCAATCTCCCTGATCGTCTGTCGATTTCACTCAACCTTGATGCCGGCATCCTTGATGACCTTGCTGTACTTGGCGATTTCGCTCCTGATGAAGCCTGTGAACTCCGCCGGGCCGATGCCCGAGGGTTCGGAGCCCGAGCGGGCCAGGGTCTCGCGCACGTCGGTGCGCGCGAGCGCCTTTTGCACCTCGCGGTGCAGCTGGCCCACGACCTCGGCCGGAGTCTTGGCGGGCGCCAACACGCCGAACCAGGCGAGCGTCTCGTAACCGGCCACCCCGGACTCGGCCAAGGTCGGCACCTCCGGCAAGGAAGCCGGCCGGCGCGCGCTGGTGGCGGCGAGTGCCCTCAACTTGCCCGCCCGGATGAGCGGCATGACCGAAGGGATGTTGATGATCATCGCCTGCACCTGGCCGGCTACGACGTCAGTCACGCCCGGCGCGGCCCCCTTGTAGGGAACGTGCAGCAGGTCCAGGCGGCCCATGGAGCGCAGCAGTTCAACCGAAAGGTGCGAGAGGCTGCCGTTGCCGGCCGAGGCGATCGACACCTTGCCGGGCGCCTCGCGCGCCAACTTTGCGAACTCGGCATAGTTGGCAGCCGGCACGCCGGCACCAACGATGAGCACATTGGCGGCGGTGGAGATCAGCGCCACCGGGGCGAAATCCGCCACGCTGTCGTAGGGCAGCTTGGCATACAGACCCGGGGTGACGCCGTGCGAGCTGCCGTTGCCGATGAAGAGTGTGTAGCCGTCGGGGGCCGACTTGGCCACCGCGTCGGCGCCGATGCTGCCGCCGGCACCCGGGCGGTTCTCGACGACGAACTGCTGGTTCATCGACTCGGCCAGCGCGCGCGCCAGGGTGCGGCCGAGCACGTCGCTGCCATCGCCGGCGGTTGCCGGCACGATGAGCTTGACCGGACGTGCCGGGTATTGCGCAAACGCACTGCCCGAGACAAGTACTGTGAGACCGCAGATCAGGAGCAACAGGAAACGCACGGGATGGTCCTTTCGATTCACGCGAGCTTGAGCCCGCACTCGGCGACCGCTTTGCGGATCGCGGCACGTTCAGCCTCGGTCAGGTTGAGCAGGGGCCGGCGCACCGGTCCGCCCACCTCGCCTATGCATTCCATCCAGTACTTGGTGTGCGCCTGCGGTGTGCCCTTGGGGCGGGATGCGCGGAAGGCCGTTCGCACCGGGTTCAGGCTGTCGCGCACTTTCCGGGCTTCCGCGGTCTTGCCGGCGAAGGCTAGGCGCGTGTACTCGTTGATGCGCTGGTCCACCGCGGTCTGCATGGTGAAGGGCGGCGTCGAACACAGGTACAGGCGCCAGCCCAATTCGACGATGTTGTCGAACCACTCCTCCTCGCTTGCGGTCGAGACGATGATCTTGTCGCCGGCGATCTTGGTGAGCCTGGCGTACTTTTCGCGCGCGACGCTGTACTTGATGGCCACCACGTTGGGCAAGTCCGCGATGCGCGCGCACAGCTCCGGGCTCATCTCGTAGCCGCAGTCCGGGTGATTCCACAGCGCGATGCCGATGTCAAGCGACTCCGACAGGTGGCGGTAGTACTCGTAGACAGTCTCGTCGACGTCATGCCCGAAGTGCAGGACCGGGCTGTGCACCACGATGTAGTCGGCGCCGATGGCCTCGGAGTGCCGCGCCAGGTCGAGCACCACGTCAAGGTTGGTATCCGAGCACGAGGTCACGATGCCGGCGCGGCCGGCCGCCGCCTCGACGGCCAGCTCGAAGGTGCGCTTGCGCTCGGCGACCGACATGGAGAAGAACTCACCCTGCTTGCCCGAGACGAAGAGGCCGCCCAGCTGCAAGGTGTCGATCCAGTGCTTGAGGTTGGCGCGAAATCCGGCCTCGTCCAACTTCAGGTCGCTGGTAAAAGGCGTCGCGGTGGCGGCCCACACGCCGCGAAAATGCTCGCGCGAATAGGCCTTGGCGTCCTTCTTGGCGTACTTGATCACGGCGTTCTCCATGTTGCTGATGTGCGGATGGTACGCCACAGGCG
>JBJXGS010000108.1:0-5947 GCA_046160545.1 Burkholderiales bacterium
GTTCGGCACCGACCTTGTCGAAGTTGCCCTTCTCATCCTGATTGATCATCAGCACCACTTCAGGCACATCGGGCAGGCGGTATTTCTTGGCGAAGTGCGGCTGAATGTCGCCGAAGTTGAGGCTGAAATCACACAATTGGCGGGGAGTGAACGCGGGACCGCGAAAGCGCAGCACCTTGTGTTCAAGAAAGGCCTGTTTGATGGCCGCGAGATCGGCGGCGGCGAGTGGCTTGCCAGCCTGGACACCTCGTACTTCGGCCCCCAACGGCCCGCCAAGTGACTCTATGCGCAAAGTCATTTCCTCTTCCCCCAGGCAGAGGGCACAGCATACAGTCCATCCCGGCCTTTGACATGCTGCGTTGCAAAAAGCGGGCTCGCGCAAAGCCCGAGGGGCCCTTACTCCTCGCAGATCCTGCCGTCGACAGCGGCAGCGAACTGCAGCACCTGGCGCGCGCACAGCCCCGGGCGGATGTACTGGATCATGTGATAAGGGGTCGGCAGGGCGACGAAGCGAATGTCGCGCACCTCGCGCGCAAGGATCGCTCGCTGCTCATCGCTGGCGATCACGCCGCCCGACGGATGCAGATTCAGCACCGGCGCGGTGATCTTTGACAACCACGGCAGCGCGTTCGCCGCGAGCGCGATTTCGGCTACGCGCACCATCATGTCGGCGCCGGCAGAGGCCACGCCCTGGTCGTACCAGTCGACAAAGGCCTGCGGCATGTCGGGCGGAAAGCGTGCGCTGCGATTGGTCTGGGCCAGCCAGGCGCGCACACCCATGCGGCGGATCGCTTCCGGCCATGATGCGTGGCCGCAGGCGTAGCTCTTGCGCGTCCCTTCGTTGATATGGACAGGTGCCGCGATCAGCGTCAGCGATCGGAACAGGTCCGGGTACATCCCGCCGAACACCATGCCGAGATGGCCACCGAAAGACTCGCCGCAGTAGTGCACCGGCGCATCTCCCAGGTGTGCGATCAGTGCGCGCAGATCCCCGACGTAGGCGGCGGCGTCAAGTTCGCTGGCAAGGTCGAAGTTGCGCCCCGAGCGCCCCAGCCCGCGCATGTCCGGACGCACCACCTTGTAGAAGCGCGCCAGATGGGGCACCCACTGGTACCAGAAGTCCGCATTGCGGCAATAGCCGTGCTGCAGGATCAAGTAGGGCGCGTTCGTCCATGGATCGGTGAAATCGTCGAGCGCGTAGTGGATGTCCGGCTGACCGGCGCGGCTTAGGATCGGCATGACAGAATCCTATCCTGTCTTCGTGCCACTGATCCTGACGATTTTCTCCCACCCGGCATTCACTACCGATGAGTCGCATGCTCACCCTGGGGCCGCTGACCGCGCTCAGCCTCTCTCCAGCGCGCCTGCTGGATGCGGCGGCGGCGGCCGGCTTCGACGCTGTCGGCCTGCGACTCGCCCCGGGGGCACCCGGCGGCATCGCCTGGCCGCTCATGGACGATGCCGCGCTGCTGCGCGAAACCCGCGCCGCGATGCGGGCCACGGGACTCACCATCCTTGATCTTGAGATGATCCGCATCGGTCCGCAATTCGACGTCACCGCCCATGCGGGATTGCTTGCGGTCGGTGCTGAACTGGGCGCGGTGCATGTCCTGGTGGCAATCGACGATCATGACTGCGCCCGCGCCACCGCGCATTTCTCCCAGGTGTGTGAGGCCGCGCGCAGCCACGGGCTCACCGCCGACCTGGAATTCATGCCCTGGACCGAGGCCCCGGACCTCGCCACGGCGCTGCGCATAGTCGAAGGTGCCGCGCAGCCCAATGGTGGTGTCTTGATCGATGCCCTGCATGTCGCACGCGCCGGAGTGACACTCGACGCGTTGCGCGCGGTGCCGCGCAATCTGCTGCACTACGCGCAGCTCTGCGACGGCCCGCTCGAGGCTCCCGCAACCGTCGAGGGCCTGATCCATGCGGCGCGCCACGAACGCCTGCTGCCCGGCGAGGGCCGCCTGCCCTTGCGGGAACTCCTTGATGCATTGCCCGCAGACATTCCCCTGTGCGCCGAACTGCCACATGAGAAGCGCATTGCAGAACTCGGCGCGGTCGAATGGATCCGGCGCTGCGGCCAGGCCTGCCGCGAGTTCATCGCACGGCCAGAGTCGCGCCCCTGAAATCGCGCTCCATCTCCCTGAACCGGTCCCAACCCGCACCCGATGCCATCTTCCCAATACGTTGTCCGTGCCACGCGCTGGATCAATCCCGCGTTCGATGAACGCCTTGCGCGCGAGGCCGACATCCGCCTCGACCTCCTGGACGGAACTGGCGGGGAAGATGACTGGCGCCTCCTGTCACGCTCGCATGCCTACCATGTCTCCGCGGCCAAGGATGAATTGCCGCGCGCACTCTTTGTCGATGCCGGGCTTCTGGCGCGCTGCCCGAATCTGCTGATCGTCTCCTCCTCCGGGGCGGGCTACGACACCATCACTGTTCCGCATTGCACCGCGGCTGGTGTGGCAGTGGTGAACCAGGCCGGAGCGAACGCCGATTCGGTGGCTGAGATGGCGCTTGGGCTCATGCTCGATGTGATGCGCCGCATCAGCGAGAGCAACCGGCGATTGCGCCACGAGCGGGGCTTTTCACGCGAAGACTTGATCGGCCGCGAACTGCGCGGCAAGACCCTGGGGCTGGTGGGCATCGGCGAGACCGGCCGGCGCGTCGCGGCACTGGCGCGTGCCTTCGGCATGCGCGTGCTGGCCTCTGATCCCTTGCTGGACGCCGCAACGATCGCCGCGCGCGGTGCCGAGAGCGTCGACCTTGATCAGCTGCTTGCGCAATCCGACATCGTCTCCCTGCATTGTCCGCGCGGGCCGGCCACCCTCGGGCTCATCGGCGCCGCGGCATTCGCGCGCATGCGCCGCGGTGCCATCCTCGTTTCCACTGCGCGTGGCGGCGTTCACGACGAGGCCGCGTTGGCCGAAGCGATCCGATCCGGCCATCTCGGTGGCGCGGGCCTGGACGTCTGGGAAGTGGAGCCACCGCCGCAGGACCATCCGTTGCTCGCGCTGCCCAACGTGATTGCAACTTTCCACACCGCTGGTGTTACGCATGAGGCGCGCCGCAATATCGCCGCCTGGGCGGCAGAGCAACTTGCGGGCGCGCTGCGCGGCGCACGTCCGCCGCGCCTGGTCAATCCGGAAGTGTGGCCGGCCTATTGCGAACGATTCGAGAAGGTTTTTGGCATCCGGCCGGCGATGATCGCCGATGTGCGGGCCTGAAGCCGGATTGGCAGGTCTTGGCAACCGAGCGCAAGCCACATTCCCTCTCTCGTGCCGCGTCGCGCAGCCCGCCACCACCACAGCGTCTACGTCGTGCTCCTGTCCCTCGACGTGCTCGACGAGCCGCGCTTTCGCAAGTCCAACCCGGACTTTCGCTACGGCAACCCCTGTGTCTATGTCGGCATGACCGGGCTGTCGCCCGACGTGCGCTTCGACAAGCACAAGGCCGGCATCCAGGCCAACCATTACGTGCAACGCTACGGGGTGCGCCTGCTGCCGGAACTCTACGAGGTCTACAACCCCCATGCCCTATGCCGCGGCCTGCGAGATGGAGGTCGAATTGGCCATCGCGCTGCGCGAGAACGGCTACGGCGTATGGCAGGCCTGATGCAGGCAACGCACCGGGAGCGATGAACATGATCGACGCGCTATTGGCCTGGCTTGGCACACCGATCAGCGGTGCGGCCGAACACGCGATCGCGCCTGCGGTGGCCTGGCATGCGCGCCTGATGGTCGCGGCATGGGCGATCGCGGTGCCGCTGGCGATACTGATTGCGCGTTTCTACAAGGTGACGCCGCGCCAGAGGTGGCCGGAAGAGCTCGACAACACCTTCTGGTGGCACAGTCATCGCCGGCTCAACTACGCGGCGCTCGCCGCAACTGCGGTCGGTCTTTGGCTGGTGTGGGGAGCGAGCGGCCGTTCCGACACACTATTTCGCATCCACACGCTGGCTGGGTGGAGCGTGCTTGCGCTCGCAGCCGTGCAATTGGCCGGTGCCCATCTGCGCGGCAGCAAGGGCGGACCGACCGCGCCGCGACTGGCCGCGGACGGGTCGATCATCGACCTGCACGGCGACCATTACGACATGTCGCCGCAGCGTGTCTGGTTCGAGCGTGTGCACAAGGCGGCGGGCTACGCAGCCCTGATCCTTTCCGTGTGCACCATCGTCGCCGGACTCGCCCTGGCCGACGCACCGCGCTGGATGTGGCTTGTCATCGGCCTGTGGTGGCTTGTGCTGTGCATCCTGGCGATTCATCTGCAAGCCGCCGGACGTTGCCTGGACACCTACCAGGCCATCTGGGGACCCGACCCAAGGCACCCCGGCAATGCGCGAGCGCCCGTAGGCTGGGGTATTCGGCGCAAGGCGGCGCCAGTCACCGCTGTCGATGGCGAACCAATCGCGCGCAGTCGCTGATTTCAGGTCGCACCGGCCTGAAAAGCCAGTCGCACCGCTTCGGCGGTCGCGGCGTCAGCCGGGAAAAATGTCTCGATCGCGATCTCCGAGAGTGTGACGTCGACCGGCGTGCCGAATACGGTGATGGTGGAAAGAAAGGACAGCACGGTGCCCCCGAAATCAAAGACCAGCGGCACCACCATCAAAGTGGAGGGCAGCGCAGCCGCTTTTTGCAAGCGGGCGTGTTCCGGCACCGGGTAGCGCATCAACTCTGCCTTGAGGTCGATGATGACCGGATCTCCGGTCAGATCGATATCGCGTGTAAGGCGCGCCATCAGGTGCGATCGCCAGTCTGCATAGTTGACGATGTTTGACGCCAGGCCCTGCGGATGCAGGGACAGCCTGAGCACGTTCAGAGGCGCAGCGAGCATGTCCGGCGCGATACCCTTGAGCATCAGCGCCGCCGCACGATTGGCGGCCAGCATGGTCCAGTGACGGTCGACTGCGATCGCGGGGTTGGGTTCATGCCCGCGCAGCACCGCGTCGATGGCGTCGCGCGCCGGGGCCATTACAGGGTCCGACAGCGACCGCTCGGAATAAAGGGGCGCGTAGCCCGCCGCGTGCAACAGGGCATTGCGCTCGCGCAGCGGCATCTGCAGCCGTTCGGCCAGGCGCAGCACCAGTTCCCGGCTGGGTTGCGACCGGCCGGTTTCGACGAAGCTCATGTGCCTGGGCGAAATGCCGGCATCGTTCGCCAGATCAAGCTGCGAGGCCCGCCTGCGCGCCCGCCAGGTGCGCAGCAGGTCACCTACGCTGCGTGCGGCCGGCGCAGGTTGACGAGCGGATTCGGCGGCGGGCAGCGTGGTGGAATTCATGCGTGCAATGGTAGCCCAATGCCCGCGCGCAACCATTACCTGCGAGGTAATTGTGTTGCCCATGTCCCGGTGCGAGCATGAGGACTCATTCAACGATACCTGGAGAACAGCATGGGCAATATCGCACTGGTCGCACTGGCGTGCGGACTGATCATCGGACTCGGCGCCATCGGCGCCTGCATCGGCATCGGCGTCATGGGCGGCAAGTACATCGAGGCATCAGCCCGGCAGCCGGAGTTGATGGACAAACTGCAGGTCAAGATGTTTCTGCTGGCCGGCCTGATTGACGCCAACTTCCTGATCGGGGTCGGCATCGCGATGATGTTTGCGTTCGCCAACCCGTTCGCGGGCGGTTGAGTCGTGTGCGGCCGCGATAATCAACCGCTGGAGAAGTGATCGGCAGCGCCGGCTGGGACGGTCTTGGATCAACTTGTCGGGAACATCCTGCGTGCAGACGGCGCTGTCGCACGCGAGACCGGCCTTCCCGCTGCGCCCAGGGCACTGGTACTGGGCGCATGCGGCGCCACCGGCGAGGCTCTGGTCAACCAACTGCTCGGGGGCCCGCAGTATGGCGAGGTCGTCGCCGTCACACGCCTGCCGCTGCCGAGCACCACGCGCAAGCTGGTCGCCCACCACGTGCCGGAAGAACTGGCCTTGCACCAGG
>JBJXGS010000109.1:0-27515 GCA_046160545.1 Burkholderiales bacterium
TCGCGCCGGAACGGTGCGATCGCGCCGAGCGGCAGATCGTAGACACCTGTGATCGCATCGAGCACTTCGCGTCCGCGCGTGGACAGCTTGTAGAGTTCGCCTGCGATCGCTTCGTTACCCAGCATCGCGTTGAGTTTCGAAGGCTTGCGGCGCTTGGTGTCGAAGATGCGCTTGAGCGGTTCCGGGTGCGCCGCGATCAGCGAATAGCCGACGGATTGCGGCAGGATGGCGATGCCGCCGTCGGCCATGACAGCGAAGGCGCGGCGGGCATCGGAGTCGATGTCGGGCAGGGCCATCATTCCCCCTTGATGCCGGCGTCGCGGATGAGCTTGCCGTAACGTGCGACGTCGTTGCGATGGATTTCGCCCAGGCGTTCCGGCGTGCCCGGCGCGGTTTCAAATCCCTGGCCGGTAAGGCGTTCGAGGACATCGGGCGCGGCGAGTGCCTTGTTGAAAGCGTCGTTCAGGCGCGCGACCACCTCGCGCGGCACTCCCGTCGGCGCAAGGACTCCGTACCAGAGGTCGGCCTCGTAGCCTGGCACGCCGGTCTCCGCGATGGTCGGGACCTCGGGCATCGCGCGCGAGCGCCTGGCCGTGGCGACCGCGAGTGCGCGCAGTTTGCCGTTCTGAACGAAAGGGCGAGCCGCTGCCATGGTGAGGATGGCAGCCTGGGTTGTGCCGGCGACCAGGTCGGTCAGGGCCGGACCGCCGCCCTTGTAGACGATGTGCTGGATGTCGACACCGGCCATTCGATTGAAGAGCTCCATCGCCAGGTGCTGCGGCGTGCCGTTGCCCGAATTGCTGAAATTGAGCTTGCCCGGGGTGGCGCGCGCCAGCGCGATGAATTCGCCTGTGGTGCGTGCGTTGACCGAGGGGTGCACAAGGAGCAGCATGGGTGCGGTCGCGAGCATGCCGACCGGCGCGAAGTCGGCGACCGCATCGAAGGGCAGCTTGGCCAGGCCGGCGTTGATCGCGATCGTATTCGCGCCCATGAGCAGGGTATAGCCATCCGGCGCCGATTTGGCTACCGCGTCGGCGCCGATGTTGCCGCCGGCACCGGCGCGATTCTCGATCAGGAGCGACTGTCCCAGCGCCTCGGAGACACGCGGGCCGAGGGCGCGGGCAAGGATGTCGGTGCCACCGCCCGGGGCGTAAGGCACGATGAGTCGCACCGGGCGATTTGGAAAAGTCTGCGCGTGGGCCCCGCCTGCGAACGCTGCCAGCGCGCAGGCAGCAAGGCATGTCGCAAGCAATGACCTTCGCGTTGTCGTCTCAAACTCCACGTCTGACATATCGGTCTCCCGCCGGTCCCGGAAAGTAGTTGGCACGGTGGGCCCTGGTCGGCTCCGTCCACGTCGAGGCGGCCGACTGTATCACTTCAAGCGACCCGCCGCGCCATCCGCATCGTGTGAGCAGGGCGCATGGGGCGAACCCGCATTCCAGGGCCTGTTTGCGCGTGCTAGATTGAGAAATGCGACCCTGGCAGCGACATCAACGGTGGCGCACCGCGGCGGGCCCTAGCGCGCCGCCCATTGACAAGGAGACAAGCATGACCGATGTTTCAGGTCCGCCGTCGCGCGGCCGGCGCCGCGTACTCGGCGCCGTCGGCGCATCGCTCGCCGCAGCTGCGCTGCCCGAGGCCCTGGCCCAGGCGACGGGCACTTACCCGAACCGCCCCCTGCGCTTCATCGTTCCCTACCCGGCCGGCGGTGGCACCGACATCATCGCGCGCATGATCGGTACGCGCCTGGAGTCCGCCTGGGGCCAGCAGGTTGTGGTGGAGAACCGCGCCGGCGCTTCGGGCATCATCGGCAACGACCTGGTCGCCAAGGCGGCGCCGGACGGATATACGGTTCTCATCGGCATCACCACCCTGGTGCAGATGCCGCACCTCAACCCCAAGCTGCCTTATGACGTCTTCAAGGACTTCGCGCCAGTGGCGCAACTGGCCTTGTCGTCGAACCTCTTCGCGGTGCCGTCATCTTCGCCGGTCAACAGCATGCGCGAGTTCCTCGACCAGGCGCGCGCCAATCCCGGCCGCTTCTCGTCCTACGGCTCATTCGGTGCCGGCACCACCTCGCACCTGCATGGCGAACTCTTCAACCTGCAGAATCGCCTCAACCTGACACACATTGCCTACCGGGGCGGGGCGCCGCTTGCCACCGACCTGATGGGTGGGCAGGTCGCTTCGGGTTTCATCGACCTGGCCTCGGCGCGTGCGCACCTTGCATCGGGCCGCATGAAGTTCCTGGCGATCTCGGGGACGCGCCGGTTTGCGGGCCTGCCCGACGTGCCGACCTTCGCGGAGTTGGGTATGCGCGACTTCGAGGCCTCGGGCTGGTTTGGCATGTTGTTGCCGGCCAATACGCCGCGCGACGTCGTAGCCCGGCTGGGTGCCGAGACCAACCGCATCATGAAGCTGCCGGAGGTTGCAGGCCGTCTTGCCGACATGGGCTTGCAAGGCGTGGATAGCAGCCCGGATTCCTTCGCCGCGGCGATCAAGAACGACTACGCGGTTTGGGGACGCGTGGTGCGCGACGCGCAGATCAAGGTCGATTAGGCTGGCCGCGCTGCGCGGCCGCCCTCGGCCCGCTACTGTGGCGCCGCCTTGGTCATACCAAGGTATGAGTGCACCGCTGCCGGTTCGGCGCTAAGCTACGTGCAGCTGAGGCATGGGAGGCGCGCATGAAGATTCTGCTTACCGACGACCACTGGATCATGCTCGATGCCATGAAGTCGGCGCTGACCGCGATCGCCCCGGGCAGCGAGGTGCGCACCGCAACGCGCCTGGAAGACGCGATCAGGCTGGGCGCCACAGAGGGTTTTGACTATGCGATTCTCGACCTCGGCTTGCCGGGGACCTCCGGCATCTCGGCGCTGACGATGTTTCGCGAGGCCCTGCCCGACGTTCCCGTGGTGGTCTTTTCCGGCACCTCCAACCGCGCGACGGTGCTGGCCGCATTGGACGCCGGGGCGATGGGGTTCATCCCCAAGACCGCGCCGCACGACGTGCTCCTGTCGGCCCTGCACCTGGTGTTCTCCGGTTCCATCTACATCCCGCAGGAGGTCCTCAACGGTGAAGAACTGCCGACCGCACCGCGCAGCGACGCCATCGAGGCGCTCAAACTCACACCGCGCCAGAGCGAAGTCATGCAGATGCTGTTGATGGGACTTTCGAACAAGCGCATCTGCCGCGCGCTCGGCATCACCGAGAGCACGGTCAAGATCCATGTCACCGCGGTGCTGCGCGCGCTGCGCGCGACCACGCGCACCCAGGCGGTGATCAATGCCGCGCGTCTGGGGATACGCATCGCAGAGCCCGCAGCCTCGGCCTGAGCGCGGTGTGGACGCCAGCCCGAGCCTCGCGTCTTCGCACGCAACCGACCACGCGCCTGCGGTGACCGGTGCGCCCGCGGCGCGCGCTCCCCTGGACCCCGAAGCGCGCAAGGTCGCCTATCGGCTGCATTTCACCGTCAACCAGGCGGTCAGGAATTCGTTCGCGGTGCCGATCATCATGGCGTTCTGCGCGCTCATCACCTGGAACGACCCGACCTTCAATCTGGGCGTGGCCTGGGCGGCGGTAGTCATCATGATGTATGGCGTGCGTGCCTGGATCCTGCGGCCCGGCATGGATCTGGATGCCATCGAAGCGGCGCCGGAAACCTGGGCGCGCCGGCTGGACCTGGCAACGGCCGGTGCGGGCCTGGCGGTCGCCTGCGGCCCTGCCCTCCTGTTTCCGGCATTCACCGACTGGTCGCGCATGTTCCTGTCGATGCTGCTCCTGTCCTGGCTGGCCGGGTCGATGGCATCGCTGGGCGCCCGGCCCGCGCTTTTTCGCCTGTACATCCTGCTTTTCATCGGTGGCATCGGGGTCGGCTGGGCTCGCTCCGACAGCGCCGGCGTGGCCGATGTCCTGCTGCTGCTGGTCGTGTTCGCACTGATCGCGGCCACTTTTGCGGCCCGCTTTGCCGTCCAGGTCGCCTCGGGTATCGATATCCGCTTCGAGAACGAGCGCCTGCTGGCCGAACTTTCGCTGGCCAAGGCAGCGGCCGAGGAGTCCAGCGCGGCAAAGTCGCGCTTTCTCGCCGTTGCCAGTCACGACCTGCGCCAACCCCTGCATGCGCTAACCATGTTGAATGGCATGCTCGGCAGCGCTCGGACGCCGGAGCGGGTGCGCGAACTGAGCGTGCAGATGGAGCGGGCATCGCAGACCCTCGATCACCTGTTCACCTCGCTGCTCGACTTTTCGCGCCTTGAGTCGGGTCGCACCACGGTCGACATCGGGCCGTTCTCGCTGGCGGCCATGCTGCGCCGCCTGGAGGGCGAATATCGTCCGCGCGCCGAGACCAAGGGCCTGTCGCTGGCTTTCGAGGGCGGCGAGGTCCATCTCGAGTCGGACGGCCAGATCGTCGAGCGCATCGTGCGCAATCTGCTCGACAACGCGATCAAGTTCACCGCCTCCGGCAGCGTGCTGGTGCGCGCCGCCACCGCGGGCGACGCCTTTTCGATCAGCGTCACCGACACCGGCCCGGGTATTCCGGAGCGCTTGCGCGAAGCTGTCTTCAAGGAGTACTTCCAGGTGGAGCCCTCGGCGGCGCAAGCCGGCCTGGGTCTGGGCCTGGCTATCGTCAGGCGCTTGGCCGGTCTGATCGGGGCAAGGTTGTTGCTGACCTCCAACAAGCCGTACGGGTCATGCTTTGTGCTCGAGTTCCCGCGCAGCATTCTTTGCGCCCCGCCTGTACTTGGCGCGGTGCTGGACGCTGCGCCGCCGTACGTGCCGCTGGATGGACTGCGGGTGGTGTGCATCGATGATGACCCGCAGGTGCGCGACGCCATGGCCACACTCCTGGCCGACTGGAAGTGCGATGCGGTGGTGGCAGGCTCCCTGGGAGACGCGCTGGTGCTTCTGGCCGACCGCGCGCCACCGCAGGGCATCGTGTGCGACCTCTCGCTTGGGCGCGGAGTATCCGGGGTAGACGTGATCGCCTCACTGCGCGCTCGTTTCGGCCCACTGCCGGCGGCGATCGTCACCGGCGAGGCCGGTGCCGAGGCGCGCCCCGACCTGGCACAAGCCGACTATCCTGTGCTCATGAAACCTGTGCCGGTGCCGGAACTGCGCGGCGTGCTCGAATCGTTTCGCACCGGGGCTTGAAGGGAAAAGCATGCGCTGGCTGTCAGGGAGTTACGAAAAGCTCGAGGCGGATTGTTCTATCGAGACCCATGAAGCGATCATCGTAGGGTCCGGATACGGCGGTGCGGTCGCGGCGTTGCGCCTGGCCGAGGCCGGTTATGCGCCTCTGGTGCTCGAACGCGGCAGCGAGTATCTGGCCGGCGAGTTTCCCAATGATGCCGGCGAATTGCCCGCGCATGTGCGCCTGTCGCGCTGGGGCGAGGAGCGGGTCACCGGTTACGAATCTGGCCTGTTCGACTTTCGCTTGGGCGGCACTGTCGGAGCGCTGGTGGGCAATGCACTCGGGGGTGGTAGCCAGATAAATGCCGGAGTCGCGGTCGAACCGGATCCGCGCACGTTTGCCAAGTCGGCGTGGCCGTCGCAGATTCGCGAAGCGGTTTGCGGCGGGCCCGGGTTTGACGAGTACTTCAAGCGGGCGCGAGAGGCCTTGGGGGTCGAGGATTTTGGAGCCGCGCTGGCGCACGCCGGCAGCAACCCCGGAGCAGCGCGACGGCGCCCGGCCAAGAATCGCGCGCTCGAGAATATGTCCCGCATCCTGGCGCGCACACAGCCGACCGCACGCTTCGAGCATGTCTCCATCGCGGTCAACCTGGCGCCGCCACGCGGTGGGAGCCAGTGGCCCTCGAAGTCCTGCGTGGACTGTGGCGATTGCGTCACCGGATGCAACCATTCCGCCAAGAAGACCCTCACCACCACCTACCTGCCGCAGGCGCGCGCTGCCGGCGCGCGCCTTTTCACCGGCGTGACGGTGCTGCATTTCGAGCCTGGCGATGACGGCACCTGGCTGGTCCATTGCACGCGCACCGCGCTGCGCGACTGGCAGCGCGAAGGGGTGCCCCGGGTCCCGGTTCTGGTCCTCAAGACCCGCAAGCTGGTGCTGGCCGCGGGGACTTTCGGCAGCACCGAGATCCTTCTGCGGTCGCAAGCCAACAGCCCCAGGCTGGGGTTTTCCGCCATGCTCGGCCACCGCTTCTCGACCAACGGCGACTCGATCGCAGTCGGCCACCTCTTGACCGAACGCGTCGACGGCGTCGGTGCGGGCGGCCTGGCCGAGGGTCCGGCAGAGTTCTTTGCCGGGCCGACGATCACCGCGCAGATCCGCGTGGATGATCCCGGCGATGTCGAAAGGAGCGTGCTCATCCAGGAGGGGGCGATACCGGGGGCGCTGGCCGGCATCTTTCACGAGATCGTGACGACCGTCGCGACCTTCACCCAGCTGGGCGAAGCGTCCTTTCGCGGCGAGAGGGGCGATGCCGCGGGCGTTGCGGACCACCTGGCCCTCGACCCGCGCGCGCTCACCCACGACCAGACGCTCCTGGTCATGGGCCACGACCGGGCCGGCGGCGTGATCAGTCTGAGCAGCAAGGACGGCGCGCCGTTGACCCTCGAATACCCGCATGTCGGCGACCAGCCGGTGTTTCGTCGTCAGGAGGAAATGTTGCGCGCGGTCGAGGCCCAGGGTGGCATCTATCTTGCCAATCCGGCACTGCACCCGGTTCCCGCCTCGACCGCGGATGTCCTGTCGGGACCAAAGATCGGCGGGGGCGCATTCACCGTGCATCCGCTCGGCGGCTGTCCGATGGGCGACGACGCCGCCAGCGGCGTGGTCGACGACTGTGGGCAGGTGTTCGATCCGCGCGGCGGGGTCGGCGCGGTGCACAAGGGCTTGCTGGTACTCGACGGCGCGATCATTCCCTGCGCGCTGGGCGTCAACCCGCTTCTCACCATCACCATGCTGGCCGAGCGGGCGATCGAAAAACTGCTCAAGAAAAAATGGACGAAGGCGTCACCGGCGACCGTGCAGGAGATCAAACCGCTGGAGGCGTATCCGAACAAGGATTTGCCACAGCATCCGTACGCCAATCCCCAGGCCGACCGCATTCCGCTGCACTTCAGCGAGATCATGCGCGACGACCCGACCACGCTGACCAAGCGCGCGTGGCGGGCCGCGCTGGTGGTGCATTTCTCGACCCACGACGTCAAGCGGCTCTTTGCCGACGGCAACCATGCACTGGAGATTGCGCGTGACGCGGGCGCATGCGTGCCCAAGGTGGACTCCTACCTGACGCTGGCCTCTGCTGACGGTACGCGGCGGCATGAATACGCGGTCACCGGCGGCACGGTCCGGATACTGCCGGTGGTGCGCACGACCGGTTGGCGCAGGTTTTTCGTGAAGGTTCGCGTCGCCCTTACCTGGCTCATCGAGCGCGGCTTCGACGAGATCGCGCGCGCGCTGCTGACGCGCTTGCGGACGCTTCTCGCCAGGCTGCGGGGCGCGCAGCCTGCCCTGTCCTGCCCGGACGAGCCGCCGGCCAACACGGGCACGGGCGGCAGGCTGCGCGGGTTCTTGCGCATGGTCGGGCATGCTGCCGAAGAGCGCTGCATCGACTACACCCTTGCCCTGGAGGAGAAGGGCACGGGCGCGGCGCATCGCATGGTTGCCGTCAAGCAGCTCGCTTATGCGGCCAGCTGGCCCGCGCTCTTTTCGCACCTCTTGCGCCGGCTGGCGGCACTGGGCGCACGCCTGATCGGCCGCCGGGTCGCCTATGTGCCGCTCGAGCGCCGCAATGTCTGGAAGGCACTGGGCGAAGTCGACTACCGGGTGCTCGATCACGCTGGCAGGCAGGTCGCGGCGGGCAGCATCGGGCTGGACCTGGTCGACATGGGGCGCCGCTTCATGCCGCAACTCCTCAACAAGGGCGACACCACCAATGCAATGATCTCCGGGGCGGGCTATCTGCTGATGTTTGCCCGCCTCCTGATCAAGACCCGCCTGTGGGATTTTCGGCTGCCCGACCATCCGCGCAAGTTGCCCCCGCGGTTTCGGAGCGAGCGCTTGCGCTGCGTGCCCGCGGCCGATAGCTCCGAGCAGGTCGAGTTCGATGATGTGCGCTTCCCGAAACTGCGCATCGTGGAAGGCGCCAAACTCACGCGTGTAACACCGCGAAAGCCGCATTCACTTTGGGTGGCGCGCTACCGGCCGGGCATGGAAATCGCGAGGGACCAGAAACAGGACCAGCAGGCGCAAGACGAATCGCGCGCGCCATCGCTTGATGAGGTCGACAAAGAGATTGAACTCAAGCTCACGCGCTACGCGCGCCCCGAGGGCAAGAAGCCTGCGATTGTGGTGGCAGGTGAGGTCACGCGCGTGAAATCGATCATTCTTCTCAACGGCTTTGCGCAGTCCACCCTGCCCTTTGTCGCCCGGGAACTCGAACGCAATCCCGGCGGCAGGGATGAGCCCAACCTGGCCGAGTTCTTCTACGAGCAGGGGTTCGATGTCTGGCTGTTCGACTATCGCACCAGCAGTCTCCTTGACGCATCCAAATATCCTTCGTCGATGGACGATATCGCGATGCTGGACGTGCCGCAAGCGGTCGACCATGTACTTGCGACCGTATCGGACGAACTGAAGTCGGAGATCCAGGGCCTCCCTCAGGTATACATCTATGCCCATTGCGTTGGCGCGGCCTCGGTGGCCATGTCATTGCTCGCTGGACAGCTGCGCCATCCCGATGGCGGCCCGTCCAAGGTCGCCGGTGTCGCGCTGTCGCAAATGCACATGCTGCTCGTCGCCGGGCGGTCGGGCCAGTCGCGCGTGCTGGTCCCGCCATTCCTGCGCGATGTCCTGCGTGTCGACTTCCTGCGCCTGTCGGCCGCGGAGCGGCGCCCGGACGCGTTCGAGGCCCTGCTGGACCGCTTCTTCACCAGCCTGGATCCGGAGGGCGGCGAGTATTGCCCGCACGAGTTCTCGCGCATCCGTGAACACCCGGATGTCACTACCTGCAAGCGCATGTCCGGTACCTTGGCGCCGCTGCTCAAGCACGACCGCATCCGGCTTGCCACCCACGAGCGCCTGCCGATTTACTTCGGGCGCGCCAACGTGAACCTGCTCGCGCACGGCGGCAAGTGCGTGGAATACGAGCGCCTGGTCAACGAAGACGGCCAGAACGTCTACGTCACCGAGGACAACATCCGCGCGCACCTGGACATCCCGGTGGCGCTGATCCACGGCGCCTGCAACCGGCTGTTCGATGTCGAGTCGTGCAGGCGCACGATCGCCGAGATCGGTCGCGTCAATCCGGGCATGCTGGCGACGCGCGCCTATCGCGACATCATCGCGCCCGACTTCGCGCACTTCGACACGACCATCGGCTACGGCGCCACGCCGGACACGCTGATGCAGGAACAGATCCTCGAGCCGCTCAAGTCGTTCTACGACGATGCCTGGGCCTTCGATGCGCGCAACGTCGCCGCACCCGCGGACCGGTCGCGCCGCACGCTCCTGCGCGCGCCGCTGGCGGGTCCGGTGATCGGCTGGACGCGCGATGGCGCCAACGGCAAGCGCCTGGTGCGTGTGTGGATCGAGGTCGATGAAACCGAGACCGAACCAGCCCGGCATGTCATCACCCTGGTGCGCGGCAAGAGCGGGAAAGCGACCGCGCAGTTGTGGCCGGTGCTGCGCGTGCCGGTGGCCGGACTGCCGGACGAGGAACGTCTAGGAGATGCGGAGCCGGATGTGCGCGACATCGACGCGCTCATCGCAGCGGCCATCGACGGACAGGACCGGAACCCGGCAGGCGAAGCGCGCATCGCCATCGGCCTGGCAGACCTCGAGTTCGATCCGAAAGACGAGGAGTATCGGAAGTGGGCGGTGGTGCGCATGGCCAGCGTGCACGAAGTCGCCGGGCCGGCTGCAAAAAATGCCGTGCCAGGGCTGCCGATCGGCGTGCCGCTCGAACCCGCCGAGCTTGTCGACAGAGGTTATCCGCCGGACATTCTGCAACTTGCGCTGACAGCGCAGGCGCCGCCCAAGACCCTGCTGTTGCGTGCGGCTGCGCCGGTGCCCGAAGGGCGTCCCGCAACGCAGATTCGACCATTGGCGATCCCGCTTGACGGTTATCCTGCGACCGTTGAACAACTTTTTGCCACCCTCAAGTTCGAGCGCGTACTGTGCAACCGGATCGCGCGCGAGCCGGACCCGAAGACCTATTCGCGCTCCATGCGCGAAATAGGCCCGAACAACTGCGACTGGCTGCTCATTCGCAGGCGTGCGCTCACCGGCCCGACCACGGGCAAGCCGCTGCGCTTCATGGCCGGCTGCTGCCGCTATCCGGGCATGGGCTTCGAGGCTGCGCGCGCCGATGCGGCTCTGCTGGAAATGGCCTCGATCGCGCGCAGCGATCCGCCCGACTTTTGCCTCATGGTGGGCGACCAGATCTATGCCGACGCGACCGCGGCGCTTGTCGATTCTTCGTCGCCCGTGGAGAAGATCGCGCTGCGCTATCGCAGCGCCTGGGCCACGGCAGGCATGCGCGCTGTCACCGGCACCATACCCACCTACATGACGCTGGACGATCACGAAATCGACGACAACTGGAGCCGCGACCGCATACGTAAACCCGCCCAATCCGATGCGTCCTCGCTGCGCGACCACGAAGCCGCGCTGCGCCTTTACCGCACCGCCTGCGGCGCGTACTCGGCCTACCAGTGGGCGCATTCGCCGCGCAATCGCATGGATCTGCCCGGCTTCAACTACGATTTCGATTGCGGCGGATACCCTTTCTTCGTCCTCGACACGCGCACCCGGCGCGACCGCTTTGGCGCCGCCGGAGCGCCGGCGGCGATCGACGAGCGGCAATTGGAGGCACTGCTCGACTGGCTGCGTCAAAAACCCGCGGCGGACAAGCCGCGCTTTGTGGTGACCGGCTCGGTCTTGTTCCCCGGCCTCGCGGCGTTCCGCACCGACGGCAGCGAGGATTTGACGGCCGACACCTGGCAACTCAGCTCCGCGCAGCGCATGCGAGTGCTCGATGCTGTCGTGCAAAGCCGTGCGCGCAACATCGTCTTCATCTCGGGCGACTACCACTGCCATGCGGTGGCCGAACTGTCCTGGGGCGGCGAGTGTCGTGCGCTTGCCGTCGCCGTTCCCGCCCTGTACGCCCCGTTCCCGGCCGCCAACGCCAAGGGTTGGGAGGTCCTGCCGCGCGAGGTCATTGGCCTGCACGATGGAACGCAGGTCGAGGTGAACGCCTCGACCGGGGAGGGCAGCGGCTTCGCCGAAATCGCGCTTGAGCCGAAGGACCCGGGGCAGTGGCGGTTGACCACGACCATGCGCTGCATTGACTTCAACGCATCCGTGGACATGCCGGCGTTTGGCAGGCAGCGGCGAAGTTTCGTTTTTGGCGTTGGGCCGATCGCGCGCGCCGATTGAATTTCGCCAGCCCCACCGTCATGCGCGCAGCGATACCTCGCCACTCACGATGCGGCGCACGCCCTCGGCTGTCTCGAGGATCAGCGCGCCGTCACTGCTGACACCGATGGCGATGCCGTGCAGGTCCGCCGCGCCTTCCTGCAGCAGGGCGACCGGCAGGCCGGTGTGGGCGTGCATGGCGTTCCAGTCGGCTGCCAGGGAGGCGAAACCGGCGGCTTCGAAAATCGCCAGGACTTCGGCCAGGCGTGTCAGCAGGCCTGCCAGTAGCACGTTGCGATCCGCATCCGCTCCCTGCGTGACGGCGTCGGCGTAGGGCTGGTCGATGCCTTGCGCGGCCATGGGCAGTACGTTGATGCCGATGCCCAGCACCACCCGCGTCTCGCGCGCCGAGGTCGGTCCGATCTCGACCAGGATTCCGCCCAGCTTGGCCCAGCCGGCCTCGCGGACCGCGAGCAGGTCATTGGGCCATTTCAACACCACACCGGTGGCGCCGGCGTCCTCAAGGGCGCGGGCCGCGGCCACGCCGACGGCGAGGCTCAAGCCCATCATGTGCGCCGGTGGGCGCCTGAAACGCCACAGCAGAGAGAACGCCAGGCTCGCCCCAGGTGGGGCGATCCAGCGCCGGCCGCGCCGGCCGCGTCCCGCGGTCTGCGCTTCGGCGGCCAGCACGTGGCCGCTCTTGAGTTCGGCTGCACGCGCGAGCAGGTCAGAATTGGTCGAGCCGGTTTCGGCAACGACTTGTACGGCAAAGGTCTTGTGCAGCGCGGGCGGCAGGGCCGCCGCGATGCGACGCGCGTCGAGTGGTGCTCCGGACGGGCCTTCTGGGGAAGTCGAAGTGGTGCGGTTCATCTCAATGGCCGTATCCTGCGGAATGCGTTTGTTACACTCGGCGCGCCGCAGTCGCGGCCCTCCTTGATGCAGCGCCGCCTGGTCCTCTTAGCCCCTCATGACACCTGCCGCGCCGACGCTCGAAGTATCCCGCACTGCCGAGGGCCTGGTGCTCGCGCCGCGTGGTGCGTGGAACGTGCAGGGCTTGTCCGGCGGCAGCGGCGGGCGCGCCGCGCGCCGTCGCATTGCTGTACTCAAGGCTGAGCTGGCGCGCCACGCCAGCGGACCGGCGGCGCACTGGGACCTGACCCGCGCCGACGCTTTCGACCATGTCGGCGCGATGATGCTGTGGCGTGTCTGGAACGGGCGAGTACCGGAGCGGCTGTCCGCGGATGCGCGGCATCGCCTGTTGTTCGACAACTTCGCCATCATCCAGCCGCTGACAGTGGAAAAGCGCAGCTTCGATCCGCTGGCAGGGGTGGCCTTGATCGGCCGCGAGTTGCTGCGCTTTGCCGAGCATGCCTCCGGTTTCGTGCGTCTCCTCGGACAACTGGTGCTGGACCTGGGTCGCCTGGTGGCGCGACCGCAGGCCGGGCCCTGGCGCGAGATATCGGCCAATGTCTATCGCAGCGGCGCACAGGCGCTGGGCATCACCGCGCTGGTCGGCTTTTTGATCGGCATCGTGCTGTCCTATCTTTCCTCCAAGCAGCTGAAGCAGTTTGGCGCCGATGTCTACATTGTCGACCTTCTCGGCGTGGCGATCATCCGCGAACTCGGGCCGGTGCTGGCGGCGATTCTGGTCGCCGGGCGGTCCGGTTCGGCGATGACGGCGTCTCTGGGCGTCATGCGCGTCACCGAGGAACTGGATGCGCTGTCCGTCATGGGCATCCCGCACGGGTTTCGCCTGATTCTGCCCAAGGTGCTGGCGCTGGCGATCGCGTTGCCGCTCCTGATCCTGTGGACCGACGCAGTGTCCCTCTTGGGTGGCATGGTTGCAGCCAAGATCCAGCTGGACTTGTCGATGGTGTATTTCTTCAATGCGCTGCCCAACGCGGTCAAGATCGAGAACCTGTGGATCGGTCTCTCCAAGGGCGTGGTGTTCGGCGCGCTCATTGCGCTGGTGTCCTGTCATTTCGGACTGCGCATCGAGCCCAACACCGAAAGCCTCGGGCGCGGCACCACCAGCGCGGTGGTGTCGTCGATCACGCTGGTGATCCTGGCCGATGCGGTGTTCGCGATCGCGTTTTCCAACGTGGGTATCTGAACGTGGCTCAAGCAGTCGAATACGTCATCGAGATCGAGAACCTGTGGACCAAGTTCGGCGATTTCGTCGTGCACCGCGGGGTCGACCTCAAGGTGCGCTCAGGCGAAATCCTGGCCCTGGTCGGGGGCTCTGGATCGGGCAAGACCACGCTCCTGCGCCAGATGTTGGGCCTGGAGAGGCCGCACCAGGGCCGGGTGTCCATCCTCGGGCAGCGCCTCGACTCGACCGATCGTGCCTCATTGCAGGGCCTGCGCAACCGCTGGGGTGTGCTGTTCCAGGAAGGCGCGCTGTACTCGGCCTTGCCTGTATTCGACAACATCGCCCTGCCGCTGCGCGAGCTCAATTGTTTCGATGAGGAGCTGATCCGCGAGATCGTGCTGCTCAAGCTGGCCATGGTCGGCATCGAGGCCCGCCACGCCTACAAGATGCCGGCTGATCTCTCAGGCGGCATGGTCAAGCGTATCGCCCTGGCACGCGCGCTCGCGCTCGAGCCCGAACTGCTGTTCCTTGACGAGCCGACCGCCGGCCTCGACCCGGACCGTTCCGACTCCTTCGTCGCTCTGATCCGCAACCTGCATCGCGAACTCAAGCTGACCGTGGTCATGGTGACTCACGACCTGGACACCCTTTTCGAGCTGACGACCTCGGTGGCGGTGCTGGCCGACCAGAAGGTCATCGCCGTCGGTCCGGTGCGCGATGTGATCGCCATCCCGCATCCCTTCATCAAGGCGTTTTTCCTGGGTGACCGTGCACAGCGCGCCATCGAGGTGATTCGCGAGTACCCGTTCGTGGTGTGACCGCGGCCCCCGTGGCCCCGGCGCCCTTGAGATAGAGTGTTGACTGTATGGAAAATCGTTCCCACGCGCTGATTGCCGGATTCTTCGCCATCGTCCTTGCGGCAGGTATCGTGGCGGCCGCGATGTGGCTCAACCGTGACACCCAGTCGCGTACGTCCTACATCCTCACCACGGTCGGCTCGGTCGCGGGCCTGAACCCGCAGGCCGCGGTGCGCTATCGCGGCATGGAAGTGGGCAAGGTCGAGGCGATCGAATTCGATCGCGAAAAGCCGGGGCAGATCCTGGTCCGAATCGGCGTCACTCCGAGTACGCCGATGACCACGGCCACCTTTGCCGAGTTGGGCATGCAGGGCCTGACCGGGCTGGCCTACGTGCAGCTCGACGTGGATGAAAAGGTCAAGGGCGCGCGGCCCCTGGCCTCGCCGGCCGATGAGCCGGCGCGCCTGCCTATCCGCCCGTCGATGTTCGATCGCTTCAGCCTGTCGGGCGAGGACGTGTTGCTGCGCGCCTCGACGGCGATGGACCAGGTCAACAAGCTCCTGGCTGACGACAAGCAGGCGCTCCTGGTGCAGACACTCGTGAACCTGCAGGGTTTGTCGACGCGCGTCGGGGACCTAATGGGTGAAGTGCGGCCCGCGGTCAAGGGCGTGACCGCGCTCGCCGAAGACGGGCGCAAGACGCTCAAGAACACCGATGAAGCGCTGGCCTCGGTGGCACGCCTTTCGACCGAGATCGCGCGCAAGCTCGATCAGGTCGATCGCATGGCTGCGAGCGCGGAGACCGTCAGCCGCGCCGCCACCGACATCGGCCGCGCCGCCACCGACGCCGGCCGTGCTGCAACTACCATCACCAATGAGACCGTGCCGCGCCTGTCGCTCCTGATCGACGACGCGCGCCTGGGGCTGCGTTCTGTGGACGCCACCGCGCGCTCCTTCGAGCGCACCGCCGACCGGATTGGCGAGGAACCGACCAGCGTCTTGTTCGGCGTCGGGGCAGCACGCCCCGGTCCGGGCGAACCGGGCTTCGTGGCGCCGGGAGCGGTGCGATGAGGCGCCGCATCGTTGGCGCCGGCACGATCCTGGCCGCAGCCCTCCTGACCGGAGCCTGCACGCTAGGCCCCAAGACGCAGGCGCCGGTGGCGAGCTACGACTTCGGACCACTGCCCGCGCCGCTGTCCGGGCCGCTTCCCAGGTCCTTGGGCGCGATCGAGGTCACCGCGCCGCGCTGGCTCGATTCCACCGGCCTCATGTACCGGCTGGTCTACGCCGCCGGTGCGCAGCCGCAGCCATACGCGCAGACCCGCTGGATCGGCACTGCGCCGGCCCTCATCGAGGCACGCTTCAAGGAACGTGCGGTCGCCTCGCGCGTCGTGCTGGGCGGTGCCGGGCCGGCGCTGCGCATCGATGTCGATGAATTCGTACAGCACTTTGATGCCGAAAAGTCGAGCCGGGCCGTGCTGCGCGCGCGTGCGACCCTGTCCGCGGGACGCGAGGTCGTGCGGCAGCGGCAATTCATCATCGAGGAAGCCGCCGCGACACCGGACGGCCCCGGGGGCGCAGCGGCCCTCGCGCGCAGTGCCGACCGCCTCATCGAGGCCGTGCTGGGCTGGGCCGGGGGTAGCTGATGCGGTCTTCGCGGAATTCGCCGCTGGCGCGGGAATTCTGTCTGGTGTACGTGGTGCTGATTGTCTATGCGACCCTGCACCCATGGACGGGCTGGCGTGACAGCGGGTTGTCGCCGTGGGCCTGGCTTGCCAAGTGGCCGCGCGCAACCCTGCCATTTGACCTAGGCCTCAATGCCGCCGCCTACTTTCCCTTTGGTGCCTCGGTCGTGCTGGCCCTTGCGGCGCGCTGGCGCCTGCTCCTGGCCGTGCCGGTGGCGTTCGCGCTGGGCGTTCTGCTCTCGGGAGGGCTCGAGTCCCTGCAGACCTATCTGCCCAGCCGTACACCTTCCCTGGCGGACCTGGCCGCAAACGCTGTCGGCGCATTGGCCGGAGCGCTTGCCGCGGCGCTTGGCGTCAAGTCGATCGGCGGCGGCGCGATCACCCATGCCGCGGGTGGCTGGATCGATCCTGCACCGGTCGCCGCCCGCGCCTTGATCCTCGCGGTCCTGTGGCTGTTCGCGGTGCTCTATCCGGAAAGTCTGCTCTTCGGTCACGGCAGTCTCATCACCTGGCTCGGGCCTGTCTCCGGCTATCCGTTCACGCCGGCGGAATTCGTGCGCGTCGAGACCGCGGTCACCGGCGCGAGTGTTTTTGCAGCGGGGGCGCTGATGGCTTCGGCATTGGCACCTTCCGCGCCGCGCCTTTTCCTGGTCCTCGCTTTCGTGATCGCCGCCTGCGCGGTGCGCACGCTGTCGCAGGTGGTCCTGTTTCCTCCGGAGCATGCGCTGGCCTGGATGACGCCTGGTGCTTTGCGCGGGATGGGCGGCGGGACGCTGGCGCTCTTGCTGGTGTTTTTCCTGCCGCGCGCGATGCTCCTGACCCTGGCGGCGATCGCGGTGACGTTCTGCACCGTGGTGGTCAACTTCACGCCGCCCAACCCCTACTACGCCGCGACCGTGCAGGAACTCAATCCCGGGCGCTTTCTCAATTTCAACGGCCTGACCCAGCTGGTCTCGGCTGCCTGGCCATTCCTGGTCCTTCTGTGGGTGCCTTTCGCGCTGGCAGTTGCGGCGCGCGGGCGCGGCTGATCGATCTTCCTCCAGCCGCGCCCCGTATACTTCCACGTTCATCTTCGCGACGCGTTCTGCCCATGAGCTTTTATCGACATCACGTCTTTTTCTGCACCAATCAGCGCGAACCTGACGCCGACGGCCGGGTGCGCCCCTGCTGTGCGGCCAAGGACGCCCAGGGGCTGCGCGACTACGCCAAGAAAAAGGTCAAGTCGCTGGGTTTGGCCGGCGAAGGCGCTGTGCGCGTCAACAACGCCGGCTGCCTGGACCGTTGTGAGGAAGGTCCCTGCGTGGTGGTCTATCCGGAAGGTGTCTGGTACACCTACGTGGATGCGAGCGACATCGACGAAATCGTCGAGTCGCACTTGCAGAACGGCTGTATCGTCGAGCGCCTGCGCATCTGATGCCGGCCGCATCGCGCGTGCTGTTGGCCGGCCCGGCCGGCGCGATCGAGGCGGTGATCGAGCGTCCCGCCGGTGCCGTGCACGGTCTGGCGCTCATCGCGCACCCGCACCCGCTTTACGGCGGGACGCTGGACAACAAGGTGGTGCAGACCCTGGCCCGCAGCATGGTCGAGTTCGGCTACGTTGCGGTGCGACCGAATTTTCGCGGCGTGGGTGCCAGCGAAGGCACTCATGACGAAGGCGTTGGCGAGGTCGACGACCTGGCCTGCGTCGTCGACACGGTCCGCGAAAGCGAAGCCATTCCGGCAGATGTACCGCTCTTTGGCGCAGGATTCTCGTTCGGTTCGCTGGTGCTCTCACGGCTGGCCAGACAGCGGGTCTTCAGGCGCATGGTCTTCGTAGGCACCGCGGTCACCCGCGGACGGGTCGAGGATGTGCCGGCCGATACCGTAGTGATCCATGGCGACCGCGACGACGTCGTGCCCCTGGACCTGGTATTGCGCTGGGCCGAGCCGCAGGAACTGCCGGTCACCGTCATTCCCGGCGCCGATCACTTTTTTCACCGGCGCCTGCATATCCTGAAGGCCATCCTGCGCGCGGCGTGGTGTGCCGAGCAGGGCTCGGACCGCACCGGCAAGCTATAATTTAAGGCTTGATTTTTCAAGCCTTTTTGCGCTTTTCGTGCCTCTTCCAGCCGCTTGCCGCGCCGTCTTCGGCGCCTTCCTTCTGATGCTTGCCAGCCAGGTGTTCGCGCAGGGCGTGCCTGCGCCGGTGATCAACGCGCGCGCCTGGCTGCTGCTGGACATGACCGGCGGCCAGACGCTTGCCAGCCACATGAGCGAGGAACGCTTTGAACCGGCGTCCCTGACCAAGCTCATGACCGCCTACCTGACCTTTGCCGCGCTCAAGGCCGGGACGATTAGAGAGGATCAGGCACTGCCGGTCTCGGAGCGGGCCTGGAAGGCAGTCGGCTCGCGCATGTTCATCGAGCCCAAGAAGCCTGTCACTGTCGGACAGGCCATCCGCGGCATGATCGTGCAGTCCGGCAACGACGCCTGCGTCGCGCTGGCGGAACTGATTTCCGGCAGCGAAGAGGCCTTCGCGACCGCGATGAACCGTGAAGCTGCGCGCCTGGGGCTCAAGAACACCAGTTTTCGCAATTCCACCGGCCTGCCCGACCCGCAGCACTACTCCACGGCGGCCGATCTGGCGCGGCTGGCCGGGGCGATCCAGCGCGATTTTCCCGAGCACTACGCGCTGTACTCGATGAAGGAGTACAGCTACAACAACATCACCCAGTCCAATCGCAATCGCCTGTTGTGGATGGACCCGCACGTCGACGGCATGAAGACGGGATTCACCGATGCGGCCGGGTACTGCCTGATTTCCTCGGCAAAGCGCGGCCCGCGCCGCCTGCTCGCGGTGGTGCTCGGCGCGCAAAGCGAAACCGCGCGTGCCACGGAATCGCAAAAACTCCTCAACTTCGGCTTTGTCAATTTCGACGCGGTGCGGCTCTACGAAAAGGGGCAGTCAGTTGCGAACCTCGAGGTCTGGAAGGGTGAGGCACGCGAACTCAAGGCGGGTTTCGACCGCGATTTCTACGTCGTCGTCGCCAAGGGCGAAGCCGCTCGCGTCAAGGCTACCCTGACATCGATGAAGCCCCTCATGGCGCCAATCACGGGCGGGCAGGCCGTCGGCAGCCTCAAGGTCACCGTCGACGGCCGCGAAATCGCCAGCGCGCCGGTGATCGCGTTGAACGCCGTGGCGGGCGCCGGCGTTTTGGGGCGTGCCATCGACACGGTACGCCTGTGGTTTTCCAAGAGTTGATGCAAGGCGGTGATGCGATGGTCTATCTGAATGGTCGCTGGATGCCTATCGAAGAGGCGACGGTCCCGGTGCTGGACCGCGGTTTCATTTTCGGCGACGGTGTCTACGAGGTTGTACCCGTGTACGGCAGGAAGCCGTTTCGCATGGAAGGCCACCTGGCGCGACTCGAGGCCAGCCTTGCTGCAATCAAGATCGTCAACCCGCATTCGCGCGAGGAATGGCGTGCGCTGGTAGCCGGGGTCATCGCGCGCCAGTCCTTCGAGAACCAGGGTATCTACTTCCAGGTGACCCGCGGTGTGGCTCGGCGCGACCATGCCTTCCCGAGCGATGCGAAGCCGACGGTCTTCATGATGTCCAACCCGCTGGCAACGCCCTCGCGCGAGACCTACGCCACGGGCGTGGCCTGTGTCACGGCAGTCGACAACCGCTGGCTGCGCTGCGACATCAAGTCGACCTCGCTCCTGGGCAACGTGCTGATGCGCCAGTTTGCCGCCGATCACGACGCTTTGGAGACAGTCATGTTCCGCGACGGCTTCCTGACCGAGGCCTCGGCCTCGAACGTGCTCGTGGTGCAGGATGGCAACATCCTTTCGCCGCCGCAGGGCAACCTCATGCTGCCCGGCATCACTCTCGACGCCGCCATCGACCTGGCGCGCGAGGCCGGGTTGCCGCTGACCATGCGCCCGATCGCGGAGGCAGAGGTGCGCGGCGCCGACGAGTTGTGGCTGTCGTCGTCGACCAAGGAAGTCCTGCCGATTACACGCCTGGACGGCGTGCCGGTCGGAAATGGCGCCGGGGCCGGCCGGCCTGGGCCGATGTTTGCCAGGATCCGCGCAGCATTCGACGCCGCCAAGGCGGCGCTGTAGTGCCGACCAGACGAATCCTGCAGAGGCTGCCATGACAGTCCCGGCTTCGCTCATCGAGTATCCGGTCGACTTTCCCGTCAAGGTCATGGGCCGCACCCAGCCGGGATTCGCGCAGACCATGGTGGAGCTGGTACGCCGCCATGCGCCGGACTTCGACGAGTCGACACTGGGCATGCGCCCCTCGCGCGAAGGCAAGTACTTGAGCCTCACCTTCGTGATTCGCGCAACCTCGCGCGAGCAGCTTGACGCTCTCTACATGGAACTGTCGGATCATCCGATGGTGAACATGGCACTGTGAGCGCGACCGCAGCCGTCGATGCAGGGACACGCCTGAGCGTGCGCACGCTGGATGCCGGGCGCAGCGAATACGCGGCGATGCTCGCCCGCATGCGCGCGCATGTGGCCGCGCGTGGCGCGCGTGACGCCGACGAACTCTGGCTCACCGAGCACCCCCCGGTGTACACCCTCGGATTGGCCGGCCGCGAGGAGCACGTGCGCTCGCCGGGCACGATTCCGGTACTGCGGTCCGACCGCGGCGGGCAGGTTACCTGGCACGGCCCCGGTCAGGCGATCGTCTACCTGCTGGTCGACCTGAAGCGTCGCGACCTCAAGGTGCGCGAATTCGTGCGTGCCATCGAGGGCGCCGTCATCGAGACCCTCGATGCCTATGGTCTGGCCGGCGCGCGTCGTGCGGGCATGCCGGGTGTCTACGTCGCGGGCGCCAAGATCGCTGCGCTCGGCCTGAAGGTCTCGCGTGGCCTCGCCTATCACGGCGTGAGCCTCAATGTCGATTGCGATCTCGAGCCGTTTTCGCGCATTGACCCCTGCGGATACGCGGGGCTGGCGACGACCAGCCTCGCCGCCCAGGGGATCGCCGTCGCGATGCCGGTCGCGCGCGCACGGCTCGCTTTTCACCTTGCCCATTTTCTCGAAGCACACGACTAGACCATGGCCCTCGTTCTCGGCATCTGCTCTTCCCACGACGCCTCCGCCTGCGTGTTTCGCGACGGCGAACTCGTCGCCGCGATCAGCGAAGAGCGCATCTCGCGCATCAAGAGCGACGGCGGACACCTGCCCAATCTCGCCATCGACGCCTGCCTGGCGATGGCCGGCGCCAAGCGCACCGACGTCGACCACATCGCAACCAACTATTGCCACGTGCCGGAGGTGTACTGCCGGCGTCCGGAGCTGGCAAAGGAAATCGAACGCCGCTTGTCGCGCGCCTGGAAGGAACTGCAAGGCAAGCGCAGCAACACCCAGTACTTCCTGAACGAGGTGTTGAAGCACATCCGCGACAAGGAGCCGACGGCCAAGTTCTCGGATTTCTGGCGCGAGGCCAAGTTCCTGCGCGACGAAGGCTACCGCGCCGACTGCCAGGTGCATTTCGTCGATCATCACATGACGCATGCGACGGCAGCGGCCTTCTATGCCGGTTTCGACGAGGCCGCGGTGATTTCGATGGATGGCGAGGGTGACCTCGGCATGCACCACACCTCTGGCGTGTTCAAGGACGGCAAGATCACGATCAGCCATGTCTCCGAGACCCCGGGTTGCTCGCCGGGCTTTTTTTACATGGACGTGACCGAGCACCTCGGCTTTCGGCCACTGCGCCATGAGGGCAAGGTGCTGGGGCTGGCAGCATACGGCGACCCTCAGCCATTGGCCGATGCCTTCCGCCGGGCCATGCGTCTGTCGGCGGACGGCCATGGCCTTGACTCCGACTTCGCCGACATGGACCGCGCGGTCGACCACCGCAAGATCTATATCGGCGAGGCCATGCGCGGACACACACGCGAGAACGTCGCTGCGGCGGCGCAGACGGTCTTCGAGGAGACCATCGTCGCGCTGGTCAGGAACTTCCTCGTCGAGTCAGGACAACGGAAGCTGGCCGTCAACGGCGGAGTATTCGCCAACGTCAAGCTCAACCAGCGCATCGCCGCGCTGCCCGAGTGCGAGTCCTTGTTCGTATTCCCGGGCATGTCGGACACGGGCAACAGCGTGGGCGCCGCCCTCATGGTCCTGGATCGTCTGCAGCCGGGCTACCTGCGCGAGCGTAGGCATGTGCTCGAGACTGTCTACTGGGGCCCGGAACCGACGCCAGGCGAGATCCGCTCTGAACTCGATGCGCGCGGCCTGGCTTACGAAGAATTGGGCGTCGAGGCTGTCACGGAAAAGACCGCGCAGGCGATTCATTCCGGCCAGGTGATCGGCTGGTTCCAGGGCGCGATGGAATTCGGCCCGCGCGCCCTGGGCAATCGCTCGATGGTCGCCGCGCCGACCGACAAATCGATCAACGACTGGTTCAACGCACGCCTGGAGCGAAGCGAATTCATGCCCTTCGCGCCCTCCGCGCTGGCAGAGTACGCCGACGAAGTCTTCGAGAATGTCGAGCCGGGGCGCCACGCGGCCGAGTTCATGACCATCACCTTCGATGTGAAGAAGGCCTGGCAGCCGCGTATCCCGGCGGTGGTGCATGTCGATGGAACGGCACGGCCGCAGCTTGTGCGGCGCGATCGCAATCCGCGATACTGGGCGCTGATCGAGCGTTATCGCCAGCTCTCGGGCATCCCGCTGATCCTCAATACGAGCTTCAACGTGCACGAAGAGCCGATCGTCTGCGGGCCGCAGGAGGCGGTGCAGGCGGTCGTGGACCAGCGCGTCGATCACCTTGCCATCGGTCCGTTCTGGGTCGACGGCGCGCAGTTCAAGAAGGGCTAGACCATGGCGCTGGTGCAGGGAGAGAAGCTCAAGGGCGAGTCCAAGATCCGCCGCATCCCTGTCAAGGTGGTGGGTGCGACGACACTGAAGAAGCCGGACTGGATCCGCGTCAAGGCGGCTTCTCCTTCCACGCGCTTCGACGAGATCAAAGGGATCCTGCGCGCGCATGACCTGCACACGGTCTGCGAGGAGGCCTCCTGCCCGAACATCGGCGAATGCTTCGGCAAGGGCACCGCGACCTTCATGATCATGGGCGCGATCTGCACCCGGCGCTGCCCGTTCTGCGATGTCGGCCACGGCCGGCCTAACCCGCTCGATGCCGAGGAGCCGCGCAACCTGGCCAGGACCATCGCGGCGCTTAAGCTCAAGTACGTGGTCATCACCTCGGTGGATCGCGACGACCTCAAGGACGGCGGCGCCGCGCACTTCGTCGAATGCATCCGCGCCGTGCGCGAGGCCTCGCCGGCGACGACCATCGAGATCCTGACCCCCGACTTCCGCGGCCGGCGCGAGCGCGCGCTTGCCATCCTCGCCGCGGCCCCGCCGGACGTGATGAACCACAACCTAGAGACCGTACCGCGCCTGTACCGCGAGGCACGGCCGGGCTCCGACTACGCGTATTCGCTCATGCTCCTCAAGGAGTTCAAGGCGGCGCACCCGCACGTGCCGACCAAGTCGGGACTGATGCTGGGCCTGGGCGAGACCGACGAAGAGATCCTCGGGGTCATGCGCGACCTGCGCGCGCACGATGTCGACATGCTTACCCTGGGCCAGTACCTTGCACCCTCCGGACATCACCTGCCGGTCCTGCGTTATGTCGAGCCGCGCCAGTTCGCCGTATTCGAGGCCGAGGCCAGGCGCATGGGTTTCGCGCATGCGGCCTGCGGGCCGATGGTGCGTTCGAGCTACCACGCCGACGCGCAGGCACATTCAGCCGGCGTCGCCTGAGCCGGCCTTGACCGCAGGGGTGGCGGGCGCGGGGCAATCCCGCAGCCCGATGGCTACAGAATGCCGATCACCTTGAGCGGGACGTAGAAGATCATGACCACGACGATCACCAGGGCCACGCCCGCCAGGATGCGCGTCAGAAGCGTGGGATTGTCGGGCGTCTCCCAGGTACCCGGGTCCCATTTGTCCATCCACACCCAGCGGCGGGACGGCTCCTCGGGCTTTTCGGTCAAGCCGGTTCCTTGAGGGCCGCCTCGAGCACCGGGGCGAGCTGTTTGAAGTCGAGTTCGCCCAGCCAGGTGCGGATGATGCGGCCCTGGCGATCGATGAGAAAGGTGGTCGGTACGACGCGCACGTCGCCAAAGCGCCTGGCGATCTCGCCGCGCGCATCCAGCGCCACCTTGAAGGGCAGCGCGTTGCGCTCGCTGAAAGCCTTGACGTAGTTGGGCGGGTCGAAATCCATCGCCACGGCGATGGTCTCGTAGCCCCGCGACTTGTAGCGCAGATGAGTCTCTGCCAGGGCCGGGATTTCCTTGACGCAGGGCGCGCATGAGGTGGCCCAGAAATTGACCAGAGTCACCTTGCCGCGCAGGTCGCTCATGTTGATGAGCTCGCCGGACAGGGTCGCGAACTGCACCTCGGGCGCGGCGCGCACGCCGGTGAAGACCTTCCACGCGGTCACGCCGAAGACCAGCGCTGCTATTGCCAAGGCGAGCGCGATCGGGCTTAATCGGTGTGTCGTGTTCAAGTCATGTTCCGGAGGATCGATGAGGCATCATATTACGCGGCGGCGTGCGGTCAAAGGGCTCTTCGCGCTGACCGCCGGTGGTTTGACGGCGCGTCATGCGCAGGCTGTGTCGTGGAGCGACATCACCAATCAGGACGCCGCCGCAGGCCTCAAGTCTGCCCTCAATTCCTCTACCTTGAAGGCGATCGAGAAACTCGGGGTCGTCGACGGGTTCTGGAACAACGCCAAGGTCAAGATCCCCCTGCCCAAGGTGCTCGAGGACGCGCGCGGCATCCTCAACACGCTGGGCATGAAGAAGCAGGCCGAGGAACTGCATCTGTCGATCAATCGCGCCGCCGAAACGGCGGTGACCGAAGCCAAGCCGGTGTTCGTTGGCGCGATCAAGGCCATGACCGTGCAGGATGCCAAGGGCATCATCAGCGGCGGGCAGGATTCCGGCACCCAGTACTTCAAGTCCAAGACCACCGACACGCTGCGCGGCAAGTTCCTGCCGGTGGTGAAGAAGGTTACCGAGCGGGTCGGTCTGGCCAAGAAGTACAATGACTTGGCCGGCCGCGGCGCGCAGCTGGGCGTCATCAAGGGGGATCAGGCCAGTGTGGAGACCTTTGTGACGCAAAAGGCGCTCGACGGGCTTTTCCTCATGATGGCCGACGAGGAAAAAGCGATCCGTGCCGACCCCGTGGGGCGCGGCACCGACATCGTCAAGAAGGTCTTTGGCGCGTTCGGCAAGTAGCCGCCGGCCCTGCGGCAGGCCGGGGCAGGGTCGCTGCGCGCGGCAAGGCTATGCCGCGGCCGCCTGGCGCAGGCGAAAACGCTGCAGCTTGCCGGTCTCGGTGCGCGGCAGCGCGGCGACGAATTCGACCGCGCGCGGGTACTTGTAGGGCGCGATGTCAGCCTTCACGTGGTCCTGCAGGATTCGCGCGAGTTTTGCGCTAGCGTTGAAGCCGGGTTTCAAGACCACGAACGCCTTGACGATCTGGCCGCGCTCGGGGTCGGCCAAGCCGACGACGCCGCACTCGGCCACTGCGGGGTGTGCCAGCAGTGAGGACTCCACCTCGGGCCCCGCGACGTTGTAGCCGGCGGTGATGATCATGTCGTCAGCGCGGGCGGCATAGAAAAAATAGCCGTCGGCATCCATCGAATAGGCGTCGCCGGTGACGTTCCAGCCGTCCTGCACATAGATCTTCTGGCGCTCGTCATCGAGGTAGCGGCAACCGGTCGGTCCCTGTACGGCAAGGCGCCCGACGACGCCGGGCGGGCAGTCCCGGCCGTTTTCATCGATGACCTTGGCGCGGTAGCCCGGAATCGCATAGCCAGTCGCGCCGCGGCGCACGGTCGCCGGCGTGTGCGAGATGAAGATGTGGATCATCTCGGTGGCGCCGATACCGTCGATGAGTTCGATGCCGGTGGCGGACTTGAAGTGTTGCCGTGTCGCATCCGGCAGCGCCTCGCCGGCCGACACGCAGCGGGTCAGTGTCCGCAAGTCGTGCGCCTTTGCCAGTTCGGCCATCTGCCTGTAGAAGGTCGGCGCGGTGAAGCATACGGTTGCCTTGAACTGCGCGATCGTCGCCAGGAGCGAATCGGGGGTGTTCTTCTCGGTCAACACCGTGGCCGCTCCGACGCGCAGCGGAAAGGCCAGCATGCCGCCCAGGCCGAAGGTGAAAGCCAGGGGCGGCGTGCCGCAGATGACGTCGTCGGCCACAAGCCCAAGGCAGGAGCGCGGAAAGCAGTCGCACATGGCGAGCACGTCGCGATGAAAATGCACCGTGCCCTTGGGCACCCCGGTCGTCCCCGAGGTGAAGGCGATCAGCGCCACGTCCTCGGCGGCGGTATCGACGGCCGTGAACTCGCCGCGCTTGCCGGCCATCATGTCTTCGAGCGAGCCGGACTCGCCGTCGTTGAAATAGCAGATGCGCTCGAGCGTCGGGCAGTAATGATCGCCGTTCGGGTTGGTGCAGTTCGCGATTTCCTGCCACAGTGCAGCGTCGCACAGCGCATGGCTGATCTGCGCGCGGTCGATGACCTGCTGCAACTCCTTGGCGCGCAGGAGCGGCATGGTGCCCACCGCGACCAGCCCCGCCTTCATCACCGCCAGCCAGCTGGCCGCCATCATCGCGTTGTTGGGCCCGCGCAGCAACACGCGGTTGCCGGGGACGAGGCCCAGGTCTTCGACAAGAACGCGGGCGATCTGGTTGACGCGGTATTGCAGTTGCGCGTAGGTGGCTGCCACGGGCCTGCCATCGACCGGCATCCAGATGGCGGTGCGGTCGCCGCGTCCTGCGGCGACGTGCGTGTCGAGCAGTTCGGCGGCGGCGTTCAGGCGCTCCGGGTACCGCAGTTCCGGCAGGTCGAAGTTGAGGTCGGGCCACTGCGCCTTGGGCGGCAGGCGGTCGCGTGCGAATGTGTCCGGGTGGGCGGTGCGGGTCATGGCGGCCGTTGCGGGAGAGCGATGGAAGCGTGACGCGGCGGGAGCGGCGGTGGAATCTGCGTCGCTACTTGAGGGTTTCGCGCGCGACGATGATCTTCTGCACCTCGGTCGCGCCTTCGTAGATGCGCAGGGCCCGGATCTCACGGTACAGCCGTTCGACCATCTCGCCTGAGGTAACGCCGAGCCCGCCGAAGAGCTGCACCGCACGATCGATCACGGCCTGGGCGTTTTCGGTCGCGGTCATCTTGGCCATCGCCGCCTCGCGCGTGGTGCGTTGCCCGGCCACCGGAGCGGCGTCGCGCAGCCAGGCGGCGCGGTAGGTGAGGAGCGCGGCGGCATCGATCATGGTGGCCATCTCGCCGATCGTGCCCTGGGTCAGTTGCAGGTCGGCCAGCTTGCCGCCGAACATGGCGCGCGACTTGACGCGTGCGACCGACTCATCCAGGGCGCGGCGCGCGAAACCCAGCGCGGCTGCCGCCACCGAAGCACGAAAGATGTCCAGATTGCCCATGGCCAGCTTGAAACCCTGGCCCTCCTCGCCCAGCAGGGCGGCGGCCGGGACGCGGCAGGCGTCGAAGCGCAGCGTCGCCAGCGGGTGCGGCGCGATGAC